>NZ_NKFM01000011.1:0-165613 GCF_002223085.1 Burkholderia sp. HI2714 | reverse complement strand
TTTTCGGTTCAGTTAAGAACCGGTCGCTCACTCAAAGCTGACAGGAATATGAATCACTTCATAAACCTGACTTACTTTAGTGTGAGACTCTTGATACTTTCGCTATCTGATCCGAGGATCAGCTCGCTTTCATCAAGCGCCCACACTTATCGGCTGTTAATTTTTAAAGAGCACTCTGCGAGGAACTTCGCGTTTCTCAGCAGCGCTGCGTTTTCAGCAGCAGAGAAGCGAGATTATGAACCGTGTTTCGCAGATCGTCAACAACTTTTTAAACTACATCGTTGCGACTGCGGGGCTCAACTTCCAGGCCAGCTGCGCGCTTCAGACTGCTGCGCACCGCCAACCCTGCTTCCCTCTCCCGCGCCGCGTTTCCGTTAGCGCGAAAGAGGCGTGATTCTAAGCACCCGCCCCCATCTACGCAAGCCCTTTGTGAAAATATTTTGAAAAAGCCCCCGTGCGCTGACGCGCACGGGGGCTCGGGCTCGACCGGATGGGCAATCACGCCAACAGCCGATACCGACCAGTCGCTGCCCACCTACCCGGGCAGCCCAATCAGCGGTGCTTGAATACCGGCTTCCGTTTTTCGACGAATGCCGCCATCCCCTCCTTCTGGTCTTCGGTCGCGAACAGCGAATGGAATAGCCGACGCTCGAAGTGGACGCCTTCGGCCAGCGTCGTCTCGTACGCGCGGTTCACCGATTCCTTGACCATCATGACCGCCGGCAGCGAAAACTCGGCGATCGTCGCCGCGGCGGCAAGCGCCTCGTCGAGCAGCGTGTCGGCCGGTAGCACACGCGACACGAGCCCCGCGCGCTCCGCTTCGGCAGCATCCATGAAGCGAGCCGTCAGGCACATATCCATCGCCTTCGCTTTCGACACCGCGCGCGGCAAGCGCTGCGTGCCGCCCGCACCCGGCATGACGCCCAGCTTGATTTCCGGCTGGCCGAACTTGGCTGTGTCAGCCGCGAAGATGATGTCGCACATCATGGCCAGCTCGCAGCCACCGCCCAACGCAAAGCCCGAAACCGCGGCAATGATCGGCTTGCGGATCTCGCGGACCGTCTCCCAGTTGCGCGTGATGTAGTCGCCCCGATAGACATCCATATAGGAGTAGGTCGCCATCATGCCGATGTCCGCGCCGGCCGCGAATGCCTTCTCGCTCCCGGTCACGACGATCGCACCAATGCCATCGTCCGCATCGAACGCTTTCAGCGCGGCGCCCAGTTCATCCATCAGCGCATCGTTCAGCGCATTCAGCGCCTTCGGACGGTTCAGCGTAACCAGCCCGACACGCCCCCGGGTCTCCACCAGGATGTTCTCGTAAGCCATCTATTTCTCCTCGATCAATGAAATGAGAAACGCCTCGCACATGCGAATAGTTTGATGCTACCATTCTCCGACCAACCGGTCGGTTAATTAATCGATCCAACCCCTCTCAACGTCCATCAGGCTGCCGCCATGACCCATGCACTGTTCACGAAGCACGAAGACACGCTGAAACACGCACTCGCCGCCATCGAGAGCCGCGGGTACTGGAGCCCGTTCGCCGAAATGCCGAGCCCCAAAGTGTACGGGGAAAGCGCGAACGCAGATGGCGAAGCCACATTCAAGTCGCACCTCGACAAGACGTTCGCGCTCGACCAGCCGGCGTCCGGAGAAACGGTCGGCGCAGAGCGGTCGCCGTACGGTATTGCACTGGGCATCCGCTATCCGAAGTCGACGCCCGACGAACTGATCGCTGCCGCTGCCGCAGCACAACGCTCGTGGCGCGAAGCCGGCCCGAGCGCCTGGATCGGCGTCAGCCTCGAAATCCTCGCGCGCCTGAATCGCGCTAGCTTCGAAATCGCCTACAGCGTGATGCACACCACGGGGCAGGCGTTCATGATGGCGTTCCAGGCCGGCGGCCCGCACGCCCAAGATCGTGCGCTCGAGGCAGTCGCCTATGCATGGGACGAACTGCGCCGCATCCCGGCCGACGCGCACTGGGAAAAGCCGCAAGGCAAGAACCCGCCGCTCGCGATGCACAAGCGCTACACGATCGTCCCGCGCGGCACCGGGCTCGTGCTCGGCTGCTGCACCTTCCCGACCTGGAACGGCTATCCCGGCCTGTTCGCCGATCTCGCAACCGGCAACACCGTGATCGTCAAGCCGCATCCGGGCGCGATCCTGCCGCTCGCCATCACCGTCCGGATCGCTCGCGACGTGCTGCGCGAAGCCGGTTTCGATCCGAACGTCGTCACGCTCCTCGCGACCGAACCCAACGACGGCGCACTCGTCCAGGATCTCGCGCTGCGCCCCGAGATCAAGCTGATCGACTTCACCGGCAGCACGCAAAACGGCACGTGGCTCGAACGCCATGCCCACCAGGCACAGGTCTATACAGAGAAGGCTGGCGTCAACCAGATCGTGATCGACTCGACCGACGACCTGAAGGCCACCGCCAAGAACATCGCGTTTTCGCTGGCGCTGTACTCCGGCCAGATGTGCACGGCACCGCAGAACATCTATGTGCCGCGCGACGGCATCCGGACGGCGGACGGCCATGCGAGCTTCGACGAGGTCGCACAGGCCATCGCCATTGCCGTGCAAAAACTCACCGGCGACCCGGCACGCTCGGTCGAACTGATCGGCGCAATCCAGAACGACGGCGTGACCGCACGCATCGACGATGCCCGCCAGCTCGGCCGCGTGCTCGCCGACAGCCTGACCCTCCAGCACCCTGCGTTCCCTGATGCCCGAGTGCGCACGCCGCTCGTGCTGCAACTCGACGTGGCTGATCGCGAGAAATTCACGCAGGAATGGTTCGGCCCGATCTCGTTCGTGATCGCGACCGACTCGACCGCGCAGTCGCTCGACCTCGCCGGGGAAATCGCGGCGGAACATGGCGCGCTGACCCTCTCCGTCTACAGCACCGACGACGCGATCGTCGACGCCGCCCACGATGCGGCGGTGCGCGGTGGCGTCGCGCTGTCGATCAACCTGACGGGCGGTGTGTTCGTGAACCAGTCGGCAGCGTTCTCGGATTTCCACGGCACGGGCGCGAATCCGGCAGCCAACGCGGCGTTGGCCGACGCGGCGTTCGTCGCCAACCGGTTCCGCGTGGTGCAAAGCCGTGTCCATGTTGCGCCGAAAGCAGCACCCATGGAAGCCGGCCAACCGGCATAACCCGAATGGCCGACGTGCAAACGCCGCCACGTTCTCTACCATGACGAATCCGCCACCCGGCGGGTTCGTTGCTCATCGATACGCCCATGACAGACGCCTATATCTGCGACGCGATTCGCACCCCCATCGGCCGCTACGGCGGCGCCCTGAAAGATGTCCGTGCCGACGACCTCGGTGCGGTGCCGCTCAAGGCGCTCGTCGAGCGCAACCGTGACGTCGACTGGACGGCGATCGACGACGTGATCTACGGCTGCGCGAACCAGGCCGGCGAGGACAACCGCAACGTCGCGCGCATGTCGGCGCTGCTCGCCGGCCTGCCGACCGACGTGCCCGGCACGACGCTGAACCGGCTGTGCGGCTCCGGGATGGACGCGGTCGGCACAGCCGCGCGCGCGATCAAGGCGGGCGAGGCGCGCCTGATGATCGCAGGCGGCGTCGAGAGCATGACGCGTGCGCCGTTCGTGATGGGCAAGGCCACGAGCGCGTTCGCACGCCAGGCCGACATTTTCGACACGACGATCGGCTGGCGCTTCATCAATCCGCTGATGAAACAGCTGTATGGCGTCGATTCGATGCCCGAGACGGCCGAAAACGTCGCGGTCGACTACAACATCAGCCGCGCCGACCAGGATCTGTTCGCGCTGCGCAGCCAGCAAAAAGCCGCGCGGGCGCAGCAGGACGGTACGCTCGCCGACGAAATCGTTGCTGTCACGATTCCGCAGAAGAAAGGCGATCCGGTGGTGGTCTCGCGCGACGAGCATCCGCGCGAGACATCGCTCGAAGCGCTCGCGAAGCTGAAGGGCGTCGTGCGCCCGGACGACTCGGTGACGGCCGGCAACGCATCAGGCGTCAACGACGGTGCGTGCGCGCTACTGCTCGCCAATGCGCAGGCAGCCGACCAGTACGGCCTGCGCCGCCGCGCACGCGTCATCGGCATGGCGACAGCCGGCGTCGCGCCGCGCGTGATGGGCATCGGACCCGCGCCGGCCACGCAAAAATTGCTGGGCCAGCTCGGCATGACCATCGACCAGTTCGACGTAATCGAGCTGAACGAGGCGTTCGCGTCCCAAGGTCTCGCGGTGCTGCGCATGCTCGGCGTCGCCGACGACGATCCACGCGTGAACCCGAACGGCGGTGCGATCGCACTGGGACATCCGCTCGGCGCATCGGGCGCCCGGCTCGTGACCACGGCGCTCCACCAACTCGAGCGTACGGGCGGCCGCTTCGCGCTCTGTACGATGTGCATCGGCGTCGGCCAGGGCATCGCACTCGCGATCGAACGCGTGTAACCGACGCACCGCGCGCCTATAACGAAGTCATGAAGGAGACACTGCATGTCCTATCAGGCGATTCAGTTGGAAATCGATCAGGCCTCGAACGTAGCCACGATTACCCTCAACCGCCCCGACAAGCTGAACAGCTTTACGCGGGCGATGCATCGCGAGCTGCAGTCGGCACTCGATGATGTCGAGGCGGCCGGCGCGCGCGCGCTGATCCTGACAGGTGCGGGGCGCGGCTTCTGCGCGGGCCAGGACCTGGCCGATCTCGACTTCACGCCGGGCGCGTCCACCGATCTCGGCGCGCTGATCGACGAGCACTTCAATCCACTGATCCGCCGCCTGCAGCGCCTGCCGATTCCGGTGATCGCCGCCGTCAACGGCACGGCGGCCGGCGCCGGCGCGAATCTCGCGCTCGCCTGCGATCTCGTATTCGCCGCCCGTTCGAGCAGTTTCATCCAGGCCTTCGTCAAGATCGGTCTCGTACCCGATTCGGGTGGTACGTGGTTCCTGCCGCAACGCGTCGGCATGGCACGCGCGCTGGGGCTCGCGCTGACCGGCGACAAGCTCGGGGCCGAACAGGCCGAGCAATGGGGCTTGATCTGGCGCGCCGTCGACGACGACACGCTCGCTGCATCAGCCCGCCAGCTTGCCACCCAGCTCGCACAGCAGCCGACGCTCGCGATCGCATCGATCAAGCAGTCGATGCGTGCCAGCGTCACGAACACGCTCGACCAGCAACTCGACATGGAACGCGACCTGCAGCGCACGCTCGGCCAGTCGCACGACTACGCAGAAGGCGTGAAGGCATTCATCGAGAAGCGCGCGCCGCGCTTCGAGGGGCGTTGACATGACAAACGCCACTGCCACGCTCGACCCCGATGCACTCGCCCGCGCCACCGCGCGAGCCATGTACGACGCCGACGCATGCAGCCGCGCGTTCGGGATGGAAATCACCGAAGTCCGCGCCGGCTACGCGCGCCTGCAGATGCGCGTGCGGCCCGAATTCCTGAACGGGCATCAAACCTGCCATGGCGGAATCATCTTCACGCTGGCCGATTCGACGTTCGCGTTCGCGTGCAACTCGTACAACGTGAATACCGTCGCGGCCGGCTGCTCGATCGAATTCCTGCGCCCTGTGCACGGCGATGACGTACTGACGGCCGAGGCGATCGAGCAGGCGCGCGCCGGCCGCCAAGGCATCTACGACATCCGCGTCACGAACCAGACCGGCGAAACCGTCGCGATGTTTCGCGGCAAATCCGCGCAGATCAAAGGCACGGTCATCCCGGAAGACCGCTGACGTCGACGGCTCGCACATAACAAACACTGGAGACATGCATGACTACCCCGCTACCGCTCGAGCCGATCGAGACCGCCTCACGCGACGAGCTGACCGCGCTGCAGCTCGAGCGCCTCAAGTGGTCGCTCCGGCATGCGTATGACCACTCCCCCGTCTATCGTCGCAAGTTCGACGACGCGGGTGTCCATCCGGACGACCTGAAGACGCTCGCCGACCTGTCGCGCTTCCCGTTCACGACGAAGAGCGACCTGCGCGACAGTTACCCGTTCGGGATGTTCGCGGTGCCGCAGGACCAGATCTCGCGCATTCATGCTTCGTCGGGCACGACCGGCAAGCCGACGGTCGTCGGCTATACGGCCGGTGACATCGACACATGGGCGAATCTCGTCGCGCGCTCGATCCGCGCCGCCGGTGCGCGCCGCGGCGACAAGGTGCACGTCAGCTATGGCTACGGCCTGTTCACGGGCGGGCTCGGCGCGCACTACGGCGCCGAACGCGCGGGGCTGACCGTGATTCCGTTCGGTGGCGGCCAGACCGAGAAGCAGGTGCAGCTGATCCAGGATTTCCGGCCCGACATCATCATGGTGACGCCGAGCTACATGCTGTCGATCGCCGACGAAATCGAGCGGCAGGGTCTCGATCCCGTGCAGAGTTCGCTGCGCATCGGCATCTTCGGCGCGGAACCCTGGACCAACGACATGCGCGTCGCCATCGAGCAGCGGATGGGCATCGATGCGGTCGACATTTATGGGCTGTCCGAAGTAATGGGCCCCGGCGTCGCGTCCGAATGCGTCGAGACCAAGGACGGTCCGACCATCTGGGAAGACCACTTCTATCCGGAAATCATCGATCCCGAAACCGGCGAAGTGCTTCCGGACGGCGAACTCGGCGAGCTCGTGTTCACGTCGCTGACGAAGGAGGCGCTGCCGATCGTCCGCTACCGGACCCGCGACCTCACGCGGCTGTTGCCCGGTACTGCCCGAACGATGCGCCGGATGGAGAAGATCACCGGGCGCTCGGACGACATGATGATCGTGCGCGGCGTCAACGTGTTCCCGACGCAAATCGAGGAGCAGTTGCTCAAGCAGCGCGCGCTCGCCCCGCACTATCAGATCGTGCTGACGAAGGAAGGCCCGCTCGACGTGATGACGCTCAATGTCGAACCTTGCCCCGAGACCGCACCCGATACGGCGGCGATCCACGCGGCAAAACAGGCGCTCGCCTACGACATCAAGTCGCTGATCGGCGTGACGGCCGTGATCAACGTGCTGCCCGTGAACGGGATCGAGCGGTCGGTCGGCAAAGCGCGACGCGTCGTCGACAAGCGCAAGGGCTGACGAAAATCGCTGCGCGTCAATTACGCGCGGCGAATCCGTGGCTGCAAATGAAACAGCCCGATCCGCCAACGCCGATCGGGCTGTTTCATGTCGGGACGCCTTTAGGCACCCGCCGACGCGACAAGCGCATCACGAAAGCTGACGCCGCACGTGCGCCCTCACGATCAGAGCGACGTGCCCCACGCACATCGCCGCTTCCACGAATGCCGCAGCCCCGAGAAACCCCGAGCACCCGCACCGCGTCACATCACGAATTCGGGAACAGCAGCCACATCCGGCCGACCTGCTTCATCCGCCCGGCCTGATCGCCTGCGTCGTCGCCGAGCCCCCAGAAATAGTCGGCCCGCACGCCCCCCTTGATCGCTGAGCCCGTATCCTGCGCGAACACGAGCCGGTTCATCGGCGTATTCGTCAGCGGGCGCGTGGTCTGCAGGAACACCGGCGTGCCGAGCGGGATCGACGATGGATCGACGGCGATCGAGCGCTCCGGCGTCAGCGGTACGCCCAGTGCACCGATCGGGCCATCCGCGCCGCCGTGCGGTGCATCTTCCTTGGTCGGCATGTCGCGGAAGAACACGAACCGCGGGTTCGTGTCGAGCAACGCGTCGACGCGGGTCGGGTTCGCCTTCGCCCACGCCTTGATGCCCTGCATCGTCGCCTGGGCGGGCGTCAGCTCGCCACGATCGAGCAGCCATTTGCCGATCGAGCGGTACGGCTGGTTGTTGGTGCCGCCGAAGCCGACCCGCATCACCGAACCGTCGTCGAGCAGCACGCGCCCCGAGCCCTGCACCTGCAGGAAGAACGCTTCGATCGGGTCGTCGACCCATACGAGTTCGTTGCCGTTCAGGATGCCGGCGCGTTCGAGCTGCGCGCGTGGCGGCAGCGCGGCGCCCGCGCGATAACCGGCCGGCCAGCGGTAGAGCGCGTACTGATACGGACCGCGACGCACGCGCGAACCGTGCAGCAGCGGCTCGTAATAGCCGGTCACGAGCCCGTCGAGCGTACCGTCGGTGTTCGCAAGCTGGAACGGCGTGAAATACGTTTCGAAGAACGTGCGTGCACTGCTGACGTCAAGCTCGTCGAGCCGGTCGGCGGCCGCGCAGGCGCGTGCCCAGGCCGGCTGGCGCGCGAGCCGCACGCAGTTCTGCCGCAGCGCGGCGGTTGCGCCGAGCAGCGAATCGTCCTGCCAGCCCGGCACCTGTTGCCACGCGACCGGCGTGAGCCGCTTCGCGGCGACCTGACCCGGCACGATCGCCGCGCCGGTCGGCGGCTTCAGCGACGACGTGCGCGTCGGCGCGCCACCGCACGCTGCAAGGAGCGCCGCTGCCGCAGCAGCCGCAACCCACCCGGCCACCCGGGGCCCAAACCACATACAATGTCCGTTCTTGATGGAAACCGCCATGTCAGATTTTCTCGACCAATATCCGATGCTCATCTTCGCGCTCGAAGCCTTCGTAGCGCTCGCCCTGCTGATCTTCATCGTCGTGTGGACGTCGTCGGGCAGAAAAAAGCACACCCGCAAGCCGCGCTAACACTCTGACGCGCTCCGCACGCTCAATGCAGCGTGCGCGGCATGTGCAGAGCGAACTCGTCGACCGGCGCCTCGAAACGCTCGCCGTCCTCCGCCACGCAGAAGTACGCGCCACGCATCGTGCCGACCGGCGTCGCGATCACGGCCCAGCTCGTGTACTCGAAGTGCTCGCCCGGCTGCAGCAGCGGCTGGTGCCCGACGACGCCAAGCCCCTTCACTTCCTGCACGTGGTTCTCGCTGTCCGTGATGATCCAGTGACGCGCGATCAGTTGCGCCGCGACCTGTCCCGTATTGCGGATCGTCAGCGTGTACGCGAATGCGTATTGACGGCGATCGGGGTCGGATTGTTCCGGCAAGTAGCTGGTTTTCACCGAAACGGTGAACTGATACTGACTCATGGTGTTTCCGCTGGAAAATGACTGCCCGTGCCGGCATGGGCAACGGGGCCGCGGGCGCGCCGCATTGGTTCGGCATTCTATGCGCAATCCGGCCTCGGCCGCACGACCTGCCGCCGCGCACCGGGTCGCCGGACGGTAGAATGGCGGTTTTGCGCCGCAACGTCCCCGCTCCCCTGCCATGACCCAATTCCGCATCGCTCCCAGCATCCTGTCGGCCGATTTCGCACGGCTCGGCGAAGAAGTCCGCAACGTGGTCGCCGCCGGCGCCGACTGGATCCACTTCGACGTGATGGACAACCATTACGTGCCGAACCTGACCATCGGCCCGCTCGTGTGCGAAGCGATCCGCCCGCACGTCCAGGTGCCGATCGACGTGCACCTGATGGTACGCCCGGTCGACCGGATCGTGCCCGATTTTGCGAAGGCCGGTGCAAACCTGATCAGCTTCCACCCGGAAGGATCCGATCACATCGACCGCACGCTGTCGCTGATCCGCGACCACGGCTGCAAGGCCGGCCTCGTGTTCAACCCGGCCACGCCGCTGAACTACCTCGACCACGTGATGGATCGCCTCGATTTCGTGCTGCTGATGTCGGTCAACCCGGGCTTCGGCGGCCAGTCGTTCATTCCGGAAACGCTGAACAAGCTGCGCGAAGCACGCGCACGCATCGACGCGTACACCGAGCGCACCGGCCGCGAGATCCTGCTCGAGGTCGACGGCGGCGTGAAGACCGACAACATCGCGGAAATCGCGGCGGCCGGCGCCGACACCTTCGTCGCGGGTTCGGCGATCTTCGGCAAGCCCGACTACCGCAAGGTGATCGACGAGATGCGTGCCGCGCTCGCTACCGTCGAGCGGAGCTGACGCCGTGGCCGACTCGTCGCTCGCCGGCCACGCGCCGGCCGGGGCCGCACCGGAAGCCGCCCCGATCCGCTTCGCCACGCCGCGCATCGACGCAGCGCTGATCGATCTCGACGGCACCATGGTCGATACGGCCGACGATTTCACGGCCGGCCTGAACGGGATGCTCGCGCAGCTCGGCGCGCCGGCCACGTCGCGCGACGAGGTGATCGGCTACGTCGGCAAGGGCTCCGAACACCTGATCCAGAGCGTGCTGAAGCCGCGCTTCGCGGCCGACGAGGCGCACGCCCGCTTCGACGACGCGCTGGCGATCTACCAGACCGAGTACGCGAAGATCAACGGCCGCCACACGCGCCTCTACCCGGACGTGGCCGCCGGTCTCGACGCGCTGCGCGCAGCCGGCATCCGGCTCGCGTGCGTGACGAACAAGCCGCATCGCTTCGCGGTCGAGCTGCTCGAGCAGTACGGGCTGGCCGATTGCTTCGGCATCGTGCTCGGCGGCGACAGCGTCGCGCGCAAGAAGCCGGATCCGCTGCCGATGCTGACGGCCTGCAACGCGCTCGGCGTCGCACCGGATGCGGCAGTCGCGATCGGCGACTCGGAAAACGATGCGCTGGCAGGCCGCGCGGCCGGGATGGCGACGCTGACGGTGCCGTACGGCTACAACCATGGCAAAGCTATACAAACGATAAATTCGGATGGTATAGTCGATTCGTTGCTGGTCGCAGCTCGCGCGATCTCCGCGCACAACGCCGGCCGGCCAACCCTCTGATTATTTCTTCCATCTGCATGTTTCTGAATAAAAAACGGAGTCTGAGCAGCATCGACCGGGGAGCCTGGCCCTGGCGTCGCTGGTCGCGCTAACCTCTTCGATGAGGTACGCTGAAGCACGTCTTCAGCGCCGTTTTTTATCTCGCTGCGCATCCGCGCGCCGATCGTCGCACCACCTCGAGTTCTACCGCGTCCGAACGCTTGCGTTCAGGTGCGGCCGCAGGCTCGCGACGTTCACGCCCGGAGTGCCGGCCGGCAACAGGCACTTCTCGATCGACCGCCCTTTCGCCGACGGCAACCCGCGCAGCGTCAAGTGATCCCTGGCGCACGCGCCGCTCGTCCCGAACAGGACCGGAACATGACCGAACTCGAATTTCAATCGCTCGCGAACGAAGGCTACAACCGCATCCCGCTGATCGCGGAAGCCCTCGCCGATCTCGAAACGCCGCTGTCCCTCTACCTGAAGCTGGCCCAGCCCGAACGCTCGGGCGCCAACTCGTTCCTGCTCGAATCGGTGGTCGGCGGCGAACGCTTCGGCCGCTATTCGTTCATCGGCCTGCCCGCCCGTACGCTCGTGCGGACCCGCAACGGCGTGTCGGAAGTCGTGCGCGACGGCCAGGTCGTCGAGACGCACGACGGCGACCCGTTCCAGTTCATCGAATCGTTCCAGGCGCGCTTCAAGGTGGCGCAGCGCCCGGGCCTGCCGCGCTTCTGCGGCGGTCTCGCCGGCTACTTCGGCTACGACGCGGTGCGCTACATCGAGAAGAAGCTCGCGAACACCGCGCCGCGCGACGATCTCGGCCTGCCCGACATCCAGTTGCTGCTGACCGAGGAAGTCGCGGTCATCGACAACCTCGCCGGCAAGCTGTACCTGATCATCTACGCGGACCCGAGCCAGGCCGAAGCCTATACGAAGGCGAAACAGCGCCTGCGTGAACTGAAGCAGCGCCTGCGCACGACCGTGCAGCCGCCGGTCACGTCGGCGAGCGTGCGCACCGAGACGTTCCGCGAATTCAAGAAGGACGACTATCTGGCCGCCGTGCGCCAGGCGAAGGAATACATCGCGGCCGGCGAGCTGATGCAGATCCAGGTCGGCCAGCGTCTGACGAAACCGTACCGCGACAATCCGCTGTCGCTGTATCGCGCGCTGCGTTCGCTGAACCCGTCGCCGTACATGTACTACTACAACTTCGGCGATTTCCACGTGGTCGGCGCATCGCCGGAAATCCTCGTGCGCCAGGAAAAGCGCGGTGAAGACCAGATCGTCACGATCCGCCCGCTCGCCGGCACGCGCCCGCGCGGGAACACGCCCGAGCGCGACGCGGAACTCGCGACCGAGCTGCTCAACGATCCGAAGGAGATCGCCGAGCACGTGATGCTGATCGACCTCGCGCGCAACGACGTCGGCCGCATCGCGGAAATCGGCTCGGTGCACGTGACCGACCAGATGGTCATCGAGAAATACTCGCACGTGCAGCACATCGTCAGCTCGGTCGAAGGCAAGCTGAAGCCCGGCATGACGAACTACGACGTGCTGCGCGCGACGTTCCCGGCCGGCACGCTGTCCGGCGCGCCGAAGGTCCGCGCGATGGAACTGATCGACGAACTCGAGCCGGTCAAGCGCGGGCTGTACGGCGGCGCCGTCGGCTACCTGTCGTTCTCGGGCGAGATGGATCTCGCGATCGCGATCCGCACGGGCCTGATCCACAACGGCAACCTATACGTGCAAGCGGCGGCCGGCGTCGTCGCGGATTCGGTGCCCGAATCCGAATGGCAAGAGACCGAAAACAAGGCGCGCGCGGTGCTGCGTGCGGCCGAACAGGTCCAGGACGGCCTCGATAGCGACTTCTGACCGGAGACTGACCATGCTGCTCATGATCGACAATTACGACTCGTTTACCTACAACCTGGTCCAGTACTTCGGCGAACTCGGCGAGGACGTGCGCACCTACCGCAACGACGAAATCACGCTCGACGAAATCGCGAGCCTGAATCCCGATGCGATCTGCCTGTCGCCCGGCCCGAGCAACCCGCAGCACGCGGGCATCACGCTCGACGTGCTGAAGGAATTCGCGGGCAGGAAGCCGATCCTCGGCGTCTGCCTCGGCCATCAGGCGATCGGCGAGGCCTTCGGCGGCCGCGTCGTGCGCGCGAAGACCATCATGCACGGCAAGGTGAGCAAGATCGAAACCGACTGCCGCGGCGTATTCGCCGACCTGCCGAAGCACTTCGACGTCACGCGCTATCACTCGCTCGCGATCGAGCGCGAATCGCTGCCCGACTGCCTCGAGGTGTCCGCGTGGACCGACGACGGCGAAATCATGGGCGTGCGCCACAAGACGCTGCCGATCGAAGGCGTGCAGTTCCACCCGGAATCGATCCTGTCCGAGCACGGCCATGCGCTGCTCGAGAATTTCCTGAAGCAGGCACGCGCCACGGCCGCGCAAGCCGCCTGACGGGAGCCTCACGATGACGATTACCCCGCAGGAAGCGCTGCAGCGCACGATCGAACACCGCGAAATCTTCCACGACGAGATGCTGCACCTGATGCGGCTCATCATGCGCGGCGACATGTCGCCCGTGATGGCGGCCGCGATTATCACCGGGCTGCGCGTGAAGAAGGAGACGATCGGCGAGATCGCCGCCGCCGCGACCGTGATGCGCGAATTCGCGAACCACGTCGAGGTGCAGGACAACTCGAACTTCGTCGACATCGTCGGCACCGGCGGCGACGGCTCGCACACGTTCAACATCTCGACCGCGTCGATGTTCGTCACGGCCGCGGCCGGCGCGAAAGTCGCGAAGCACGGCAACCGCGGCGTATCGAGCAAGTCCGGCAGCGCCGACGTGCTCGAGGCGCTCGGCGTGAACATCGACCTGCAGTCCGACCAGGTCGCCGCGTCGATCGCCGAAACGGGCATGGGCTTCATGTTCGCGCCGAACCATCACCCGGCGATGAAGAACATCGCGGCCGTGCGCCGCGAACTCGGCGTGCGCACGATCTTCAACATCCTCGGCCCGCTGACCAATCCGGCCGGCGCGCCGAACCAGCTGATGGGCGTGTTCCACCCCGACCTCGTCGGCATCCAGGTGCGCGTGATGCAGCGCCTGGGCGCGCAGCACGTGCTGGTCGTGTACGGCAAGGACGGGATGGACGAGGTATCGCTCGGCGCGGCAACGCTCGTCGGCGAGCTGCGCGACGGCAAGGTGCACGAATACGAGATCCATCCGGAAGACTTCGGCCTGCAGATGGTGTCGAACCGCACGCTGAAGGTGGAAAATGCCGACGAATCGCGCACGATGCTGCTCGGCGCGCTGGACAACCAGCCGGGCGTCGCACGCGAGATCGTCACGCTGAACGCCGGCACCGCGCTCTATTCGGCGAACGTCGCCGAGTCGATCGCGGACGGCATCCAGCTCGCCCGCGAAGCGATCGCGAGCGGCAAGGCTCGCGCGAAAGTCGACGAACTCGTGCGCTTCACGCAGCAGTTCAAGCGCTGACTCCCCTTACGAATCAAGCAGGAATCCACATGAGCGACATTCTCGACCGAATCATCGCCGTCAAGCGCGAAGAAATCGCGGCGGCCATGCGCAGCGCGCCGCTCGAGGCACTGAAACTGGAAGCGTCGGCGCGCGACCTGCGCGACTTCGTCGGCGCACTGCGCGCGAAGCATGCGGCCGGCCGCGCGGCCGTGATTTCCGAAATCAAGAAGGCCAGCCCGTCGAAGGGCGTGCTGCGCGAGCATTTCGTGCCGCCCGACATCGCGCGTTCGTACGCAGCGCACGGCGCCGCGTGCCTGTCGGTGCTGACCGACGAGCAGTTCTTCCAGGGCAGCGTCCGCTATCTCCAGGAAGCGCGCGCGGCCTGCGAGTTGCCGGTGCTGCGCAAGGACTTCATCGTCGACGCGTACCAGATCATGGAAGCGCGCGCGATGGGCGCCGACGCGATCCTGCTGATCGCCGCCGCGCTCGACACGCCGCTGATGCAGGATCTCGAAGCGTATGCGCACTCGCTCGGTCTCGCAGTGCTGGTCGAAGTACACGACCGCAACGAGATGGAACAGGCGCTGACGCTCAAGACGCCGCTGCTCGGCATCAACAACCGCAACCTGCGCACGTTCGAGACGTCGATCCAGACCACGCTCGACATGCTCGACATGATTCCGGCGGACCGCATCGTCGTGACCGAATCGGGCATCCTGTCGCGCACCGACGTCGACACGATGCGTGCGGCAAACGTGAACACGTTCCTCGTCGGCGAGGCGTTCATGCGCGCCGAGCAGCCGGGCGAGGAACTCGCACGGATGTTCTTCTGATGGCGATCGAAAAGGAAATCAAGCTCGCGCTGCCGGCCGGCCAGGCCGACGCCGCACGACGCTTCTTCGAGACGCTGACCGGCGAACCCGGTCGCGATATCACGCTCGCGAACGTCTATTACGACACGCCCGATCTCGCGCTGGCGCGTTCGAAGAGCGCGGTGCGCGTGCGCCGCACGCCGGACGGCTGGCTGCAGACGTTCAAGACGGTCGGCAGCGCGGAAGGCGGCCTGCATCGCCGCCACGAGTGGGAGCTGCCGGTCGCCGGCGATGCGCTCGAGATCGATGCGCTCGTCGCGGCCTGCGACGTGCCGGAAGCCGCCGCCGCGTTGAATAACGCGGCCGGCACGCTGTCGGCGCTGTTCCGCACGGATTTTTCGCGTACGCTGTGGCGCATCGCAATCGGCGGCGCAACCGTCGAAGCCGCGGTGGACCTCGGCGAGATCGTCGTCCAGGCGGAACACGAAACGCGCCGCGAACCGATCAGCGAAATCGAACTCGAACTGATCGACGGCCCGGAGGCGGCACTTGCAACGCTCGCCGCCGAATTGCAGCAAGCGCTGCCGGGCCTCGTTCCCGAAAACATCAGCAAGGCGCAGCGCGGCTACCGGCTGCGCGCGCAATAAACACGCATCACGCATGGCAACCCGCAAGACTTCCCGCGCGCCGCAACAGGCGTCGCTGTTCGACGATCCCGTGCCGGAAACGGCACCGGCCGTTATTCCGTCCCCGGCGCCCGAAGCGCCCGCGGCCGGACGCAAGCCCGCAAAGAAAGCCGCGGCTCCGGCTGCGGCCCCGGCTGCACCGCAGCCCGTTGCCGCCGACGTTCCGCACCTCGCCGCGCAATTCGACGCGCTGCCGTCCGTCTGGCGCGACGTGCTGAAACCCTTTACCGACAGCGACGCGTACGCGCCGCTGTGCCGCTTCGTCGATGACGAGCGTGCCGCCGGCAAGACGGTCTACCCGACCGACGTATTCCGCGCGCTGCGCCTGACGAGCCCGGACGACGTCAAAGTCGTGATCCTCGGCCAGGATCCGTACCACGGCGACGATCGCGGCACGCCGCAGGCGCACGGGCTCGCGTTCTCGGTGCCACCGGCCGTGCGCACCCCGCCGTCGCTGCGCAACATCTTCAAGGAAATCGCCGCGAACTTCGGCCACGACACGCCGCGCCACGGCTGTCTCGACACCTGGGCGCGCCAGGGCGTGCTGCTGCTCAACACGGTGCTGACGGTCGAGCGCGGGGCCGCCGCGAGCCATGCGAAGCGCGGCTGGGAACAGTGCACGGACACGCTGATCCGCGAACTCGCCGGCCGCCATCAGGGGCTCGTCTTCATGCTGTGGGGCGCCCATGCGCAGGCGAAGCGTGCACTGTTCGACGCCAGCGCGCATCGCGTGCTCGAGGCGCCGCATCCGTCGCCGCTGTCCGCGCACCGCGGCTTCCTCGGCTGCCGCCATTTCGCGCTCGCGAACGACTATCTGGTCGAGGCAGGCCGCGAACCGATCGACTGGCGCCTGCCGGAAGTGGCGGAAACGCTCGCCTGACCGCCGCGCCAGCCGGCATGCAAAAACGCCGCGCCCCTTTCGGGACGCGGCGTTTTTTTATCGGACTATGCAGCGGGCGCGGCGCACCCGCATCGACCTTACGCGGCGGCGATCGCTTCGCGTGCGCCGGCCAGCGCTGCGCTTTGCGCATCCGCGCCGAGGTTCAGGCCTTCCGCGAAGATGAAGTTCACGTCGGTCATGCCGACGAAGCCGAGGAACGTGCGCAGGTACGGCGTCTGGCTGTCGTTCGGCGTACCGGCGTACTTGCCGCCACGGGCCGTCACCACGTGAACCTTCTTGCCCTTGATCAGGCCTTCCGGACCGTTCTCGGTGTAGCGGAACGTGACGCCTGCACGTGCGATCCAGTCGAAGTACGTCTTCAGTTGCGACGAGATGCCGAAGTTGTACATCGGTGCGCCGATCACGATGATGTCGGCGGCTTGCAGTTCGGCGATCAGTGCATCGCTCTTCGCGACGATCGCATTCTGTTCCGCGGTGCGCTTGTCGGCCGGCGTGAAGAACGCGCCGAGCACCGATTCGTCGAGGTGCGGCAGCGCATCGGCCAGCAGGTCGCGAACCACGACATTCGCGCCGGGGTTCGATTGTTGCAGCTTTGCCGTCAGTTCGTTGGCCAACAGCGTGGATTGCGCACCTTGCGAACGCGCGGCGGAATTGATTTGCAGAATGGTCGTCATGTCAGGCTCCAGTAGGGTTGCGCTTGGGTAGCGCGAGTGACGCCATTGTGCGTGGCCGCATGACCGCGAAAAAGCGGGTTCAGGGCGACGGATTGTTGCAGCAGCAGAACAATCGTTGATCGCGCCCCGATACCCGCTTCAGACCGTTCAACCCTTCAGCCAGGCCTCCCGGGCCTTCGAGACCGCAGCCGGCTTCGCGGCCGCCGTCAGCCGGTAGCGCGTGACTTCCGGGCCGTCGAGCTTCAGTTTCGCGGTGCGCAGCTCGTCGCGCCGGAAGGCGTGAACCTCGACCTTGTCACCCGGCCGGTAGCGCGCGAGCAACGCATCGAGGTTGGTGCCCGTGACGCGCAGCCCGTCGACCGCGATCAGCGTGTCGCCGGCCGACAGCCCCGCGCGATGTGCGGCGCCGCCTTCGTAGACGGCCGCGAACGTGCAGTCCGCGCCGCCGCGCAGGCGCGCGCCGATCGTCGGCTTCGCGGTCGCGCCGTTCGCGACATCGGGCGCGAGCGTCACGCCGAACGGTGCGAGCAGTTCGGCGAGCGGCAGGTCGCGCGTGCCGTGCACGGCATCGGCGAACAGGCGGCCGAGCGCGACGCCCGTCGCCTCTTCGATCAGCGCCTCGACTTCGTTCTCCTCGACGCCCGCCTGCTTGCCGCGGTAGAAATCGCGGCCGTAGCGCTGCCACAGCAGGCGCATCACGTCGTCGAGCGATTTCTTGTTGCGCGTCTGCGCGCGGATTGCGAGATCGAAGGCGAGCGCGACGAGCGAGCCCTTCGTGTAGTAGCTGACGATCGCGTTGGTCGCATTCTCGTCCTGGCGGTAGTACTTGATCCACGCATCGAACGAGCTTTCGGCGACGCTCTGCTTCAGGCGCCCCGTGCCGCGCAGCACGCCGCCGACCGTGCGGCCGAGCGCCGCGAAATATTCGTCCTGCGACATCAGGCCGCTGCGCACCAGCATCAGGTCGTCGTAATACGACGTGAAGCCTTCGAACAGCCACAGCAGCGACGTGTAGTTTTCCTTCGACAGGTCGTACGGCACGAACGCCGCGGGCTTGATGCGCTTCACGTTCCACGTATGGAAGTACTCGTGGCTGCAGAGCCCGAGATACGTGCGATAGCCTTCCGTCGTTTCGGGCCGCCCCTTCACCGGCAGGTCGGTGCGGTTGCAGATCAGCGCGGTCGACGCGCGATGCTCGAGGCCGCCGTAACCGTCGCTGACCGCCAGCGTCATGAACACGTAGCGGTCCATCGGCGCTTTCTTCGATTTCGGCTCGAATAGCGCGATCTGCGCTTCGCACACGCGCTTCAGGTCGCTGCGCAGGCGCTCCAGGTCGAGCTGCGTCACGCGCCCCGCGATCACGATGTCGTGCGGCACGCTGTGCGCGTCGAACGTCGCGAGCGCGAATTCGCCGATCGTCACCGGATGGTCGGAGAGCTCGTCGTAGTTCGAAGCGCGGTACGCGCCGAACCCGTAGCGCTTCGTGCCGCGCGCCTCGGGCAACGCGGTGCCGACGCGCCATGCGCGGAACGCCGCGCCGGCCGGCTTCGCGATGTCGACTTCACACGGCGCGTCCTCGTGGCCCGCGACGCTCAGGAACACGGCCGTTGCATTGAAGAAGCCGCCCGATTCGTCGAGATACGCGGAGCGCACCGACAGGTCCCACGCATACACGTCGTAGCGCAGCGTCAGCGTGCCGTTCACGGGTGCGGCCTGCCACGTGTGCTTGTCGGTCTTCGCGATCCGCACCTTGCGGCCCGCGTCGTTGAAGGCGCCGAGCGTCACGATGTTGCGCGCGAACTCGCGCACGAGGTAGCTGCCCGGAATCCACACCGGCAACGAAAAGCGCTGGCCTTCGGGATCGGGATCGGCGACCGTCACCGACACTTCGAACAGGTGCGCGGCAAGATCTTTCGGAACAATCGAATAGCGGATCGGCTGGGTCATCGTGGCAATCGGTCGGTCGAATACGGCGGCGGAAACGAAGAGAGGCGCCGGCAGATGCGGGCGCCCCTCGCTGGCCAGGCCATGCGGCCCGGCGTGTGTCGGTTACTTGCTCGAGGCGAGCGCCTGGTTGAGCTGGTCGGCCGACACGGCGCCCGGCAGGCGGCGGCCGTCCGGCAGGAAAATCGTCGGCGTGCCCGTGACGTTCATCCCGCGGCCGAGCGCGAGGTTCTTGTCGAGCGCGGTCGTATCGCAGGTACCGGCGCCGGACGGCGCGCGGTGGTCGAGCATCCAGCCCTCCCATGTTTTCGCGCGGTCGGTCGCACACCAGATCGCCTTCGACTTCGCGGTCGAATCCGGCGACAGCACCGGGTACAGGAACGTGTAGACGGTCACGTTGTCGACCGACTGCAGCGTCGTCTCGAGCTTCTTGCAATACGGGCAGTTCGGATCGGAGAACACCGCGATCTTGCGGGCGCCGTTGCCCTTGACGACCTTGATCGCATTCGCGAACGGCAGGCTTGCGAAATCGATCTTGTTGATTTCGGACAGGCGCGCGTCGGTCAGGTTCTTGTGCGTCTTGGTGTCGACGAGATCGCCGAGCAGCACGTAGTCGCCTGCCGCATCGCTATAGATGATCTGCGAGCCGAGGTTCACTTCGTAAAGGCCCGCGACCGGCGCTTTCGACACGCTCTTGATCGGCGCGTCGCTGCCGAGGCGGGCCTGCAGCGTCGCTTTCAGCTTGTCGGTGGTCTGGTCGGCCTGCGCGGTGCAGCCAAGCGTCGCCATCGTGACGGCCAGCGCCAGCGACGCGATGCGGATCGTTTTTTTCATTGAAATCTTCCTTCAGCTCAATCGGTGTGCACGGCACAGTGTACGCCGTAACGGAACCGTGTCCGACCGGCGAAGCGGCCGAAGGTTCGATCGATCAGCCGAGCGCGGCCGACACGAGCCAGCGCTTTACCAGCGGCTGCGCGCCGACGAAGGCCATGCCCGCATTGCGCACGGCCTTCGCGAGCGAGCCCGGCACCGCGAACAGCCGCTGCAGCCCGTCGGTCGCGACCATCAGCGCGCGGATGTCCTCGCGGCGCGAACGCTCGTAGCGGCGCAGCAGCACCGTATCGCCGAGGTTGCGGAAGCTTTCCTTGCCCGCGATCGCGTCGGCAAGCGCCGCGACGTCGCGCAAGCCGAGGTTCATCCCCTGCCCCGCGAGCGGGTGGATCAGATGCGCGGCATCGCCGACGAGCGCGACGCGCGGTGCGATCAGCTTGTCGACCGTCTGCAGCGCCAGCGGGAAGCCGGCAGCCGGCGTCACGCAGTCGAGCGTGCCGACCTGGCCATGCGACACGCGCTCGACCTCGGCCGCGAGCTGCGCCGGATCGAGCGCGAGCAATTCATCCGCATGCGCGGTGTGTGCGGACCAGACGAGCGATACATGGCCGTCCGGCAGCGGCAGCAGCGCGACGATCTCGCCTTCGTGGAACCACTGGTAAGCGGTCTCGCGGTGCGGCAGCGACGCCTTGAAGTTCGCGACGACGCCGGTTTGCCGGTAGTCGCGCCGCTCGACCTTGGCCCCCATTTGCGAGCGCACCCACGAATGCGCGCCGTCCGCGCCGACGACGAGGTCCGCTTCCAGCACCTGCCCCGACGACAGCGTGAGCACGGCCGCGTCGTCGCGCACGTCGAAACCCTGTGCGCGCGCATCGAACCACGTCAGATTCGGCTGGAACCGCAGCGCGGCGTCGAGCGACGCCTCGACCAGCGACGATTCGGCGATCCATGCGAGTTGCGGCACGGACGCCTGGTACGCGGAGAAATGCAGTTCCGCGTGCGCATCGCCGTACACGCGCATGTCGTAGACCGGTGCGAGCCGGCTGTGATCGAGCGCCTGCCAGACCCGCAGCCGCTCGAGCAGCGCCTGCGAACTGGAGGACAGTGCGTAGACGCGCGTGTCGAATGCGAGATCGGCGGGGCGCGGCGTGGCCGGCTGGG
Organism: Burkholderia sp. HI2714; assembly: GCF_002223085.1. Lineage (NCBI taxonomy): Bacteria > Pseudomonadati > Pseudomonadota > Betaproteobacteria > Burkholderiales > Burkholderiaceae > Burkholderia > Burkholderia sp. HI2714. Next base: position 144,477 of record NZ_NKFM01000011.1, on the reverse strand, counting down.
CGAGCAGGGCTGTCTTGTAGCCGGACTGGGTCAGCGCGAGCGCGGCCGTCTTGCCGACGAGCCCGCCGCCGACCACGGCGACGTCGAAGGTGTGGTGGGCAGTCATGGCGGGCATTATAGCCGCGGGGCCAAACCCTTACGCGGCCGGACTTTGCGGGAAATCAGCAGAATCGCAGGCCGATGCGGCAGCGCGGCGGCCCGCCGCATCGGCCATTCGGCGCGAGCCCGTAATCCGGGGCGTCGGCACGGTACAATAGCGCCTTTGACCGTCGGCCCGCCGCGCCTCAAGCGCCGGCCGCCCTTTTTTCCCGCGCCGCCGTGCCCTGTCCGGCCGCGCCGCCTTACCCGTCCGAAGGATTCCATGAGTCTCAAATGCGGCATCGTCGGCTTGCCCAACGTCGGCAAGTCCACCCTGTTCAATGCGCTGACCAAGGCCGGCATCGCCGCCGAGAACTACCCGTTCTGCACGATCGAGCCGAACGTCGGCATCGTCGAAGTGCCCGATACGCGCCTGAAGGCGCTCTCCGAGATCGTCAAGCCGGAGCGTGTCGTGCCGGCCGTCGTCGAATTCGTCGACATCGCGGGCCTCGTCGCGGGCGCGAGCAAGGGTGAAGGCCTCGGCAACCAGTTCCTCGCGAACATCCGCGAAACCGACGCAATCACGCACGTCGTGCGCTGCTTCGAGGACGAGAACGTCATTCACGTCGCCGGCAAGGTCAGCCCGATCGACGACATCGAAGTGATCAACACCGAACTCGCGCTCGCCGACCTCGGCACCGTCGAAAAGGCGCTCACGCGCTATTCGAAGGCTGCGAAGTCGGGCAACGACAAGGAAGCGGCGAAGCTCGTCGCGGTGCTCGAAAAGGTGCGCGCGCAGCTCGACCAGGGCAAGGCCGTGCGCGGTCTCGCGCTGTCGGACGACGAAGAGGCGCTGCTGAAGCCGTTCTGCCTGATCACCGCGAAGCCGGCCATGTACGTGGCCAACGTGAAGGACGACGGTTTCGAGAACAACCCGCACCTCGACGCGGTCCGCAAATATGCGGAAAGCGAGAATGCGCCGGTCGTGGCCGTGTGCGCGGCGATCGAGGCGGAAATCGCCGATCTCGACGATGCGGACAAGGAAGCGTTCCTCGCCGACATGGGCATGGAAGAGCCGGGCCTCGACCGCGTGATCCGCGCGGGGTTCAAGCTACTCGGCCTGCAAACTTACTTCACCGCCGGCGTGAAGGAAGTGCGCGCGTGGACGATCCATATCGGCGACACGGCGCCGCAGGCAGCCGGCGTGATCCACACCGACTTCGAGCGCGGCTTCATCCGCGCGCAGACGATCGCGTTCGACGACTACGTCACCTACAAGGGCGAGCAAGGCGCGAAGGAAGCCGGCAAGATGCGCGCGGAAGGGAAGGAATATGTCGTGCACGACGGGGATGTGATGAACTTCCTGTTCAACGTCTGAGCGAATCACCCAGGCGTACGGCAATACACGGAAAACCCCTTGCGGCCTCGGTGCCGCAAGGGGTTTTTCGTTTCATGCGCCCGGCATCGTTCCACTTCAGTTGACTGACTGTAACCATTTGGTCGGCAGTATTGACGCCCGGGCCTAGCATCTCGCTCCCGCAAAGTGGCGTCCCCTGCAACGGTCGAGCATCGCGCTCGGTATAGCGGCTGACGGCGCAAACCGCCATGCCGAACGCCCTACTCTCCGCGCCCGTTGCGGGCTGCCCGGCCCGATCGATCCATTTCAGCAGCGTCGAAATCGGACACGCCATACCGTTCCAATTTCATTCGACAGTGGCATCAAAAGCACATGGCTCCCGGCACAGCACGGGGCACCATTGCGTTCTTCGTAACAACCTGATGCTAAAGTGCTCTGCCCTCGCGGCCGTCTTGGGCTGGAAGAAACACTGAGAGGATAAGGATGGCAAACGAAAACATGCGACTGAGCGAAGCCGGCTGGGCCGCGTTGCGTGACCGTGAACAAGCGGTCATGCACTATTACAACGATCAGGCGAACAACTGCACCTTCGGCGTGGGAACGCTTGCGCACAGTGGGCCGTGCACTCCTGAAGAGCTCCGTCGTCCGGTAACGCCGGCCCAGGTCAATGCGCAGTTGGCGGCGCGCGTAAGCACTGCGGAATCTCAGGTGCGCAGGAGCGTCACGCAGCGCGAACTCACCCAAGCTCAATTCGATGAGTTGGTCAGCTATACGTATAACGCAGGCAATACTGGCGCACTCGCTGCGCTTCAATCCGCGAATCAGAACAACGATGCCGGCGTCGTATCGCACATGACCCAACGAGTCTACATTCACCCACGCGACGCTCATGGGCGCCGCCTTCGCGCGATTCGATCGAACGGCCTTGTTAATCGCCGCCGTCTGGAGGCCGCTCCGTTCCAACCCCAGAGGACGCGATGACAAAGCACTGCCTATGGCTGTTCATGATGGTTTCGGCAGTCGCACTTGCCGACCCGACCCCGGCCGACGAGATATCTGCGCGCAGCGGATTGCCTGCCAGTGAAGTCACCTCGCTGTTGAACAACTGCGATTCGAGCCAAACCGGCATGAATTTCTGCGCCTGGCGTGACCAGATTGTTGCCGAACGCGAGCTACAGCAAGTTGTCGACAAACAGGTCCATGAGCATCCGGAACGTAAAGCATTGCTCGAGGCGCGGCTCTCAAAATGGAAGGCGGCGCGAGACGCATCCTGCGAAAAGACTGCACGCAAGGAATGGGGTGACGGATCAATGCTTCCTGCGGCGAAGGCGATTTGCGCAACGGCATCGACGAAGAAGATGACGAAGAAACTGTCGGCGACTCGAGATCGGAACCCATCCTGAGGATGCGAGCGCAAATGGACATGAGGTCAGTCGCGCAAAAAGACAAACGGCCCGACCGGCAATCACCGCTCGGGCCATTTTCATGACCGGGGCTTCGCGCCCCGCTGCCACGTTAAGTTCATCACATCGCCGACACGCGCCGCCCTTCACTCGCCTGCGCATCGCGGCCACGCTTGTTCAGCCACGACGCCAGCAGCACGATCAGCGCCAGCACGGCCGTCGCACCCACTTCCATCCGGTGATCCTCGCTCACGAGCATCACGGTCAGCGTGCCGCAGATGAACAGGATCACTGCCCACGTGAGCCACGGGAACAACCACATCCGCAGCGTCAGGTCCGCGCCGCTCGATTCGAGCGTCTTGCGCATCCGCAGCTGCGAGATCGCGATCACGAGATACACGAGCAGCGCGATCGCACCCGACGTCGCCAGCAGGAAGCCGAACACCTGCTCCGGCATCAGGTAGTTCGCGATCACGGTCACGAAACCGAACGCGGTCGACGCGAGCACGGCCGCGCGCGGCGTGCCGGTCGAATCGGTGCGATGCAGGAACGCGGGCGCATCCTTGCGCTTGGACAGCGAGAACAGCATCCGCGACGCGGTGTACAGCGCCGAATTCAGGCAGCTTGCGACCGACACGAGCACGATCACGTCGATGATCGCCTTCGCGTTCGGGATGCCGATCAGCTCCATCGCGCGCTGATACGAGCCGTGCTTCGGCAGCAGCGGGTCGTTCCACGGCACGATGGCCGCGACGACGAGAATCGAGCCGAGATAGAACAGCGTGATACGCCAGATCACCGAATTCGTCGCGCGCACGATCTGGCGTTGCGGGTTGTCCGATTCGGCGGCCGCGATCGTCACGATCTCGGTGCCGAGGAACGAGAACATCGTCGTCAGCATCGCCGCGAGCACGGCGCCGGCGCCGTGCGGCATGAAGCCGTCATGCACGAACAGGTTCGACACGCCCGATACGGCCGGCGCCGGGATGATGCCCACGATCGCCGCGCCGCCGATGCACAGGAACACGACGATCGCGACGACCTTGATCAGCGCGAACCAGAATTCGAATTCGCCGTAGTTCTTGACCGAGAAGAGATTGGTGACCGTCAGCACCAGCGTGATGCCGAGCGCGAAGATCCAGGTTGCAACGCCGGGGAACCATGCATTGAGAATGGTCGCGGCGGCGGTCGCCTCGATCGGAATCACCAGCACCCAGAACCACCAGTACAGCCAGCCGATCGAGAAACCGGCCCAGTGGCCGATCGCGCGATCGGCATAGGTGGAGAACGAACCGCTGTCCGGATGGGCGACTGCCATCTCGCCGAGCATGCGCATCACGAGCACGACCAGCACCCCCGCGATCGCATACGCGAGGATCGACGCCGGGCCGGCTTCCGCGATGGCGTGGCCGGAGCCGACGAACAGGCCCGCGCCGATCACGCCGGCAATCGACATCATCGTCACGTGCCGCTGCTTCAGGCCCGTACCGAGGCCTGTGTTGCTTCCACTCATCTGTCTCTCTCCAAAAAACGGTTCCGGTATGGCCGGGTATCGCGTGAAGGCAGCACGGGGGATTGTGGTTCTTGAGCCGGGCCGGATTCGGCGCCTGCATGGGTGGCAGGCGCGCAGTCGGACCGGGGGCCGTTCCGGAACAGTGCGCGACGCAGTCTGCGAAGCTGCGGGTGCGATGCGGCGCGCAGGGCGCCGGCGCATCGCGTGCGCCCTGTCCGTCGGCTTTCGTCAGCTGCCTTCGAAGCGAAGGAGTGTAAGCATCAAACGGTTCTTCACTAAGAACCAATTGAAGAATTTCGATGGAACCACTTGTTGCATCGACAGCGATCGATGCAACGCTTGTACCGTTCGTGGCGACTCGCGAACGCGCCGAAAGCCTCCGGCAACATCGGATCAGCCAGTCGCAACCGGCGGCGCGTCAGCGCGTGCCGTTCGCCATCTCGTCGCGCCATTTGGCGGGGACCACGGCCTGCCATTCTCGCAGAAGCAGGTTTTTCACGGCGTCCGGATGGGCCGCCGACAGCCGCACCAGCACGATCGGCCAGCCGACGTAGTGATCCGTCACGTAATACACGTCAGGTTCCGATTCGATCAGCCACGCGCGCTCGTCGGGGCCGACACCTTTCACGACGAGCGTGTCGCCGTCCTCGCGCAGCCGCGCGAGCATCTTGCCCTTCACCTTGAGTGCGGGCGTGCCGTATGACGTGCCCTCCTCGACGCCGCGCCACGCCAGTGCAATCTGCCGGACTTCATCGAATGTCACGGTGCCTCCCGGCTACCTGCCTTCGGTTCACGATCCGGCCACCCTACCGGAATTCGCGATGGTGCGTCGGCCGAAACGCGCCTATCCGCGCACCGCGCGTGCGGCCGTCGACGCACGCCCTGTCGTCGCGACGATTGCGAACGCGATCGCATTTGCAGCGGCACTGACCAGGATCGGCACGAGATAGCCGCCGCCCGCGTCGTAGATGAAGCCGGCTGCGGTCGGCCCGATCAGCGTGCCGAATGCGACGCTCGTATAAAGCACGCCGATGATCCCGCTCACGTTGCGGCCGCCGAAGTAGTCCATCACGACTGCCGGCAGCACGGCGACCCAGCCGCCATAAAACACGCCGAACACGAGTGCGAACGCGGCAAGCGTCGCGACGGTGCCGGCGCCGGCCCACGCGACGAGCGCAACGGCCATGCCCGCGAACATCGCGAGCAGCGATGTGCGGCGGCCGAAGCGGTCGGCGAGGCCGCCGAGGAAGAAACGGCCGGCCGTACTGCCGACGCCGATCGCACCGAGCAGCAGCACGGCCGTCGATGACGAGACGCCATGGTCGAGCGCGTACGGCACGAGATGAACGAACGGGACGAACACGCCGAACGAGCAGATGAGGCATGCCGCGTAGAGACTCGCGAACGAGCGCGACGTGACGGCTTCGCGCACCGTCGCGCCGGCAGCCGGCTTGCGACTCGCGGCTGCACTGGACACCGACGCCGCCGCATCGCGCACGGCAGCTTTCGCGCCGCCGCCCTCGACGGGCTCATGCGCCGCCTCCCCATCCGGCAGCAGCCCTCGCCCACGCGGATCGTTCTCGATCAGCAACGCCATCCCCGCGCCGATCACGACCGCGATCACGGCCAGCGTGATATACGCGCCGCGCCAGCCGACATGCGCGATCAGCGCGGACGCGAGCGGCGGCATCACCAGCGTACCGACGCCGATCCCGGCGACCGCGAGCCCCGACGCGAAGCCGCGCCGGCGCACGAACCAGCGCTGCACGGCGCCGACGGCCGGCACGTACGCGCAGCCGACGCCGAGCCCGACACCGAGCCCGTACGCGACATAAACCTGCACCAGCGTATGCGCGACGCCGGCAGCCGCGAGCCCGATGCCCGTCAGCAGCATCCCGGCGACGGCCAGCCGCCGCGAGCCGAAGCGGTCGGCCAGCGGCCCGCTGACGATCCCGAAGCCGAAATACAGGAAGCCGGCGAGCGAAAACACGAGCGAGATCTGCCCGCGCGATGCGGCGAAATCCCGCTGCAGCGACTCGACGAACGCGCTGAACGTATAGGCGCTGCCGAAACCGACGAACGTAACGGCGAACGCGGCCGCAACCACGTACCAGCCGTAGAAAAGGCGCGATGCGCCCGGGCGGTTCATGACGATGCTCCTCTCAGGTTCCACCGGCCGCCGGTCGGCGTCCGGATTGCCTCATGGATATAGTTGAACTATGTTGATCGCACCGGCCGCCGACAGGCAGTCGCGAAGCATGCGATCCGATACGTCAACGGTACTCGTGCACATGCATCGTCTCAAACGATATTTCGTCGGACTTTCGATTTAGAAAAACTGAATGAATCGTTCCCGCTTGCCGCCTCTGAACCCGCTGCGCGCATTCGAAGCGGCCGCCCGCCACCTGTCGGTGAAGGCGGCTGCCGAGGAGCTGTCGGTCACGCCCGGCGCGGTAAGCCAGATGATCCGCACGCTCGAGACGCATCTCGGCGTACAACTGTTCGAGCGCGTCAACCGCGGCATCCTGCTCACGGCCGCCGGCCGCGACTACCTGCCGCCGGTGCGCAACGCGTTCCGGCAGATCGCCGATGCGTCGCAGCGTGTGTCGGGCGCCGCCGACAGCGGCGTGCTGACGGTGAGCGTCACGCCATTTTTCGCATCCGCGTGGCTCGTCCCGCGCCTCGCGCAATTCCGCGAGGCGTGCCCGGACGTCGACCTGCAGGTCGTCACGAGCCACGCATTGGCGGATTTCTCGCGCGACGGCGTCGATGTCGCGATCCGTCATGGCCTCGGGCGCTACATCGGGCTGTGCAGCGAGCGCCTGCTGACGGTGGAAATCGTCGCGCTCGCGTCGCCCGAACTCGTCGCGCGGCTCGGCATGCCGGCGACGCCGGCCGAGCTCGTCGGCTGGCCTCAGTTGCACGACGCCGAGCGCAAGGGCTGGCATATCTGGTTCGGCGCGCAGCGGATCGACGATTTCGGGCCGCCGCGCGGCCCCGCGTTCGACGACTCGGGCCTGTTGCTGCAGGCGATCGTCGCCGGCCAGGGCGCCGGGCTGCTGCCGGCCGCGATGGTGCGCGGCGAGCTGGCAAGCGGCCGGCTCGTGCAGCTCGCCGACGTCGCGTGGCTCGACGATTTCGCGTACTACCTCGTCTATCCGCCGCATCACGCGGAACGGCCTAAGGTCGCGGCATTCCGCCGATGGATCCTCGACGCCGCACTGGCCGACGGCGCGGCATCGATGTCCGGCGCGGCGTAGCGCCCTCCCTCACGGCGCGCTTCTTCTGCCGATCGGCTAACATGCGGCCCGAAACCGATAACAACAGACCGAGAGAGACCATGCCTGCCCTGCTCCGCCGCGCGACACGCATCGCGACGCTGTCCGCCGCACTCGTCATTGCATGTGCCGCATTAACGCCTTCCGCGTATGCCTACCGCGCACCGACCGGCTACGGCAACGAAGCCGATCTCGACCGACACGACACGTATCGCAACCGCGACGGCGAAACCGTGCACGCCCCCGCGCATTCGAAATCGGGCCGCGTGCCCGACGGCGCGAGCGCGCGCTGCCGCGACGGCACCTACAGCTTCAGCCGTCACCGGCGCGGCACGTGCTCGGGGCACGGCGGCGTCGCCGCGTGGTTGTAGCCTCGACCGAATGGCCAATCCGGACCGCTGCAGCCACCCGCCGCTGTCAGCGACACTCGGCGGCGAAGTACAATAGCCGCTCGCGCCGCCGACACGCGGCGACGCCGCCGCGCCCTGCGCGGCACGCTCCGTACCGAATCACCCGACGCCGCCACGCCCGCGCGCTGCGCGGCAGTCTCAACCACTTCTGAATTTCACACCGAAATGGCCCAATACGTTTTCACGATGAACCGGGTCGGCAAGATCGTGCCGCCCAAGCGCCAGATCCTGAAGGACATCTCGCTGTCGTTCTTTCCCGGCGCGAAGATCGGCGTGCTCGGCCTGAACGGCTCGGGCAAGTCGACGCTGATCCGCATCATGGCGGGCGTCGACAAGGACATCGAAGGCGAAGCCACGCCGATGCCGAACCTGAACATCGGCTACCTGCCGCAGGAACCGCAGCTCGACCCGACGAAGACGGTGCGCGAAGCCGTCGAGGAAGGCCTCGGCGACCTGTTCCAGGCCAACAAGAAACTCGAGGAAATCTACGCGGCGTACGCCGAGCCGGACGCCGACTTCGACGCGCTCGCAGCCGAGCAGGCGAAGTACGAGGCGATCCTCGCGTCGAGCGACGGCGGCAGCCCCGAGCAGCAGCTCGAAGTGGCCGCCGACGCGCTGCGCCTGCCGGCGTGGGACGCCAAGATCGAACACCTGTCGGGCGGTGAAAAGCGCCGCGTCGCGCTGTGCAAGCTGCTGCTCGAAAAACCCGACATGCTGCTGCTCGACGAACCGACCAACCACCTCGACGCGGAATCGGTCGACTGGCTCGAGCAGTTCCTGGTGCGCTTCCCGGGCACCGTCGTCGCGGTCACCCACGATCGCTACTTCCTCGACAACGCAGCCGAGTGGATTCTCGAACTCGACCGTGGCCACGGCATTCCGTGGAAGGGCAACTACAGCAGCTGGCTCGACCAGAAGGAAGAGCGCCTGAAGCAGGAAGAAGCGTCGGAATCGGCACGCCAGAAGGCGATCAAGAAGGAACTGGAGTGGGTGCGCCAGAACCCGAAGGGCCGCCAGGCGAAGTCGAAGGCGCGTATCGCGCGCTTCGAGGAGCTGAGCAGCCAGGAATACCAGAAGCGCAACGAAACGCAGGAAATCTTCATTCCGGCCGGCGAACGCCTCGGCAATGAAGTGATCGAGTTCAAGAACGTCAGCAAGTCGTTCGGCGACCGCCTGCTGATCGACAATCTGAGCTTCAAGATCCCGGCCGGCGCGATCGTCGGCATCATCGGCCCGAACGGCGCCGGCAAGTCGACACTGTTCAAGATGCTGACCGGCAAGGAACAGCCGGATTCGGGCGAAGTCGTGATGGGCCCGACCGTGAAGCTCGCGTACGTCGACCAGAGCCGCGACGCGCTCGACGGGTCGAAAACGGTGTTCGAGGAAATCTCGGGCGGCGCCGACGTGCTGACGGTGGGCAAGTACGAAACGCCGTCGCGTGCGTACATCGGCCGCTTCAACTTCAAGGGCGGCGACCAGCAGAAGATCGTCGGCAACCTGTCCGGCGGTGAACGCGGCCGCCTGCACCTCGCGAAGACGCTGATCTCGGGCGGCAACGTGCTGCTGCTGGACGAACCGTCGAACGACCTCGACGTCGAAACGCTGCGCGCGCTGGAAGACGCGCTGCTCGAATTCGCGGGCTCGGTGATGGTGATCTCGCACGATCGCTGGTTCCTCGACCGGATCGCGACGCACATCCTCGCGTTCGAAGGCGATTCGCAGGTCACGTTCTTCGACGGCAACTACCAGGAGTACGAAGCCGACAAGCGTGCACGCCTCGGCGAGGAAGCCGCGAAGCCGAAGCGTCTGCGCTACAAGCCGATCAGCCGCTGACCGGCTCGGCCCGGGTGGCCGGCGCTGCGATCACGCGGGGCCGGTGCCGAAGCGGGCCGCTTCCGGAACGGCACAACGAAGAAGCGGGCTCACGGCCCGCTTTTTTTATCCCGCGTTGCGTCCCCGCCGCTTACACCAGCGCGCCCAGTTCACGCAGGCGTGCTTCGGTCGCTGCCGCGCTCGTGTGATGAATGCCGTGCCAGCCGAGCGCCGTCGCGGCCGCGGCGTTCTTCGCGTTGTCGTCGATGAACACGAGTTCGTGCGGTGCGATGCCCGGCAGGTGCGGCTCGATCCGCGCATGCATCTCGCGATAGATCGCCGGATCGGGCTTCACGAGCTTCACACGCCCCGACACGACGATCTCCTTGAAACGCCGCAGCACCGGGAAGTTGTCCCACGCATACGGAAACGTCTGCGCGGACCAGTTCGTCAGCCCGAACAGCGGCATCCCCTGCGCGTCGAGCCGGTCGACAAGTGCGGCGCCTTCGTCGAGCACCCCGCCGATCATCTCGTGCCAGCGCGCGTAGAACGGGCGGATCAGTGCCTCGTGCTCCGGGAACTTCGCGACAAGCTCGGCCGTGCCTTCCTCGATCGTCTGCCCGCCGTCCTGGCGGATCACCCAGTCCATCGCGCACACGTGCGTGAGAAACCAGCGACGCTCCGTGTCGTCGGGAATCAACTCCCGGTAAAGATACTCGGGGCTCCAGTCGATCAGCACGCCGCCGAAATCGAACACCACGGCCTTGATCGTCATGCGAACTCCGTCGAAAGAACGTCCGCGAGCGGACGCAGCGTCACCGGGTTGCCCGACAGCGAATTGTTTTGCCATACGAAGTGATGGTGCGCGACGATCTGCGCGGCCGGCAGGTGCGTGCGCTCGTTCGTCGTGTGCAGGTCGGACACGACCGTCGTCCGATAGCCGAGCAGCGCCGCGCGGCGCGCGGCCGAATCGACGCAGAACTCGGTCGCATAGCCGCAGATCAGCACCGAACGGATGCCGTGGCGGTCGAGCTGCGCCGCGAGCGGCGTGTCGTGAAACGAATCGCTCACCTGCTTGCGCACGCGCCAGTCGTCGTTCCCGACGACCAGCCCCGCATGCAGCTCCCAGCCCGGCGTGCCGGGCACGATGTCGTCGTCCGCATCGCCGTCGTGCTGCACGAAGCACACGGGCGCGTTCGCCGCACGCGCCGCCGCCGTCAGCCGGTTGATGCCCGATACCACGTCGTCGAGCCGGTAAGCGGGCTGCGCCCGCTCCACCAGCCCGCGCTGCATGTCGACCACGATCACTGCGGTGTCCGCCATTGCCTGCCCTCGGTTGTGTCGTTCGGCCGTGGTCCGGCCGTTATCGCGTGTTGTGTCAGATCGGCTGCGTGCGCATGTCGAGCCATGCCTTGGCATCGCCGCTCAGGTGCCGGCCGACACGCTCGCGCACGGTCGCGTGATACGTGTTCAGCCATGCGCGCTCGTCGTCGTGCAGCATCTCGATCAGCACGCAGCGCGTGTCGATCGGGCACAGCGTCAGCGTCTCGAATGCGAGGAAATCGCCGAATTCCGTCTGTCCGGCCGCGCGGTTCACGACCAGGTTCTCGATCCGGATGCCCCACTGGCCGGGACGGTACACGCCCGGCTCGATCGACGTGATCATGCCCTCTTCCATCGCCGTGTGCGGCTCGGCCGGCGCGTAGTGCGAGATCACCTGCGGGCCTTCGTGCACGTTCAGGAAGTAGCCGACGCCATGCCCCGTGCCGTGGCCGTAGTCGAGCCCGGCCGCCCACATCGGTGCGCGCGCGATCGCGTCGAGCATCGGCGAGCGGATACCGCGCGGGAAGCGGGCACGCGACAGCGCCATCATCGACTTCAGCACGATCGTGAAGTCGCGCCGCTGCAGGTCGCTGACGGTGCCGACCGGCACGACGCGCGTGATGTCGGTCGTGCCCGTCACGTACTGGCCGCCCGAATCGATCAGCAGCAGGCCGTCGCCGGCGATCGTCGCGTGCGACGCCGGCGTCGCGTGGTAGTGCGGCATCGCGCCGTTCGCATTGAAGCCCGCAATCGTCGCGAAGCTCGCCGACACGTAGCCGGGGCGCCGGGCGCGTGCGGCCGTGAGCTTTTCCTCGATCGTCAGCTCGGTGATCGTCTCGCGGTTCACCGCCTGCTCGAACCACGTGAAGAATTCCGCGAGCGCGGCGCCGTCGTGTTCCATCGTCACGCGCACGTGCTCGATCTCGGCGGACGTCTTGCGCGACTTCGCGAACGTCGACGGATTCACGGCCTCGACGAGCTTCACGCCGGCGGGCACAGCCTCGAGCGTGCCGAACGTCACGCGGCGCGGGTCGATCAGCAGCGTCGCGCCGTCAGGCAGCGACGCGAGCGCGGCGCGCGCGGCGTCGTAGGCGCGAACGTCGACGCCATCCTTCGCGAGCGACGCGGCCAGCGCCGGCGACACCTTGCCGTCGGCGACGAACAGCGTCGCGCGATCGGCGCCGATCATTGCGTGCGCAACGAATACGGGATTGAAGTTGACGTCGGCGCCGCGCAGGTTGAACAGCCATGCGAGGTCGTCAAGCGTCGAGACGAAATGCCATTGCGCACCCTGCGCGCGCATCGCGCGGCGCACTTCCGCCAGCTTGCTCGCGCGCGTCGTATCGGCCTGCGGCGCCGCGTGCTCGAACACCTTGTCGCCGGGGAGGCCCGGCCGCTCGGGCCAGATCGCGTCGAGCAGGTCGAGATCGGTGCGCAGCGCGATGCCGCGTGCATTCAGCGCACCCGTCAGCCCGCGTGCGGCTGCGACGCCGAGCACGGCACCGTCGACGCCGACCGTCGCCCCTGCCGCCACGTTCTGCGCGAGCCAGTCGACGTGCGGCGCGCTCTGCTGCCCGCCCGTCATCTTCATCAGTTGCACGCCCGTGCCGGCCAGTTCGGCATCGGCCTGCACCCAGTAGCGGCTGTCGACCCACAACCCCGCGAAATCCGCGGTCACGACCAGCGTGCCGACCGAGCCCGTGAAGCCGGACAGCCAGCGACGGGCCTGCCAGCGCTCCGGCAGGTACTCGGACAGATGGGGATCGGCGGACGGCACGAGATAGGCGGCCAGGTCCTCGCGGGCCATGGCGCCACGCAGCAGCGCGAGGCGGGCCGGCACCGGCGAGACTTCGGGAAGACGGGCATTCATGATTTCACCTGAGAACATTCAGCGACGGGCCGACAGCGTAACCGTCACGGCTACGACGAGGAACGCGACACCGGTGCAGACCGGCCATTCGAGCGTCTCGCCATCGTAAAACAGTCCCGAGAGATTGCCGGCCATGCGGGCCGCACCCGCGCCGACGATGCCGGCGAGCACCGCGATCCACCACGCCGGCCGGCCCGTGCGCCGCATCGGATGCAGCCATCGGCCGAACAGCCCGACGGCCGCTCCCAGGACAAGGATTCCAAACCAGTTCATTCGACGCCTTCTATAAATTCAGATTCGTCCCATAGGCGTGAACGTTGCCAGCGGCTAGCATCGATTCATCCATCGAACCCGAGACCAGCCGGGTGCCGCCAACATTCGAGTGTAGGGGCCGACTCGACGTTATGGCAAGCGCGCGCCGGCTGCCGTATTGAAGAAATTCTCATGCGAATCGCTCTGATCGATCCGGAAGCGCGCCATGCCGCGCTCCTGAACCGCCTGCTCTTCGCAGGCGGTCACGTGTGCCACGCGTTTCCGTCCAGTGCGGCGTTCTTCGAGTGGCTCGCCACCGACACCTGCGACATGCTGATCACCGGCCATTGGGCCGGCGACCAGCCGGCCGAGGAAGTCATTCCGCGCGCGCAGGCCATCCTGCCCGGCCTGCCGGCCATCGCCGTGATGCAGTTGCCGCGCGAAAGCGAAATCGTGTCGTGCCTGCATGCGGGCGCCGACGATTGCCTCGTGCGCCCCGTGAGCGGGCCCGAGATGCTCGCGCGCGTCAACGCGCTGAGCCGGCGCGCCGGCGTGCGCCGGGCACCCACCCGCTCGCGCGAAATGTACGGCGAATACGCTTTCGACGCCACGCACTGCCTTGTTCGCTTCGGTGACGCAATCGTTTCACTCACGCCGAAGGAGTTCCGGTTCGCGCAGCTGCTGTTCACGAACCTGTCGCGGCCGGTGTCGCGCGCCCATATCCTCGAAACGGTGTGGGCGCGCCGCCGCGACATGAAGTCGCGCACGCTCGATACCCACGCGTCCCGGCTGCGCAGCAAACTGCAGCTGCTTCCGGAGCGCGGCTACCGGCTGCTGCCGCTTTACGGCTACGGCTATCAGCTCGACCGCGTGCCGATCGAGCCCCCAAATTCCCGGCCCCGGCACGCTGATGCCCGGTATGCGGCGAGTGAGGAAATCGCTGAAACGCTATAATATGAGGCTAAACGATAGCCCTCGATATGCAACTCCTCACGATCGGAATCAATCACCACACTGCGCCTGTCGCCCTGCGCGAACGCGTGGCGTTTCCGCTCGAGCAGATCAAGCCGGCTCTCGTCACGTTCAAGAACCTGTTTCTCGGCCCCCAGGCGCCCAATACGCCCGAAGCGGCGATCCTCTCCACCTGCAATCGCACCGAACTGTATTGCGCAACCGACGATCGTGCGGCACGCGAAGGCGCGATCCGCTGGCTGTCGGAGTATCACCGGATCCCGGTCGACGAACTCGCGCCGCACGTCTATGCGCTGCCGCAGTCGGAAGCGGTCCGGCACGCATTCCGCGTCGCATCCGGCCTCGATTCGATGGTGCTCGGCGAAACCCAGATCCTGGGCCAGATGAAGGACGCCGTCCGCACCGCGACGGAAGCCGGCGCACTCGGCACCTATCTGAACCAGCTGTTCCAGCGCACCTTCGCGGTAGCGAAGGAAGTGCGCGGCACGACCGAAATCGGCACGCAGTCGGTGTCGATGGCCGCCGCCGCGGTGCGCCTCGCGCAACGGATCTTCGAAAAGGTGTCGGATCAGCGAGTGCTGTTCATCGGCGCCGGCGAGATGATCGAACTGTGTGCGACGCACTTCGCCGCGCAAGGCCCGCGCGAACTCGTCGTCGCGAACCGTACGGCCGAACGCGGCCAGCGGCTCGCCGAACGCTTCAACGGCCGTGCGATGCCGCTCGCGGATCTGCCGACCCGCATGCACGAATTCGACATCATCGTGTCGTGCACGGCGTCGACGCTGCCGATCATCGGCCTCGGCGCAGTCGAGCGCGCGGTGAAGGCACGCCGCCACCGGCCGATCTTCATGGTCGACCTCGCGGTGCCGCGCGACATCGAGCCCGAAGTCGGCAAGTTGAAGGACGTGTTCCTCTACACCGTCGACGATCTCGGCGCGATCGTGCGAGAAGGCAATGCATCGCGTCAGGCTGCAGTCGCGCAGGCCGAAACGATCATCGAAACGCGCGTGCAGAATTTCATGCAATGGCTCGACACGCGCAGCGTCGTGCCGGTGATTCGTCACATGCATACGCAGGCCGACGCGCTGCGCCGGGCCGAAGTCGACAAGGCGCAGAAGCTGCTCGCGCGCGGCGACGATCCGGCCGCCGTGCTCGAAGCGCTGTCGCAGGCGCTGACCAACAAGCTGATCCACGGCCCGACGAGCGCGCTCAACCGCGTGAACGGCGCCGATCGCGATTCGCTGATCGACCTGATGCGCGGCTTCTACCAGCACGCACCGCGCTCGAACGACCAGTCCGGCCACTAGCGCCGGCCGATCGCCCTGCCACCGGCCGCGCGCCGACCTATCCTTTCCGAATACCCCTTGCCCGGGAGCGCCGCTCCACACCATGAAGACGAGCATGCAACGCAAGCTCGACCAGCTGTCCACACGGCTGGCCGAACTGAACGACCTGCTGAGCCGCGAAAACGTCACGGCCGACCTCGACCAGTACCGCAAGCTCACGCGTGAACATGCGGAACTCGGCCCGGTGGTCGAACAGTACGCGCTGTGGCGCCAGTCGCGCAGCGACGAGACGGCTGCACAGGAACTGCTCGGCGATCTGTCGATGCGCGACTTCGCGGAAGACGAAATCCGCAGCGCACGCGAGAGCATGGCCCGCCTCGAGACCGAGCTGCAGAAGATGCTGCTGCCGAAGGATCCGAACGACGACCGCAACATCTTCCTCGAAATCCGTGCTGGCACGGGCGGCGACGAATCGGCGCTGTTCGCGGGCGACCTGCTGCGCATGTACCTGCGCTTCGCGGAACGCCAGCGCTGGCAGGTCGAAATGATGTCGGAAAGCGCGTCGGATCTCGGCGGCTACAAGGAAGTGATCGTGCGGATCGCGGGCCAGGGCGCGTATTCGCGCCTGAAGTTCGAATCGGGCGGCCATCGCGTGCAGCGCGTACCGGCCACCGAAACGCAGGGGCGCATCCACACGTCCGCGTGCACGGTCGCGGTGATGCCGGAAGCCGACGAAATCGGCGAGGTCGAGATCAATCCGGCCGACCTGCGGATCGACACGTTCCGCGCGTCCGGCGCGGGCGGCCAGCACATCAACAAGACCGATTCGGCGGTGCGCGTCACGCACATCCCGACCGGGATCGTCGTCGAGTGCCAGGACGACCGTTCGCAGCACAAGAACAAGGATCGCGCACTGAAGGTGCTCGCCGCGCGCATCAAGGACAAGCAGTATCACGAGCAGCACGCGAAGGAAGCCGCTACACGCAAGAGCCTGATCGGCTCCGGTGACCGCTCGGAGCGGATCCGCACGTACAACTTCCCGCAGGGCCGGATGACCGACCACCGGATCAACCTGACGCTGTACCGGCTCGAAGCGCTCATGGACGGCGACCTCGACGAACTGATCAGCGCGCTGGTCAGCGAACACCAGGCCGAACTGCTCGCGTCGCTCGGCGATGCCGACTGAGGCCGCGATGCCCGACACCACCGCCGACGAACTGCTGCGCGCGTCGCCGCTCGACGCGGTCGATGCGCGCGTGTTGCTCGCGCACGCGCTCGGCTGGACCCGCACGCAACTGATCACCCGCGGCGACGCGCCGCTCGACATGGCCGCGGTCGAACGCTACCGCGCGCTCGAGGCGCGCCGCCTGGCCGGCGAGCCCGTTGCACAGCTCGTCGGGATGCGCGAATTCTTCGGCCGGCCGTTCGACGTGACGCCCGACGTGCTGATTCCGCGCCCCGAAACCGAACTGCTCGTCGAAGCCGCACTCGATGCGATCGACGGGCTGCCGCATCCGGCCGTGCTCGATCTCGGCACGGGCAGCGGCGCGATCGCCGTATCGATCGCCGCCGAACGTCCCGATGCGCGCGTGTGGGCGCTCGACCGTTCGCCGGCCGCACTCGAAGTGGCGCAACGCAACGCCGGCAAGCTGCTCGACGCGCGCCGCCCCGGCGGGCCACTGCACTGGCTGGCGAGCGACTGGTATGCGGCGCTCGATCCGGCACTCGCATTCGACGCGATCGTCAGCAACCCGCCTTACATCGCGCAGCACGATCCGCACCTCGAGCAAGGCGACCTGCGTTTCGAGCCGCGCGGCGCGCTCACCGACGATGCCGACGGCCTCAGCGCGATCCGCACGATCGTCGCGGGCGCCGGCTCTTATCTGAAACCGGGCGGCACGCTCTGGATCGAGCATGGCTACGACCAGGCCGAGGCCGTGCGCGCGGTGCTCGCCTCGCACGGCTTCGTCGCGGTCGAATCGCTCGCCGATCTGGCCGCCATCGAACGCACGACCGGCGGCCGCCTGCCGGGCTGATGCCCGGCCCGCCCGGTTGAAATCCGCTATCATTTCGATCTAACGCCCCGCAAACGCAAGGTCAGTCATGGACACCCAACAACGTATCAAGCAAATCGTCGACGAAAACCAGGTCGTGCTCTTCATGAAGGGCAACGCGCAATTCCCGATGTGCGGCTTTTCGGGCCGCGCCATCCAGGTGCTGAAGGCCTGCGGCGTCGACCAGTTCAAGACGGTCAACGTCCTCGAAGACGACGAGATCCGCCAGGGCATCAAGGCATTCTCGAACTGGCCGACCATCCCGCAGCTCTACGTGAAGGGCGAATTCATCGGCGGCTCGGACATCATGATGGAGATGTACCAGTCGGGCGAACTGCAGCAACTGTTCGCCGCCGCGTAATACGCCCCTCCTTTCGATGGCATCTCCCAGCGCGCCGCCACGCCGGCTGATCGTCGCGATCACCGGCGCCACCGGCGCGATCTACGGCGTACGGCTGCTCGACCTGCTGCGCGCCGCCGGCGGCGTCGAAACGCACCTGCTGATTTCGAACGCCGGCTGGCTCAACATCCAGCACGAACTGAAGCTGTCGAAGGCGGATGTCGAAAGCCGTGCGGACGTCGTGCATTCGGTGCGCGACGTCGGCGCGACGATCGCATCGGGGTCGTTCGCGACCGACGGGATGGTGATCGCGCCCTGCTCGATGAAGACGCTCGCGAGCGTCGCACACGGGCTGTCCGACAACCTGATCACGCGCGCAGCCGACGTCACGTTGAAGGAACGCCGCCGCCTCGTGCTGATGGTGCGCGAAACGCCGTTCAACCTCGCGCATCTGCGCAACATGACGGCCGTCACCGAAATGGGCGGCATCGTCTTCCCGCCGCTGCCCGCGTTCTACGCGATGCCGAAGACGATCGAGGAACTCGTCGACCAGACCGTCACGCGCGTGCTCGACCTGTTCGCGCTCAGCGCACCGCTGACGACGCCGTGGGCCGGCATCCGGCACGCGCAGTAAGCGCACGCCGGGCGATCCCTTCGTCACGCATCTGCACTTATCTCCACCGAAATTCATTCAATTTCACGCATACAGCATCCAGCTGCCGCAATGCGCATGGCGTCGCCCGCATTATCAACAAACAAGCGTCAATCAAATTCCTGATCGCGAATTTATCAATATCCGGTGCGCGCCTATAGTCACAGGCAAATCCCTTTGCAGGCCACCACCATGAACCGCTTGCCTTCGCTCTACCTGTCCCACGGCGCTCCGACGCTGCCGATCGACCCGACGCTGCCGTCCGGCGCATTCACGCATCTCGCCGCCGAATTGCCGCGCCCGCGCGCGGTGCTGATGCTGTCCGCGCACTGGGGCACGCAGCGCCCCGTCGCCAGCATTGCCGCGCATCCGGAAACGATCCACGACTTCTACGGCTTCCCGCAGGCGCTGTACGACATCCGCTACCCGGCGCCCGGCGCGCCCGACGTCGCCGAACGCGCGGCCGGGCTGCTGAATGCGGCCGGCATCGAGACCGCGACGACCGAGCACGGCCTCGACCACGGCGCGTGGGTGCCGATGCTGCTGATGTTCCCGGAAGCCGACGTGCCGGTGGCGCAGCTGTCGATCCAGCCGCGCGCGGATGCCGCCCACCACTTCGCACTCGGCCGCGCGCTGCGACCGCTGCGCGACGAAGGCGTGATGGTGATCGGCTCGGGCCAGATCACGCACAACCTGCGCGCCGCCGATTTCGGTGCCGCCCCCGAGGATGTGGATCCGAGTGTCGCGGAATTCACCGACTGGTTCGAGGCGAAGCTGGCCGCGCGCGACGTCGACGCGCTGCTCGACTACCGCCGGCAGGCGCCGCACGCGGCGCTGATGCATCCGACCGACGAGCATCTGCTGCCGGTGTTCACGGCACTCGGCGCGGCGGACGACGACTACCAGCTCGGCATCCAGTCACTCGGCACGTACCAGCGCGTGCTTGCGATGACGAACTACGTGTTCGCCAGCACGACCGCCTGAGCGGTCGCGCGGCAGCCGCCGACCGCCCAACAAAAAACCCGCCCGAGCATCGCTCGGGCGGGTTTTTTACGCTGCTTGCTGCCGCCGCCGAATCCGGCGACAGGTCACGCGTCAGGCACCGACCCCCTCGAGGATCTCGTCGTGCGATTCACGCTCGTCGAGATACTGGGTCCGGTAGCCGGTATTCACGCCCCAGAAGTAGAACACCAGCGAGATCGCCGCGACGACCACCATGTCCCAGCCGTACGGCAGCACGCCGTGGCCGCCGAACTCCTTGCTGCCGATCAGCGACAGCACGGCCATCGTCGGCAGGTACGCGACCAGCCACCAAGCGGCCTTCAGGTCGGCGCCCCAGCCGGTCCAGCCCGACTTCGCCTGGAAGTAGAAATACACCGGCAGCGCGACGATCATCAGCAGGATGATCTCGCCCGTCAGCGGCCACTTCGCCCAGTACAGGATCAGCGACGCGCAGACGAATGCGAACGGGGCGATCAGCTTCATCAGCGGAATCGACAGCGGACGCTCGATGTCGGTCGCCGAACGGCGCAGCGCCATCAGGCTGATCGGGCCGGTCAGGTACGAAATCACCGTCGCCACCGAGATCACTGCCGCGAGCGAGCTCCAGCCGCGGAAGAAGAACAGGAAGATGAACGACACGAGCAGGTTGAACCACATCGCCTGGCGCGGCACGCCGTAGATCGGGTGCACGTTGCCGAACATCTTCGGCATCGTGTTGTTGCGCTCCATCGCGTAAATCATGCGGGTGGTCGTCGCCATGTAGGTCGTACCGGTGCCGCTCGGGCTGATGAACGCGTCGACATACAGCAGGATCGCGAGCCAGTTCAGGTTCAGCGCGATCGCGAGTTCCGCGAACGGCGACGAGAAGTTGAAGTGCGCCCAGCCCTTCGCGACGTCGGCCGGATTCACCGAGCCGATATACGCCATTTGCAGCAGCACATAGATCACGAGTGCGAGCAGGATCGACGTGATTACCGCGAACGGCACGCTGCGCGACGGGTTGCGCGCTTCACCGGCCAGGTTCACCGGGCTCTGGAAGCCGTTGAACGCGAACACGATGCCGCTCGTCGCGACCGCGGTCAGCACGGCCGACCAGCCGTACGGCGCGAAGCTGGCATTGGATGCAGTGCCGAGGTTCTCCGAGTGGAAGCTCGTCAGCATCAGGCCGAGGATCGTGAGGCCGGGGATCAGGAACTTGAAGATCGTGATCGCGGTGTTCGCCCGCGCGAAGGCCTTGACGCCCCAGTAGTTCAGCATGAAGTAGATGACGACCAGCACGGCCGACAACAGCAGGCCGAGCGTCTGTAATTCGCCGTTCACGAACAGTGCGTGCGCCCACGGATACGGCCACGTGCTCATGTACTGGATCGACGCTTCGGCCTCGATCGGGATCACGGATACGATCGCGATCCAGTTCGCCCACGCACTGATGAAACCGACCAGCGAACCGTGCGAGTAGCGCGCGTAGCGCACCATGCCGCCCGACTCAGGAAACATCGCGCCCAATTCCGCGTAAGTCAGTGCAATTGCGAGAATCACCACAGCGCCGATGATCCATGCGCAGATCGCCGCCGGACCGGCAATCTTCGCGGCCTTCCAGGCGCCGAACAGCCAGCCCGAGCCGATAATCGAACCCAACCCTGTCAGCATCAATGCAAACGGGCCGATGTTCCGTTGAATAGAACTCTTCACATCCTCTCCTGTGTCTCAAAAAGCATGGTCGGCCCGCGGTCCGGGATCGGCTCGGACAGCACCGCGCACGCAATTTTGGGGGGACGCGTCACCCGATCGGGGCAACCCGTCCACGCGGCGCGTAGTTTAACGGTTGCACCTCAAACGTGGCGCCAAAATCGTTCGGCCCCTACAAAAAATTCGCATCGTTTGCAAGCTTTGTAAACCTGATATACGCAATAACCCTGAGTCCATGGAAATACGGTTGACCACGCGGTTGATAAGCCGTATAAAGGACTTCGCAGGATTTCAAGCGGCGAGTGAATTGGTTCTTTCGTAGTTCGCCCATCAACGGTACTCCGGTTGGTCCTATTACCCCTTCCTTGATTTTCCGCACCCCATGGGCTTCGGCCCCGTTTTATTTTTTTAGGAACAAGTAACATGGCAACCGGTACCGTCAAGTGGTTCAATGACGCAAAGGGCTTCGGCTTCATCACCCCGGAAGGCGGCGGCGACGATCTGTTCGCGCACTTCTCGGAAATCCGCGTCGAAGGCTTCAAGACGCTGCAAGAAAACCAGAAGGTTGAATTCGAAGTGAAGACGGGCCCGAAGGGTCTGCAAGCTGCGAACATCCGTCCGGTCTAAGCTTGGCGCGATAATTCGTGAAAAAAAGCCCCGCTTCGGCGGGGCTTTTTGTTTTTCGGCGCCGGTCGACCGGCTTGGCGGCCTTTCAGCCGCCCGCATTCAACCGAACAATCGCTGCGCGTGAATGCCCAGACCTGTCGCGACACTCGCGAGGCGGTCGCCGAACACCGGTTGCGCATCCGGGAACGCTCCCGCCAGCGCGCCCGACAGGAACGCGAGCCCCGTCGAGCCGCCGGTGAAATACAGGGCGCCGACATCGCGCGGCGCCACGCCCGCCAGCCGCACCGTCTCGCGCGCGGCGTCGACGATGCGTGCGGTGTCGTCGCGGCTCGCGTCGACGAGCCGGTCGGCATCGAACGCGATCTGCAGATCCTCTTCCACGTCGTTCAGGTCGATCATCGTCTCCCCGCCCGCCGCGACGCCGATTTTCGCTTCTTCCGCACGCGCCATCAGCGCATGCCCGAGCCGCTGCTCGACCACGCTCGTGAGCCGGTCGTACTGCTGCACCTCCCGGTACAGGTGCTTCATCAGCTTCAGCTCGCCGAGCCGCTTCGGCGTGTAGACCGTGTTGATCAGGTGCCAGGTGGCGAGATCGAAGTAGATCTTGTTCGGTAGCTCGCGACCTTCGGGGTCGAGCGAACGGTAGCCGAATGCGGGCAGGATCGCCGCCAGCTCGACGCGCCGGTCGTAATCGGTGCCCGCGACGTGCACGCCGTGGTGGGCCAGCACGTCGTCCTTGCGCTCGAGCCGCGTCATCCGTTCAGGCCCGACGCGCACCAGCGAGAAGTCGGACGTGCCGCCGCCGATGTCGGCGACGAGCACAAGGCGCTCCGCCTGCTGGCGCGACTCGTAGTCGAACGCGGCCGCGATCGGTTCGTACTGGAATTGCACGTCCGTGAAGCCGACCGATCGCGCGGCGGCCTCGAGCTGGTCCTGGGCGAGGCGGTCGGCGCGCGGATCGTCGTCGACGAAGAATACCGGCCGGCCGAGCACCGCACGGCCGATCGGCGCGCCCGCGCGGGCTTCGGCCTTGCGCTTCAGGTGCGTCAGGAAGCGCGCGATGATTTCGGTGTACGCGATCGCGCTGCCGTCGCCGAGATCGGTCGTCGTTTCCGCGAGCGGCGAGCCGAGGATGCTCTTCATCGAGCGCATCAGCCGGCCGTCGAAACCGTCGATATAGGAAGCCAGCGCCGCACGGCCGTATTCGACCGTCTCTTCGTCGTTGTTGAAGAAGATCGCGGTGGGCAGCGTCAGGTGGTCGCCCTCGACGGGCGCGAGGCGCATGCCGTCGCCGTCGGGCAGCGCCACGGCGGAATTGGACGTGCCGAAATCGATCGCGCAGTAAGTCATGGGAAGTTGCCGCAGCAGGGCCGGCGCGAAAACGGAAAGGACGGGCTTTTTAACATGAAGCCCGCGGGATCACAACCGGGGCCGGCCACCGGTGCCGCGCAACGGGCTTCGGCGTGACGGCGCGCGGCCTGGCGCGCCGGGGAAACATGCGGGCGGGATGCTCGATGCAGCCCGTCCGCCAGGCAGGTCAGGCTGCCGCGTCGAAACCCTTCTTCCACGCGCCCGCATAGACGACCTCGCCGATCGCATGGCGCGTGCGCGGCGCCTTCTCGCGATCGCGCAGCACCGGATCGAGCTTGTCGACGTTGCCGTAGTGACCGAGCGAGATGATCGACGGAATCGCGACGTCGGCCGGAATCGCGAACGCATCGCGGAACGCCTTCGCGTCGAAGCCGCTCATCTGGTGGGCCGCCAGGCCCAGCGCGTGCGCCTGCAGCACCAGCGACATCGCGGCGGCGCCCGCGTCGTACAGCGCGGTGGGAGCCGGTTCACCCTTCGGCGTGAGCGTGTGCGCGGTCACCGCGATCAGCACGGGCGCCGGCGCATTCCAGCCCTGGTTGAACGGCACCAGCGTCGCGAACGCGCGTTTGAACGCGTCTTCGTCCTGCTTGCGGTCGAAAACGATGAAGCGCCACGGCTGCGCGTTGTAGGCAGACGGCGCCCAGCGGGCGGCTTCGAGCACCGCGTGCAGATCGCCGGCGCTGACGGCTTCATCCGAATACGCGCGCGGGCTCCAGCGGCCCGCGATCAGATCGTGAATCGAAACAGTGGTGGGAGCAGGTTTGACGGACATGCGGTTCCTCGCTGACATCGATGAAGGGGCGCGAACGCCTCGCGAACCGCAAGCATACCCGCTTGAGCCGATGCGCGCCCGATCCTCCCGCGCTAAGCAAATCGCCGTGCGTGCATTGCCCGGCCATCCGCCGCGCGGCCGGCCGGGCGATCGAACGGCCGCGCTCAGGCCGCCTGCGCGGCTGCGCGCGACGGGCCGCGGTTGATCCGCAGTACGATCAGCGCGCCGATGATGCACAGCCCGCCCGAGATCATCGACGCGATCGTATAGGTGCCGAGGCTCGCGCGCAGCAGCCCCGCGCCGAGCGCCGCGAACGCCGCGCCGAGCTGGTGGCCGGCGACGATCCAGCCGAACACGACGGGCGCCGCGGCCTTGCCGAACACGTCGGTCGCGAGGCGCACGGTCGGCGGCACGGTCGCGATCCAGTCGAGCCCGTAGAACATCGCGAACAGCGGCAGCCCGAAGAAATCGATCCCGAACGCGTGCGGCAGGTAGATCAGCGACAGTCCGCGCAGTCCGTAGTACCAGAACAGCAGCACGCGGTTGTCGTAACGGTCGGACAGCCAGCCCGACAGCGTCGTGCCGAACAGGTCGAACACGCCCATCGCGGCGAGCAGCGACGCGCCCTGCACTTCCGTCATCCCGTAGTCGCTGCACATCGCGATCAGGTGCGTGCCGACGTAGCCGTTGGTGCTCGCGCCACAGATGAAGAAGCTGAAGAACAGCAGCCAGAAATCGCGCGACCGGCTCGCCGTCAGCAACGTACGGAACGCGACCGCGAGCGGGTTCTCCTTCGACGCCTCGGGCGCGGGCGGCGCATCGGCCGGCTCACCGTACGGGCGCAACTGCACGTCGGCCGGCCGTTCGGGCAACAGGAATGCAACCAGCGGAATCACGATCGCGGCCGCGACCGCGACGACCAGCACGACCGGCCGCCAACCATGACGCTGCGCGATCGCCGCGAGCATCGGCAGGAATACGAGCTGGCCGGTGGCCGTGCTCGCGGTCAGGATCCCCATCACGAGGCCGCGCCGCGCATGGAACCAGCGCGTGACGAAGGTTGCGGACAGCGTCAGCGCGACCACGCCCGTCGAGCAGCCGACCATCAGGCCCCAGATCACCACCATCTGCCAGCTCTGCGTCATCATCGATGACAGCGCGACGCCCGCGCTCATCGTCACGAGCGCGGTGAGAATGGTCGGACGCAGCCCGAAGCGCTGCATCGCGGCAGCCGCGAACGGGCCCGTCAGGCCGTACAGCGCGATATTCACCGAGATCGCCAGCGAAATCGCCGCGCGGCTCCAGCCGAGCTCGCGTTCGAGCGGCACCATCAGCACGCTCGGCGTCGCGCGCGTGCCGGCCGCCGCCAGCAGGATCAGGAATACCACCGCCGCCGCGAGCCATCCGTAGTGGAAGCGCCCGCTGATTCGTGTCACCGCCCAGTTCATCTTCGCGTTCTCCAGTTGGCGGCTCCGGTGCCTCCGCACCCGCGCCGCTCGCCCTGCCAGGCCACCTCCGCCGCACGCTGCATCGGCTGACCCGGGCCGACGCTTGGCATTTGTCTGTTGATCCGACCGGCATTGTTACCGACCGGTCACAAGTGTGTTGCGATCGTAGTGACCAATCGGTAACATGTCAAGCAATCCAATATGCAGTCGAGGGTCATCATGTCGGGCATCGAGATCGCCAAACCGCTGCCGCGCCGCACGCGCCGGCCGATCGACGGCGCTACCGCGCAGGAGCACCTGCTGCGCGCCGCCGAGGAGCTGTTTTACAAGGAAGGCGTCCGGACGGTGGGCGTCGAGGCGGTCGTGGAGCGGGCGGGCGTCAACAAGATGAGCCTGTATCGGCAGTTCTCGTCGAAGGACGAGCTGATCCTCGCGTACCTGGAGCGGATGGATGCGTGTTTCTTCGACCGCTTCAACACGAGCGTCGCGAAGCACCCGGGCCAGCCGAAAGCGCAACTGATCCAGTATTTCGTCGATCTCGCCGAGCGCGCGACGCAGAAGGATTACCGCGGCTGCCCGTTCGTCAACGTCGCGGCCGAATTCCCGGATGCGTCGCACCCCGCGCGCGAGCGCGTCGCGCAGAACAAGGAACAGCTGATGAAGCGGCTCGTCGCACTGTGCGAAGATGCCGGCGCGCGGCAGCCGCAGGCGCTCGCCGACTCGCTCGCGCTGGTGATCGAAGGCATCTACGCGGCAAGCCAGACCTACCGGCATGGCGAAACGCCGATCGGCGTCGCGCCCACGCTCGTCACGCAGTTGATCGAGGCCGCCTGCGCGTGACGGCGCGCCCGCTACAATGCGGCCCTCGCCGCCCTTTCGCCCGACTGGTTTCACGATGACCGACACCCGCCCCGAATCGCACGACGACATCCTCGCCGCCACGCGGCACTGGCTCGCGCGGGCGGTGATCGGGCTCAATCTGTGCCCGTTCGCGAAAAGCGTCTATGTGAAGGAACAGGTGCGCTACGCGATCAGCGAAGCGACGACGCTGGAAGACGCGCTCGGCGAACTCGAAACGGAGCTGCGCGCGCTCGACGCGGCGGACCCGCAGCAGGTCGACACGACGCTCTTGATCTTCCCGCATGCGTTCGCCGATTTCATCGACTACAACGATGCGCTGTTCTTTGCCGACCGGCTGGTGCGGCAACTGCGGCTCGACGGCGTACTGCAGATCGCGAGCTTCCATCCGGACTACCGGTTCGAGGGCAGCGAGCCCGACGACATCGAGAACTACACGAACCGCGCGCCGTATCCGATCCTGCACCTGCTGCGCGAGGACAGCATCGCGCGCGCGGTCGACGCGTTCCCGGACGCGTCCGCGATCTACGAAAAGAATCAGGAAACGCTGCGGCGCCTCGGCCATGACGGCTGGCGCGAATGGATGCGCCGGCCGGGCGACGACGTCTGACGCGGCGTGTAACGTGCGGCACCCGGTGCGCCGGGCGCGACGCGCCCGCCCGCGCGCAGGTCAGCCGGCGGCCGGTTCGACGGCCTCGCCGCCCACGGCCGCGGCTTCCGGCACGAAGAAGCGTTCGTTCAGCTCGGCAAGCCCGAACATCCCGAGGATCTCGTTCAACCGCTCGCCGGGCCGGCGGCGCGGCAGGTTCTTGTATTGCGCGATGATCAGCTCGTTCTTCATCGAATGCTCCCAGCCGACCAGTTCGGTCACGCTGACCTGGTAGCCGTGCGCTTCGAGCTGCAGGCAGCGCAGCACGTTGGTGATCTGGCTGCCGAATTCGCGCGTGTGCAGCGGATGCCGCCACACTTCCGTCAGCGCGTTCGCGAGCGACTTGCCCTTGTTCTTGCGCAGCACGCCCGCGACTTCCGCCTGACAGCACGGCACCAGCACGATGTGCTGCGCGCGCTTCGCGAGCGCGAAGCGGATCGCGTCGTCGGTCGCCGTGTCGCACGCGTGCAGCGCGGTGACGACGTCGACCGTTTCAGGCAGTTTCGGCGACGTGATCGAATCGGCGACCGACAGGTTCAGGAACGACATCCCGCCGAACCCGAGCCGCGCGGCAAGCTCGGCCGAGCGCGTGACGAGCTCCTCGCGGGTCTCGATCCCGTATACGTGCGACGCGAACGCCGGCGTGCCGTGCCCCGGCTGCTGCTTGAAGAACAGGTCGTACAGGATGAAGCCCAGATACGACTTGCCGGCGCCGTGATCGACGAGCGTCACGCTGCCACGCTCGGCCTGCACGCCGGCGAGCAGCGGCTCGATGAACTGGAACAGGTGATAGACCTGCTTCAGCTTGCGGCGGCTGTCCTGGTTCAGCTTCCCGTCGCGGGTGAGGATGTGCAGTTCCTTCAGCAGCTCGACGGACTGCTCCGGGCGGATTTCGTGGGTCTTGTTCGACATCGTGAAGCGCCGCCGGGCCACGGTCGGTCGACCACGGCCCGGCGGCGGGAATTCGTGAGGATTGGCGATAGTTTACCGAAAATACGCGGTCAGGCTCGTGCGCCGAGCCGCCAGAGCGACGTGACCTCGGCCTGGCGTGCCGCGTGCAGCGGATCGTCGGCATCCATCGCCTTCGGGTGCGCGGGGCGGATGTCGTCGCGGCCGAGCACGACGAGGCCCGCTGCGTCGATCCATTGCAGCAGCGTGTCGCGCGGCCGCAGGCCGAGATGCTCGGCGAAATCGGACAGGATCAGCCAGCCTTCGCCGCCCGGCTCGAGGTGCGCGGCGAGCCCCGCGAGGAAGCCACGCAGCATGCGGCTGTCCGGATCGTAGACCGCGTATTCGATCGGCGCGCTCGGCCGGGCCGGCACCCACGGCGGGTTGCAGACCACGAGCGGCGCACGGCCGGCCGGGAACAGATCCGCCTCGACGACTTCGACGCGATCCGCGTGGCCCAGCCGTTCGACGTTCTCTCGCGCGCAGGCGAGCGCGCGCGGATCCTGGTCGGTCGCGACGACACGCTCGACGCCGCGCGACGCAAGCACGGCCGCCAGCACGCCGGTGCCGGTGCCGACGTCGAACGCGAGCGACGTCGCCGGCAGCGGCGCGCGCGCGACGAGTTCGACGTATTCGCCGCGCACCGGCGAGAACACGCCGTAGTGCGGGTGGATCGGTGCACCGCCGAGCGCCGGGATCGGCACCCCTTTCTTGCGCCATTCGTGCGCACCGACGAGGCCGAGCAGTTCGCGCAACGACACGACCGACGGCGCGCCGCCGGGCCCGTACGCCTCTTCGCATGCGGCGCGCACGTCGGGCGCGCGGCGCAGCGGGATCGTGTAGTCGGCATCGAGCGGGATCAGCAGCATGCCGAGCGTGCGGGCGCGCTGCGACTGCGCGAGACGATGCAGGTTGAATGCGTCGACGCCGGCCGCGGCTTTCGCCTTCTTCGGCTTGCGCTCGACACGGCGCGCCATCGCCTGCACGAGCTGGCGCGCATTCTGGAAATCGCCCTGCCAGACGAGCGCGGTGCCCTCGCAGGCAAGACGGTAGGCCGCGTCGGCGGTGAGGCGGTCGTCGGCGGGCACCGCGCGCTTCGGCGGTTGCACGCCGGCTTCGGAGCGCCAGCGCACGGCATGATCGGCGCCGTCGGCGTCGGTCCAGTGGAAAACGGGGAAATCGGTCACGCGAACTCGGTTACGGTTGGCTTCAACGGCGGCGAGAATTCGCCGCGCGGACCACACCATACCGCGCTTTGCCCGACCCGGCAAAACAGGCACCGCAACGCGTGCCCCGAAGGCGCTCGCGGCGGTGCAACCGGCGATCAGGTCAGGTCGAAGGCTTCGGCAACCGGCGCGTCGCGCTTGACGGCTGCAATGCCGTTCTCGCGCCCTTGTACGCTCGTGTAGGTTTCGCTCGTACCGATGACCTGGTGATTCGCGGCCTTCAGGTTGAACATGGGTTCGCCGTTGCGGGCGAGCTTCCGCTCGTAACGCTCGTCCCGCGGTGCATTTTCACGCACGGACGCGATCCCGTTTCTCGCGCCGCCTTTCTCTTCGTACCGCTCGCTCGCGAGGATGATCTCGCCGTTCGCCGACTTCAGGTGGAAGTAGTACTGACCGTTCGTCGCTTTCATGATTTCGAATTTTGCCGCCATGTATTTCTCCTGGAAAATTGTCCGGCCCTCGGACACCAGCGAGTCTACGTGCAGCATCGGCAAAAATCGACATGACGCCAGAATGAATGTTGAAGAGCGTCAAATGGTCAATTTTGCGTGACGTTTGCGCGACGTTGCCTGCAACCACGCATGCTATCCGCCCCACCCCGGCATCGCGGGCAGGCGCAGCGTGCCCGCGTCGTTGAAGTGCACGGTGCCGAGCACGCCGCCCGCGAGCCGGCCGCGCAGCGCATACGGCAGCTCGCCGTTCGCGGCCGCGCCGGGCAGGTTCCACGCCTGCCGCGCAGCGGCGAAGGCCGACACGGAAACCGGCACGTCGAGCACGGCCTCGCCGAAGCGCGGCACGGTGCCCGAGCGATCGCTGACGCCGCCCGCGAACGGCGCGCCGTTCAGGTCGAGTGCAACCGAGATGCCGTCGTAGTCGATCGGCGCATCGTTCGGGTTCTGCACGCGCAGCTTCAGGCTGAAACGCATCTCGAGGCCCTGCCCGACGAGCGGGTCGAGCCCGACGACCGTCACGCGCACCGGGTCGCGCGTCAGCCCCGCACAACCGCCGAGCAGGAGCACGGCGACGAACAGCAGCAGCATGGCGCGCAGCGGCGCGATACGGAACAGGGTTCGTGGCATGGGAAAACCTCCTCGCGGCAATCGGTGAGCGGATCGTCGCTGCATTGTACCGAGCACGCCCCGGTACGCCGGGTTTCGTAGTTTTCGCAGTCCCGCGAGATCGTTAATAGATTAAAACTACGAAGATAACAGCGAAACAGAAAGCGCATTAATGCTTCCCAGCATTCAATGGAGGACAGCGAATTCAATAGATGCAATTTCTAAATTTTTCGTTTCCTTTACCTAAAACCATCAAGTATATTTACGCATCCTTCGAGCAAGCCGACAAACCTTGAAGCCGCATGACGGTGATTTTACGGAACGGCGACATGCCTTCCTGCCATCCTGCGACGAGGCCCGGCCAGCCCCGTAGGTCGTCTGTTCAAAGGGGAAAGCGCGCCCGCCCAGGGCGTGCGGCTCCGTGTCGTGCGTGCGAAATCAATTCAGTACAACACGCGCCCGGCCATTTTGAACCGGCAAGTTAACCGACATCCGGAAATCCAGAGGGGGCAGTAAACCATGATTACCTTCACGTAGTCGGCCGCCGTCTTTTCGAATAATCCGTCATTGGCATTTTCATCGCTGTTGATTAACGGCGAGGGGATTGTCTTTGCCGGCGTTTTCGCAGCACTGAACGATTCTTTCAACAATCGAGGTTTCAGTCATGTCGATCAACATTCGCAAGATGCGTTATCTGCCGATCGTCGCCGCGCTCGCGCTAGCCGGGTGCGGCGGCGACGACGGCGGCGTGGGCTCGGCTTCCGCGCTCAGCTCCGCCGGCGCGCCGCACTCGGGCTCGTCGCCCACCGTCACCGCGCCGCCGAGCGCCTCCAACGTCGACAAGAGCGTCTCGCCCGTCGAGTTGCCGGACACCGTGGTACCCGTGAACTACCGGCTGTGGTTCCGCCCGAACGACGCGCTGAACGCGTTCGACGGCCGTGCCGACGTCGAGATCAAGGTGCTGAAGCCGGTCAACAACATCGTGATCGCCGGCCACCGGATCAAGTTCACGAACGGCCGCATCACGCTGCAGCCGGGCAACATCCAGCTGATCGCGACGCCGCAGGACAAGGGCGACTTCTACCAGTTGCGCCCCGTGAGCGGCACGATCTCGCCGGGCAACTATTCGCTGCACATGGAGTGGACGGGCATCATCAACTTCAAGTCGTATGACGATCCGGTCGCGAAGACCGGCGGCAGCTGCGGCGACGATCCGTATCCGGGCTGCTCGGCCGCGGAAGGCGTCTTCCGCGTCGACCTGAAGGGCACCGACGGCAAGACGAGCGGCGCGATCCTCACCCAGGGCGAAACCAACCTGTCGCGCCAGTGGTTCCCCGGCTGGGACGAGCCGGCATTCCGCCCGACCTATGAAGTGACGGCCGAAGTGCCGCAAAGCTGGCGGGTCGTGTCGAACGCGGCCGAGAAACCGTCGACCAACGTCGGCGGCGGCTACAAGCTCGTGCAGTTCGAGAAGACCCCGCCGATGCCGTCGTACCTGCTGTTCTTCGGCGGCGGCCTGTTCGACACCTACGAGGACGACTTCTCGAGCCCGCTGCCGGGCGGCAAGGGCGGCCTGCACCTGCGCGTGTTCACGCCGCCGGGCATGAGCGACTGGGCGAAGCCGGCAATGGACCGCACCAAGCAGGCGCTCGACTTCTACTACCGCTATACGGGCATCGCCCTGCCGCTCACGAAGTTCGACACGGTGGCCGCGAACGATGCGTTCAAGGAGCAGAAGGACCTGAACTTCGGCGGGATGGAGAACTGGGGATCGATCCTCGAGTTCGCCGACGACATCCTGCCGCAGCCGGGCCAGCCGATGTCGCACTATGGCAACGAGGTGCTGACGCACGAAGTCGCGCACCAGTGGTTCGGCGATCTGGTCACGACCGACTGGTGGGACAACGTGTGGCTCAACGAGTCGTTCGCGACGTTCTTCGAGACGAAGACGACGATCCAGTTCTTCCCCAACGAGTTCAGCTGGCTCGACCAGGTGAAGAACAAGTACCGCGTGATCAATCGTGACATCGGCCCGAACGCGTTCCCGGTCGCACCGAACTTCAACGGCTGGGCGTCGAACGACTTCGTGCTGAGCGCCAGCGCGTTCACGTACGACAAGGGCGGCCACGTGCTGAAGACGCTCGAGAACTATCTCGGCGAACAGACGCTGCGCAAGGGTCTCCAGCAGTACCTCGTCGACTACTCGTTCGGCAACGGTACGCCGAAGCGTCTGTGGGATGCACTGTCGAAGGAAAGCGGCCAGTCGATCGGTGCGATCGGCGACAGCTACGTCCGCCAGACCGGCGTGCCGCTGATCTCGCTCGACACGCAGTGCGACCTGACGAAGAACCAGACGGTCATCACGCTGAAACAGCAGCCATTCCCGAACAAGAACGCGTATCCGGGCCTGCAATGGACGGTGCCGATCACGCTCGCGTACGGCCAGGGTCTCGCGAAACGCACGACGCTCGCGCTGAAGGATACGCAGACGCAGACGCGCGTCGACGGCTGCACGGGCGTGGTCGCCGACCCGAGCGGGCTCGACTACTACGTCGTGAACTACAGCGACGCGGCCTGGAGCGGGCTGCTCACGCAGGTCAACAGCTCGACCGATCCGGTCCTGCTCGCGAACCTGAAGAGCGAGGCCGCCCTGCTCGTCGCGAACAACCTCGCGCCGGCATCGCGCTCGACGTCGATCGGTTCGGTCGCTTCGCCGGCCGCGATGAAGCTGCGCCAGACGCCGACCTTCGGCGGCCTCGAGCCGGTGACGAAGGAACGCCCGGCACTGCACTACCAGGGCATCTTCAAGCCGCGCAAGGTACTGACGCAGTAACGGTGCGCATCCGGCCGGCGCCGCGCAGCCTGCGGCTGCCGGCCGGCGTACCGGTTTCTCCGACCTTTGACGGGCCTCGCATGCGAGGCCCTTTTTTCTTTGGGCACGTGCACCCGCCCGCCGTCATGCCCACGCGGCATCCCACGCCGGCTGCGCGAACCACGTCGCGAGAAACGCGACGAGCCGCGACGCGCGCGCGGTGCCGCGCGCCTGCTGGCGCAACACGTGGATCGTCGCCGGCTCGGGCGCCGCCGCGAACTGCGGCAGCACCGCGCGCAAGCGTCCGTCGCGCAGCGCGTCGCCCGCGAGCCAGGTCGGCAGGTGCGCGAGACCGAGCCCGTCGATCGCGGCTTCGAGCAACGCTTCCGAATGATTGCTGCGAAACCGCGGCTGCGCCGGCACATGGCGGCGCTCGCCGAAGCGCCACGCGCCCGGCGGCGGCGCACCGTGCCAGGCGAGGCAGTCGTGGCCGGCGAGCGCGTCGGGCGACTCGGGTTCGCCGCGCCGCGCGAGATACGCCGCGCTCGCGCACAGCACGCGCCGCTGCGGCGCCAGCACGGTCGCGACGAAGCGCGTGTCCTCGAGCGGGCCGATACGCACCGCGAGATCGACGTCGGAGCCGAGCCGCGCGCCCTGCAGGTCGACCATGCTGTCGGTCAGCACCAGGTCGACCTGCAGCGCCGGATGACGCTGCATGAAAGCAGCCAGCGCGGCCATCAGGTGCCGGCGGCCGAACGGCGCCGGGCAGTCGACGCGCAGCAGCCCGCTCGGCTCGTCGTGCTGGCTGTGCAGGTCTTCCTGCAGGCCACGCAGCTCGGCCAGCATCCGCGTCGCGCGCCCGTACAACAACTGGCCGGCCTCGGTCGGCCGCAGCGCGTGCGTGGTGCGGTGCAGGAGGCGGATGCCCAGTTGCGTCTCGAGCCGGTCGATGCGCCGCGTGACCGACGACGCGGCGACACCCAGCCGGCGCGCGGCCGCCGAGAAGCTCTGCTGGTCGACCACGTCGACGAACAGCGCCAGATGCGGGGAAAGGAAGTCGTCCATTCGGTGCCTTCGGAGTTGGCTATGCGTTTAGCGCAAAGCAATCATCCGCCTTTGCGCGTTTCCGCGTCAAACCGGGCCGACTAGACTGCATGCATCCTTTTCACCCGCTGCGCGCACCGCCCCGCCGGGCCGCGCGACAGCCATCCGCCACGGAGATCATCATGCGCAGCATCCGCTTCGACGCCCCCGCCGCCGACATCGAGTCGCTCGACGCGCGGGTCAGGGAAATCGACCCGCCCGTCCCGGCCGACGGCCAGATGCTGATCGAGGTGCGCGCGGCCGGCGTCAACCCGAGCGACGTGAAGGCCGCGCTCGGCCGCATGCCGCACGCGGTGTGGCCGCGCACACCAGGGCGCGACTGGGCCGGCATCGTGCGCAGCGGCCCGGACGGCTGGATCGGCGCGCCGGTGTGGGGCTCGGGTGGCGATCTCGGCGTGCATCGCGACGGCTCGCATGCGGAGTGGCTCGTACTCGACGCGCCGCTGGTGCGCCGCAAGCCCGCCGTGCTGACGCTCGACGAAGCGGCCGGCATCGGCGTGCCGTTCGTCACCGCGTACGAAGGCTTGCGCCGCGCCGGCATGCCGACGGCCGGCGACGTCGTGCTCGTGTTCGGCGCGAACGGCAAGGTCGGCCAGGCGGCGATCCAGCTCGCGACCGCGCACGGCGCCACCGTGATCGGCGTCGAGCGCAGCGCCGGCGGCTATCGCGGCCATGCATCGGGTGACGTGCACATGATCGACGCGTCGAAAGAACCGGTGGCCGACGCGGTGCGCGCGGCAACCGGCGGCCACGGCGCGGACATCGTCTACAACACGGTCGGCAGCCCGTACTTCGAAGCGGCGAACGCGTCGATGGCGATCGGCGCGCGGCAGATCTTCATCTCGACGATCGACCGCAGCGTGCCGTTCGACATCTTCGCGTTCTATCGCGGCCAGCACACGTTCGTGGGCGTCGATTCGCTGCAGCTCAGCGGCGCCACGGTCGCGCAGATCCTCGACACGCTCGCGCCCGGCTTCGGCAACGGCACGCTGCGCCCGTTCCCGATCGGCGACGACTACGTGTACCCGCTCGAGCGCGCACACGACGCGTATCGCGCGGTGCTGGCCGGTGCGCGCGAGCGCGTCATCCTCAAGCCCTGACGCCGGACCACACGGGAGACTGCCATGATGGATTACGTGACTTCGCTCGCGGTGGGGCTCGGCGTCGGCGTGGTGTACGCGCTGCTGCACGTCCGCTCGCCGGCCCCGCCGCTCGTCGCGCTCGTGGGCCTGCTCGGGATGGTGATCGGCGAACGCGCGATCGCGCTGCTGCGCTGACGAATCGATGCGGCGCCGGGGGGGCTAACGATCGTCGCGCCGGCGGAACGCCCACCATGCGGCGAGCGCCGTAAAGCCCGCGACGAGCAGCACCATCAGCCAGAAGCCGTGCTTGTTCTCCGAGAACGGCACGCCGCCGACGTTCATCCCGAAGAAGCCGGCGACGATGTTGATCGGCAGCGCGATCACGGTCACGAGCGTCAGCGTGAACAGCGTCCGGTTGTTCTGCTCGTCGAGACGCGAGCCGATCTCTTCCTGCAACAGCTTGATCCGCTCGTTGAGCCCGGCCAGATCGGCCAGCACCAGCGAGAACTCTTCGGTCGACTCGCGCAGCTCCTGCACGTCTTCCAGATGCAGCCACGCGGGCGGTTTCGCGAGCAGCCGGAAGATCGACCCAGGCTCGGGCGCGAGCATGCGCTGCAGGCGCGTCAGCGTGCGGCGCATCGCGCCGAGCTCGATGCGGCTCGACGTGAGCCGCTGCGACAGGAAGCGATCCTCGATACGGTCGACGTCGACGCTCGTGCGCCGCATGATCTGGATCAGCAGATCGGCCTGGTCGCGCAGCAGGTGCACGAGCAATTCCGCGGGCGACCTGAACTGCTCGCCGTCGCGCACGCACGCACGCAGCGTGTCGACCGAGCGCAGCGGCTTGAGCCGCGCGGTGACCATGATGCGCCGCTCGACGTGGACGAACAGCGTCGCGATCTCCGACGGCGTCAGTTCGAGGTTGAACATCACGTCGTTGACGATCGCGCGCAGCGCGCCGTCTTCCTGCTCGATGCGCGTCGAGCGCGAGCCTTCGTGGAGGAATTCGAAGAAGCTGTCGGGCAACTGGAGATGCGTGCGCATCCAGCGCTCGCTCGCGCCGTGCGCGAGATTGAAGTGCAGCCAGACGAAATCGTCCGACGCGGCATCGTGCTCGCGGCACGTGCGCAGCCACGTGGCAGCCGCGTCCGCATCGAGCGTCGCGCCGGAGCCGCCGGGAACGAAGCGGAATCCGCACACCATGCCGGACGTATCGGCGCCGTAAGTCTGTACGATCAGGTCCATCGTGTCGAAGGTCGTGCTGCACACGGCGCGCCGCGCAAAGCGGGTCGCGCGCCCGCGCCGGAAATGGAAAGGAGACGTATGCCCGACGGGCATGACGCGCCGGTGACAGCGTCACGCCGCATCATACCGTCCGATTCCGCGCCCCCAAAGCAACGCGCCGCCCAACGGGCGGCGCAGGTGCGGCGGCTCGACACGCGCAGGACGCGTTACTGCCGCGTCTCCGACTGCGCGGCGCTCGGGCACGCGGGGTCCTTGCCCCAGTGACCCTCGCAGACGCGCCAGCGGCACAGTTGATCCTCGAAGAAACCGCGCTCCGAACACTCCTTCACGCGCGACGCCAGCGAGCCGGTCGTCGCGGCCGTCTTGGTCGGCACGGCCTGCGCCTTCTGCGCGGCGAGCTTCTTGTCGGCCGGCTTCGTGCGCGCGACGAGTGCCGCGAGCAGGTCCGCATCCGGATCGTCCTTCCCGGCCGCCTTCGCGGTACGGGCCGGCGTCGCGTCGCGATGCTTCTTCGCCGCCGCGAGCTCGGCCTGCTGTTCCTTGTGACGCTTGCGGGCCTCGGCTTTCGCGTCGGCCTTCGTATCGGTCTTGCCGTGCGCGGCGACCTTCGCGCCCTTCGCGGCGTCGGCCTTGGCGGCGTCGGCCTTCGCGGTTTTGGTCGAGGCGGCAGCAGCGGCAGCGGCCGCACCGGCCGTGGCCGTACCCGATGCGTCGTCGGCGCCATTGGCGAGCGCACGCGACAGGCGGCTGTTGTCCGAGGATGATGCGGACGATGCGGACGCAACGGTTCGGGAAGCTGCGTCGTCGTTGACGATCGTGGCCGGTTGCGCGGCGGATGCGGCGGACGCGGCATTCTGCGCGACCTGCACGGCGGCATCGCTGGCCGCTGCGGCCTTCGCCGGCGCGGCGGCTGCCGGCGCAGCCTCTGCCGTGACGGCGGGGGCCTGCTCGCCCGCATGCTGCATGCGCCATGCGCCCCAGCCGCCGACGGCGACCACCAGGGCCACGACGGCGGCGATCGGCGCCTTCAGCGAACGTCGCGGCGGTTCGGCCGGCGGCGTGACACGTCCTTCCAGATTCGCGAGAATGCGCGACTGCTGAGCTCCGTCGCCTGCCGGTTTGGTATCGGACAGCAGGCTGGGCGGAGATTTCGAATTTGAATTTTCCGGCGCACTCATTCAGCGTCTCATTGAATCCTGGTTTAATTCACCGCGATAATATAGCCCGGCCTCTCGAAGCAGCCTGATTCTAAGAGCAAGCATTGCAAAACACAATCAATTCCAATTTCCGGGGATTTCTTTGATTGCCGTCGCACTCGTCGCCTATTTCGCCCTTGCCGTCGCGGTTGCGGCACTGTTGCTTTTACCGGGTATCCGCGCGACCGTATTCGAATCCGTCGCCCAGTTTCACGGCCGTCTAACGCGCCGTGCGAACGATCGCGCCTCGCGTACGCGAAGTCAGATTGTTAAATCGGCAAGCGCTACGCGCGGCGCTTTAAACGACGTGCAAAATTTACTGGTTCGCCGGCGCTTGATGATTATGGTATCGGCAGGTATTCTTGCGACGCCGCCATTGGTCGCCATTGCGTTACGCGGCCGGCAATTGTTCCAGTACGACGACACGGCGCGCGTGCCCGACGAGAAGATCGCCGCGCTGCTGCAGGGCGAACAGCTCGTCCCGCCCCCGCCGCTGCCGCCGGAAGTCTTCGCCACTAAGGAAGTCGAACAGGTACGCCCGGCGCTGAAGGATGCGAGCCGCGACTGGAACCTGCTGGATCCGGATTTCCGTACGCGTTTGCTGCTGGTCTACAAGATCATGCACGAACAATATGGTTATGAAATGGCGTTGCTGGAAGGTTACCGGAGCCCGGAACGGCAGAACCGGCTGGCGCAGATGGGCAGCAACGTGACCAACGCGGCCGCCTTCCAGAGTTATCACCAATTCGGGCTGGCGTCCGACAACGCGTTCCTGCGCGACGGCAAGCTGGTCATTTCCGAGAAAGACCCGTGGGCGATGCGCGGCTACCAGTTGTACGGCCAGGTCGCCGAGCAAGTCGGCCTCACCTGGGGCGGCCGATGGAAAATGATGGATCTCGGGCACGTGGAATACCATAAACCCGGTTTTAAACTGGGACGCGGCAGCTAGTCAGGGCTGCCGGACAAGAAATAATGAGGGCGGCATGGGGCTTTTTAATCACCCGGCAGGAAACGATTTGGGCGGCGCAAACGATCGGGCATTCCGGTGCGCGATTTTTTCCGGCCGCCGCTTCCGTTTTAAATCTCACAGCGTCCTTTCATTAATGCGCGCGCCTTCTCCGATGCCGCGGGCGCATTGATGCCAGCCCCCTTCATCCCGTTTGACAGCATGGCGACACATCGCGGCGCCACCCTTGCCGCTCGGCGCGCCTGCGTCGCCTCATCGAATCGCACCGGAACCTGAACGTCCTATGCAACGCATCCTCAACGTGCTGACTCATCCGCGTACGCTCTCGATCGTCGGGATCGTCGCGCTAGCGGCCATCCTCTTCATCGTCGCCGACATGCTGCAGTTGCCGCTCCTGTGGGCGGCGATCGCCTTTGCAGCGATCCTCGCGCTGTGGCTCGTCGTCGCGTTGTGGCGCCGCTGGCGCGTGAAGCGCGCGAACCAGCAGCTCGGCCAGGTGCTGGAAGAGCAGGCGGAAACCGGCAAGATCGCCGCGCCCGCCGCCGCCGCGCTCGCCCCCGACGCGAAGACGGCCGACCTCGACGTGCTGCGTACGCGCCTGTCGGATGCGGTGAAGACGATCAAGACGTCGAAGATCGGCCAGGTGTCGGGCGGCTCCGCGCTGTACGAACTGCCGTGGTACATCGTGATCGGCAACCCGGCCGCGGGCAAGAGCAGCGCCGTGCTCAATTCCGGCCTGCAGTTCCCGTTCGCGGACAAGAACAGCGCCGTGATCCACGGCATCGGCGGTACGCGTAACTGCGACTGGTTCTTCACGACCGAGGGGATCCTGCTCGACACGGCCGGCCGCTATTCGGTGCATGAAGAAGACCGCAGCGAGTGGCTCGGCTTCCTCGGCCTGCTCAAGCGCTATCGCCCGAAGGCGCCGATCAACGGCATCATCGTCACCGCGAGCATCGCCGAACTCACCGGCAACCGCCCCGAATTCGCGATCAACCTCGCGAAAAACCTCCGCCAGCGCGTTCAGGAACTGACGGAAAAGCTCGAAGTGTTCGCCCCGGTCTACGTGATGTTCACGAAGGCCGACCTGATCACCGGCTTCACCGAATTCTTCAGCAGCAGCGACAAGCACGAATACGACCGCGTGTGGGGCGCCACCCTGCCCTACGAACCCGACGACAAGCGCGACGTCGTCGCGCAGTTCGACACGCACTTCGAGGAACTCTACGAAGGGCTGAAGGAGATCAGCGTCGCGCAGCTGTCGCTGTCGCGCGGCAACCAGCTGTCGCCGGGCCAGTTGAGCTTCCCGCTCGAATTCTCGACGATCAAGCCGTCGCTGCGCGCGTTCCTCGCGACGCTGTTCGAGAACAACCCGTTCCAGTACAAGCCGATCTTCCGCGGCTTCTACTTCACCAGCGCGCTGCAGGAAGGCGAAACCAACAGCGCGGCCGCGCAGCGCATCGCGCATCGCTTCGGCCTCGACGGCGCCGCGCTGCCGAAACCGCACAGCGCGTTCTCGAAGAACGGCTTCTTCCTGCGCGACCTGTTCTCGAAGGTGATCTTCGCGGACCGCCAGACGGTGCGGCAGTTCGCCAGCCCGACCAAGACGCGGCTGCGCTACGCGACCTTCTTCGGCTTCGTCGCGGCGCTCGCGCTCGCGCTCGGCGGCTGGACCTGGTCGACGATCGGCAACCAGCAGCTCGTCGCGAACGTGCAGGCCGACCTCGACAACGTCACGCGCCTGCAGCAGGGCCGCAACGACTTGCAGTCGCGCCTGCAGGCGATGGACATCCTCGAAGACCGGATCGAGCAGCTCGAGCAGTTCCGCCGCGACAAGCCGATTTCGGTGTCGCTCGGCCTGTACCAGGGCGACCGTCTCGAGCAGCACCTGCTGACCGAGTACTACAACGGCGTGCGCCAGATCCTGCTGGCCCCGGTGTCGCAGAACCTCGCGTCGTTCATGAAGGACGTGAACGCGCACCCCGAACAGCTCGTGCCGATGACGCGCCCGCCCGAATCGGGCGCCGTGCAGGGTGGCACGATGCCGGTCTCGACGAACGCGGCGGGCGCCGCGCCGCAGGCCGGTGCCGCACTGGCCGCGTCCGGCGCCGCGCCGGCCGCAGCGCAGCAGCCGGCCGCACCGCAGGGCGGCCTCTACAGCGACGCGTCGCCGACCAACGTGCAGGATGCGTACAACGCGCTCAAGACGTACCTGATGCTGTCCGACAAGCGCCACGTCGAGCAGGCGCACCTGACCGACCAGCTCGCCCGCTTCTGGCGCGGCTGGCTCGAGACGAATCGCGGCAACATGCCGCGTGACGAGATGATCAAGAGCGCGGAGCGCATGATCTCGTTCTACCTCGCCCGCGTGAACGACGACAACTGGCCGATGATCGACGCGAACCTCGCGCTCGTCGACCAGACCCGCGAGAACCTGCGCCACGTCGTGCGCGGCATGCCGGCCCGCCAGCGCGTGTACGAGGAAATCAAGGCACGCGCGTCGACCCGCTTCGCGCCGATGACCATCGCGCGCATCGTCGGCGACGGCAACCAGGGGCTCGTGGCCGGCAGCTACGCGATTCCGGGCACGTTCACGCGCGAAGCGTGGTTCGACTACGTGCAGCCGGCGATCCGCGACGCGGCGACCAAGGAACTGCAGGCGAAGGACTGGGTGCTCAACACGTCGACGCAGGACGACCTGACGCTCGAGGGCAGCCCCGAGCAGATCCAGAAGACGCTGGTCGGCATGTACAAGACCGAGTACGCGCAGCACTGGCAGAAGTTCATGCAGGGCATTGCGGTACAGGGCTTCACCAGCTTCGGCCAGGCCGTCGACGGGATGAACCGCCTCGGCGACCCGCAGGATTCGCCGATCCGCAAGATCCTCGAGACCGCGTACGACCAGACCTCGTGGGACAACCCGTCGCTCGCGAACGTGACGATCAAGAAGGCGCAGACGGGCGTCGTGAACTGGGTCAAGCAACTGTTCTCGCGCTCGCCGGCCGGCCAGGTGGCGGCCGCCAACATCGACATCAACGGCAATCCGGCCGAGGTGCCGATGGGTCCGATCGGCCAGGAGTTCATCGGGCTCGCGCGGATCGTCGCGTTGCATGACGGCACGTCGATGCTCAAGGGCTACATGGAGTCGCTGTCGAAGGTCCGCACGCGCTTCAACGTGATCAAGAACCAGGGCGACCCGGGCCCGGGCGCGCGCCAGCTGATGCAGCAGACGCTCGACGGCAACGGTTCCGAACTCGCCGATTCGCTGAAGCTCGTCGACGAGCAGATGCTGACGGGCCTCACCGATTCGCAACGCAAGTCGCTGCGTCCGCTGCTGGTGCGGCCGCTGATGCAGGCGTTCGCAGTCGTGATCCAGCCGGCCAGCGCCGAAGTCAACAAGGTGTGGAACGCGCAGGTCTACCAGCCGTTCCAGAACTCGCTCGCGACGAAGTACCCGTTCGCGGCGAGCGCGAAGGTCGAGGCCGGCGCCGGTGAAATCGCGCAGGTGTTCGGTCCGGACGGCTCGATCGCGAAGTTCGTCGGCACGACGCTCGGGCCGCTCGCGGTGCGCCGCGGCGACACCCTCGCCGCCCGCACGTGGGGCGACATGGGCATCGGCCTCACGCCGGACTTCACGAACGGCTTCGCACGCTGGGTCGCACCGCTCGCCGGCGGTGCGGCAGGCAGCGCCGCCGCATCGTCCGAGCCGCAGACCGTGTTCCAGATCCTGCCGCAGCCGAGCACAGGCACGACGGAATACACGATCGCGATCGACGGCCAGCAGCTGCGCTACCGCAACACGCCGCCGCAGTGGACCAACTTCGTGTGGCCGAACCCGCAGGGCTCGCCGGGCGCGACGCTGTCCGCGACGACCTTCGACGGCCGCACGGTGCAGCTCGTCAACGAGCCGGGCCGCTACGGTCTCGAGAAGCTGATCAACTCGGCGCAGCGCAAGCGCCGTCCGGACGGCACCTTCGACCTGACGTGGGCGCAGGGCAGCGTGAACGTGTCGGTGACGATGCGCATCATCAGCACGTCGCAACCGTCCGGCGGTGGCGGTGACCAGCCGCAGCAGCAGAGCCTGCGTGGCCTGCAGCTGCCGTCGTCGGTCGCCGACGCAAGCGCGGGCGCCGCGCAGAACGCAACCCAGACCGCCGGCACGGGCACGCCGGCCGCAGCGCCGGCCGTCGCGGCCGCCAACGCAACGCATGCCCAGGGGGCGCAATGACGCAAACCGTACAGGCGCAGATCGCCTACTTCGGCAAGATTCCGTCGCGCGGCGACTTCGTGAAGAGCCCGCACAACCCGCAGTTGCTGCAGACGCTCGACCGCTGGATCGCGCAGGCGCTCGAGCTGCTCGCGGAGGATCCGCGCTGGAAGCTCGTCTACGAGGATGCGAAGCCGATGCATTTCGCGTTCCTCGGCTCGCGCAGCAAGCTCGCGATCGCGGGCCACATGGTCGCGAGCCACGACGTGTCGATGCGCCGCTTCCCGTTCCTCGGTGCGACCGCGCTCGAGGTCGACCGGCCGCTCGCGTTCCTCGCGCGCAGCCCGCTCGCGTTCGCGCGGCTGTGGTCGCGCGTCGCCACGCAGATCCCGCCGCTGCTCGGCAAGGACGAGCCGCCCGGCGCACTGCAGGCGCTCGGCGACACGCAGGTGCCGATCGACATCGGCGGCCCCGGCACGTCGCATGACGGCACCTTCAACGATTTCGTCGAACACCAGACGCTGCACGGCCTCCAGGAGATGCTGCTCGAAAGCGGTCATCCCGTGCGGCTGCGCGGCGCGATGCTCGCGCTCGGCTCGCTGCTGCGGCCGGTGATGCAGAGCGGCTCGTCGCACATCGAGCGCGGCCTCACGCTGCCGTTGCCGGTCGATCCGTTCTATCGCAGCCTCGTCGCCGCGTTCTGGCTCGAACTGATCGCGCCGTTCGTCGCGCAGGCCGACTTCGAGCTCGCGATCTTCATCGGCACGATCGCCGAGCGCGAACGGCTCATCATCGGCTTCAACGGCGCGTCGGCGAAGACGCTGCTGAGCGTTGTCGACCCGCAGACCTACGCCGCCCACAACATCGACATCGACGATCCCGAGTGGATCGACGCCCATGCGCAAAACGATCACCAGATCAGCAAGCTCGTCAGCTACCTCGACCAACCGCAACTCTCGCTGCGTGTCGCCATCGACGCGTTCCGCGAAGCGTTCATCGGAGGCTGACGGGATGCATCGCACGATTCAAGCCCGGCGCGCGCGCTTTTCGGCCGCGCTCTCGCCCGCCGTCGCCGCCCTCCTCGCCGCCGGGCTCTTCGCCAGCAGCGCGGCCTTCGCGCAGAACACCGGCGCGACCGTCACGCCGGTCGGCAACGGCACGGTCGCGACGACCGCGCTCTCCGCGAACCCCGGCGCCGCGCCGGGGACGGCCTCCGGCGCCGTCGTGCACGGCACGGCCGGCACCGCGAACACCCTCACGCCGCCGCCCGCGACCGCGACGCCCGGCCAGGTGGTCGTCGGCGGCAAGGTGCCCGACGAGGCGACCAAGGCCGCCGTGCTGCAGAAGCTGCGCGATACCTACGGCGCGACCAACGTCGTCGACCAGATCGAGGTGGGCGACGTCGCAACGCCGCCGAACTGGAGCGCGAACGTGCAGAAGTTGCTCGGCACGCAGCTCAAGCAGATCAGCAAGGGGCAACTGAAGATCAACGGCACGCAGATCGAGATGAAGGGCGAGGTGCACAACGAGGCGCAACGCCAGCAGCTCGCGAGCGACATGGCGAACACGCTGAACCCGACGTATACGATCAAGAACGGGCTGCGTGTGTCGGCGTCCGAACAGGGCGTGCTCGACCAGACGCTCGCGAACCGGACGATCGAGTTCGAGACCGGCAGCGCGACGCTCACGCCGCAGGGCAAGCTGATCCTCGACCAGATGGCGGCCGCACTCGCGAAGATGCCGAACCGCACGGTCGACATCATCGGCCACACCGACAACTCGGGGAACCGCACGTCGAACATCGCGCTGAGCCAGGCGCGCGCGGATTCAGTGAAGGGCTACCTGATCACGAAGAGCATTCCGCCGCAGCAGATGACGACGACGGGCGTCGGGCCGGATCAGCCGATCGCGCCGAACGATACGGCGGATGGGCGGGCACGGAATCGGCGGATCGAGTTCCGGGTTGGGCAGTAGGCGGCACGTTTTGCCGCTT
Source organism: Burkholderia sp. HI2714 (assembly GCF_002223085.1). NCBI lineage: Bacteria > Pseudomonadati > Pseudomonadota > Betaproteobacteria > Burkholderiales > Burkholderiaceae > Burkholderia > Burkholderia sp. HI2714. The sequence goes on along the minus strand of NZ_NKFM01000011.1, from coordinate 99,623 downwards.
CGCGGGGCGGTGTTTGCATCGCTTCGTTGGATGCGGGTCGCGCGGGGCTGTCGGCGGGCAGGCCCTCTAAGCGCTCGCTGGCGGCTGTCGAATCGTGACCGGCCGCCAGCCTCGCTGTTTCAATCGTCCATCAACGTGACCGGCTTCCCGTGACTGGCAGACCTCGGTTTCAGGAGATCGACGTTCATGAACCAAGAATGACCTTCTTCCCTGTTTTCCGCTCCAGCTTGATAGCGAGATAAATATGAAAATAAGCAAATCGCACAAAGAATTTCGTCAGAAGCCAGCAAGTCACTGGAAGCCCGATTGCCGACAAAATAATAAACATTCCGTGCGGCTCACCACTCCCTTCAAACAGCCGGGCTGACAACATCGAATATCCGATAAGAATCGGACCGACCACCGAGACCAGCCAATAAGGAACCGCGATCGACTTTCCTGGTCCGTCCAGCTTTCCGATGACGGAATCGGACTCGTCCGGATACACGATACAATCGCCTTCTGCCTTGAAAAGCCGATCAATCAATCCAAGCCGACCATCTTCCCGAGCAAAAGCAGCCCACGACAGCCAGGCCCAGGTTGCCGCCACCACCAGACACATCAAAAGTGCGGTGATACGAATTGCAACCGGCATCGGTGCAAAGCAAAAATAAAACAGCCAATACGACCCGAGCAACATCCACGTCGGGATAAACCCGACACACACTGCAACCCCCTCCCAAATCAATCGCCTGGATCGTCGATTCAGAAAATAATGCACGTACAAAAACAGGGGACACCCGATCTCCAGCAACAACGCAATGACCCAGGGCAGCGTGGATGACCAAAAACCGCTGAATGCATGCCAATATATGATTATCGGGATAAATCCAATCACCAATCCGATCTTGGCGGCTAGCGGATGATCATCAATTCGAGTTCTGTCGCCTTGCTTCGTATCGCCAGGACTTTGCATCAAAACAGGTTTCACTGCATCGCCCCGAGCGGAAACTTTTGCCGCGAATTCTCCCTGCATTGCGGGGTATCCGGCAACGATGCCGACGTACCGTACCCCGCCATCCTCATTCGTCCACCAGGATGACCGACTTCCCGTGGAGACGCTCCAGCTTGAGCGGCAAGCGAATCAGCAGCAAATACGCCTTTACGATGATGCCCATGAGAAGCTGAGAGCACGGGCACAAGATCAATGCCACGAACAGAAGCAAATCCTGCGAGGACGAAAAGGGCGTCGCTATCCTGGCGGCCAAAAAGATGGCAGGGGCTGCCAGCAGCACCAGTCCCAGACCAATCCGCTTGACCAGGCCGAGGGTCTCCGCATATGCACTCACCTGTTGCATTCCCGATAGCCGATACTCAATCTCGCCGCCCACGTCCTTGAATGCCTGCGAGATGAATTCCGGTTTATCGAGAGTCACGGAAACCTGACGGCCAATCAAAATCATCCACAGCAAAGTTCCGATTATCGCAGCAGCTATACAAACGAAACGAATCGCTGACGGCATCGAGGCGGACGCAAAATAAAAAATCCACGAAATACCCGCAACAAAAAAATATGCCGAACAAAGCACAATGATACTAAACACCCCATACAGAACCAATCGCCCCCGCCCGTTATCTGCACGCCACGCAACGACTTGCCCAATGACAGAAACCAGCACCCATGCAATAGACCAGTGAAATGGAACCCGATTCCCGGAAAACATCGGCAATCCGAGGATGAAGGCACACCCAATCAAAAACAAACCAAATCCCAGATTTACCCTGAAAAGTGCATCAAACCGACCCGACAATTCTCGCTCTTCCATCATCTCAATATGCCACAATCATTGGGTAACCGTTATAATCCTTCGGATAACTCTCCTCCAGATACTTCGCTGCCTTTCGAATAAACTTGGCCGCCTTCTGAGTATAGGAATAGTGATTATCGGCAACACCCAGTACATAAAAGAAAAACGCAGACACGCCAACCACGAGGACGGCAACCGCGCCTACAATCCAGCCACCTATCACAACGCCCACCGCAGTGAGTGCGGTCGTAATCAAATAATAGGCAACCGCACCGAGTATGGATGCGACCCCAGCGGCCGCAATGTCGATCCCGACCTTGGCGACGAGATCAGCCAGACCTCTCCCTCGATGTCCGTTTGCGTCTACTTGCTCGTAATCGTGACACCACTCAGCCACATCCAGCCCAATGGTCAGCACGAAAGCAATGCCACCTGCCCCTTTGAACGCTCCCTTCCACGCCTGCGCCGATGCGCTTGCAGTCTCTGCCATACCCTCGACCGCGCCGGCCGTGATCGCCATTATTTTTGTACTTTTTAATTTATAGACGGTATCCGTGATCATCTTCCTCAACGCACTATTTCCCTTGAAGGCCAAATAATACTTGATCCCGAATTTCGGGTGCTTCACGGACATGAACACGAATTTTCTATTAAACAATTCACGCAAATCAGACCAATTATCCTTCGCATAAGCCAACCCTCCGGCAATTTGACTGATAATCCAATTTCGCGTCATGACCTTTTCTTTGTCGTCAATTTTAAGTGCCGTCGGCGGCCCACCCTCCTGAGCCAATCGCCAAACTTCTGCTGGCGCCCGCTCAAGCGTCACCTCAAAGATGTGGACAATCAGACTTTCATCGACATTCTGTTGAGTCAACGGACCAGAAGAAGCGGGAAACAAAAACTCCGGCGCCATTTCTCCATATTTGAAATTCAAAGGCGTCAATTGCCCCCACCAGGCATTACCCGGCAGGTTTCCATCAGTATTACGACAGACCAACGGTGCAGGGCTGGCAAATACATTATTGACACCAGATGGTACGCGCGGACCACTTGAACTTGCGCCGTGAAATCCGCCGATCGCAATGATTATCGGCTCCGGCTTTGCTTTCGGATCGGAATTTCCGCCAAGCGTATCGAAGTCGATCAGCGAATAACTTCGCACCAGCTTTCCATTCGACTTCAGCAGCAAATTTCCTTTGAAATCACGCCCCACCCAAATATGATACCGCTGTCCATCGTGAAACTGCCCTTTCTGAACACGCTTCTTCACGCCAACGTCATAAAACCAGTCTTTATCGGCCTCAATCGTGTAAATCGCATCTTTCTTGACACTAATGTCAAAAATGACGTCACGATGCTTGCGCAGCAACACCGTAACATCCGATTCGGCCCAGCAACTGATCGGCTCCCCCGGCAAATCAATACAAACATTATGCTGAACAAGCGGCCTGCCCATTTCACTCTCCCGTCCGTTTGACCTGGCTAGCAACGAACTCGTCAAAATCGATGTTCTTCAATTCCGCCCGGCCTTCCGCGTCGAGCGCGACGCTATGTTCGGTCCCGTCCTCGGTCGCGAACTTGATCGGCTCCCCGTGCGGCACGTTGCCGTCGGCGTCGACATAGCGAATCCGCATGTCCGCCTTGCGGCCTTCCGTCTTGAACGTCTTGTGCAGGCTCGTCGGCCCGCTGAATGCGTGCTGCCCGCCCTTCACGTCGATCTGGCCCGGTGCGTGGATCTCGATGTTGCCGTCCTTGATCCGGACATACGCGCCGCCCGCCGTCAGCAGGATCTCCTGCTTCGCGACGCCTTCGATCGATGCCGTCGCCGACAACACCTTGATCGCCTTCTGCGCAATCATCTCGACGTTGTCGCTGTGGGCCCGGATCTCGACCGGCCCCTTGCCGGCAAAGAGCTTCATGCCCGCGTTCTGCACGAACAGGCTGAGCTTGTCCTTGACGCTCGCCACCAGCGACTTGCCGCTCGCGAGATGCGTGCTTTGACCGCTGACAAGGTTCACGTGCCGATCCGCTGCCACGTGCGCGCTCTGCTGCGACGACACCCCGATCCCCGCCGGGCTGGCGAACAGCATCACCGGCTCCTTGAACGCATTCGCGTCACCCGTCCCACCGCCCGACGTCCTGCCGCCCGACGACGCCCCCGCCACGCTGTTCTTCGTCGCATCGGCGAACTGCTTCAGCGCATCGTGACCGGGGCCGAGGCTTTCGGCCTGATGCATTTCACTGGCCTGCGACATCGATTCCAGCAGCCCGTCTGCATCCGTGAGTTGCGCCCGCGCTTCGCTCGCATCGAGCGGCTGGCTGTTCGCCGGCTTCGGATGCGTCGTGACGTACAACCCCTGCCCGGCCCGCACTGCACCATACGCATCGGTACGCAAGTCGAACCCCGAACCGAGATACGCACCCCGCATGTTGCCGTTCTGCTCGATCAGGTAGCCGAGATGCAACAGCGAATTCGCGCTGCTGCTGAACAGGCGTGCACGGTTCTGGCCGGTCGCGTCGTCGAGCACCATCTCGTTGTGCCCCGACCCCGCGTACTCCTTCGACCGGAAGCCCGACAGGATGCCGTCGCTATGCCACTGCGGCTTGGTTGCCCCGTTGTAGACCCGATGCATGACGATCGGCCGGTCGCAGTCCCCGCCGATGTAACCGATCAGCACTTCCTCGCCGACCCGCGGAATATGGACGGCGCCGTAGCCGCCGCCGGTATCCGACTGCACGACACGCATCCAGCATGATGCGGTTTCGGTGCCCTCGTTCTGCCGGTCCCAGACGAACATGACCTTGATGCGGTTCAGCGCGTCCGTATATACCTCTTCGCCCTTCGGCCCGACGACGACGGCCGTCTCGAGCTGCATCACGGGCTTCTTGTGCTCGAACGGGCTGCGATACGGCACCGCCGCGCGTTGCGCTTCGACCTCGACGAGGTAGAACCCGGCCGAACCGTCTTCGTGCCCGACTTCGAACGCGGCCGCCGCACCTTGCGCAGCTTTGGCCTGCGCGAGCCGCGCCTGCAGGCTGTGCGGGAAGTTCGCTTCGTGGTCCGAGATCGGCAGGTTGTTCTCGATGTACCGCGACACCTTCAAGGCCGCGAATTCCCGGTCCTGCGCCGAATCGCGGTCATGCTCGGGATGGTCCGCCAGCGTGAAGCGCCGCCCGGCATCGATTCCGCGCACGCCGCCCACGCCGAAGAAGCGTTTCGCGCGCGACTCCCATTCCTCGAGGCGGATCTTCGACAGATGCTCGCCGCGATCCTGCCCCGCGTACGTGTACGCACCGGTGTATTCGTAGATTTCCGTCTGGCCCGGCAGATCGCCCTGACCGGCCTTCGTGGGCAAAGTCGTACCGTTCGGATTGCCGGCCGTCGATGGCGACTTGTAATCGAACGTGCGCGTCGTGTGCTGCGAACTCTGCAAGGTCCGCGACGCAGCCCATTGGGTGAATCCGGCGGTTTCGCTCCCGGTTCCCGAGCGGTCGAACCGGACAGGGTTCGGTGACAGTTCGTCGACCGCGTGCAGGTCGTCGGTAATGACGAGCGTGTGAGCGCTGCCATCCCCGGCATGCCGCCAGAAGCCGAACAGCCCTTCGTCTTCCATCAGGCGATGCACGAAGTTCCAGTCGGTTTCGCTCTGGCGGCAGTACGAGCGCGACGGCAGCGGCTTCGACAGCGCGAACTGATAGCGCCCCTTCGCCTGCGAGTGCATATCGAACACGTCGGCCAGGATCGCGTCGACCGGCTTGTCCTGCCAGTACCGCATGTCGCTGCGGAACTTGAGAAAGTGCATCCACGACGCGAAGGTCAGCTGGTAGCCGGACAGGCTGCCGTCCGTGCCGAGACGGCGCGCCGTATGGACGTAGCCGTTGATCGGGAGGTACGACTGGTCCGCCTGCTGGATCCACAACGTCATCGGCTTCGCGATCAGCGTCTTGAGCTCGACGTCGCTGGCGGTCGACACGAGGTCGAGCGCCACGCTGAAGTCGCGCCCCAGTTCGGAACAGATCACGGCCCGGCGCGGCACCAGCGCGTTGTTCGGCAGCGACGGGATGTCCGTCTTCAGCAGGCGATCCTGCTGAATCAGGCCACCGCGAATCGCCTGTGCCAGTTCGGTCAGGTTCATGCGTCAATCCACGTTCTTGTCTGCCGCGAGCCCGCCGGGCCCGCGCTCTCAGGTCAAATGCCCGTCGCTCACGACTGCTCGTCCGGCCTCACGCCCAGCAACTCACGAATATGCGACAGCGAGCCGTCGTCCTTCACGACGCTCTCGAGCCACTTGTGCAGCGGCATGTCGGCCCATTCGGCGGCCTTGTCGGCGAGATACGCGACCGGGCTGTGCGGCTCGGTCTGGCGGAAATAGCGGGCGACCGCGCGCAACTGGTCGACGGCCTGCGCACGATTCTGGATGCCGGCGATCATCTGCGTCGGGGGGCGCGGAACGGGCTGCAGCTGCACGTGAGTCTCCTCGGTCTGGATCGGGTTGCCGAACACCGGCTCGATGCGCTCGGGCTGCGCCTGCGGTGCCGACTGCGTGTGCGGCGCGTTGCCCGTATAACCCTGCTCGCGCGCAAAGCGCTCGGCGAGCCGGTACACGGTCTCGAACGCGTCACGCGCCTGCCGGAAGCTCGGCGCCGAATCGCCCGCGCGCTCGACGAGCCGTTCCTCGAACGCATCGAGCGCGAATTCGAACGCCTTCAGGTTCGCGAGCAACGCAGTGTAGAACGCGATCGACGTCATGCGTCGCGACGAATCGATCTGCTCGATCGACGGCTTGCCGCGCGCGATGTCGTCCGCATGCTCGGGGTCGCGCTTGATGGCCTGCGCGACGTGCTGCGCCACTTCCCAGTCGAGCGTGCTGAACGCGTTCGACGCGCCGTCCGTCATCGGCACCGCGCGCAGCAGCTCGGCCGTGCGGCCGGACAGCCACGCGACGTTGCCGAGCCGGTGCTCGGTGTCGTCGTCTTCCGGCAGCGGGTGCACGGTGTCCCAGAAGTCGCGGCACAGGCCCTCGAGCAGCGCATAGCCTTCGGTGAGGCCGGTGATGCCGTCTTCGAGCGCGAGCGCCTCGGTCAGCCACACGGCGAGCCGCAGGTCCTTGGTGCGCGTGCGCAGCAGCTCGCCTGCATGGTCGACCACGAAGCCCCAGTCGGCCTCCTTGATCTCGGTCACCCACTCGCCCTGGTCGAGCGTCGGATCGTCGTAGCGCCGCGCATCCTGGATCGCGTCGAATTCGTTCGAAAACAGCAGGTCGTCGCCGCTGGGCGACGCATCGCTGATCGGCGTCAGCAGCTCGGGGAGATTGATCGGCATGGTTCGGTCAGTTCATCAAATGCTTGCGTTGCACGGCCGCGCTCATTCGACGGTGTACGTGAATTCGCCGGCCTCGTCCGCGCGCACCGCGATGCGCGCGATGGCCTCGCCGTCGGCGATCCGGCCGAGCACGTGGCCCGCGATCTCCGGCAGCAGCGTACCGTTCAGGATGTGGTCGACGTTGCGGGCGCCCGAGTCAACCTCGGTGCAGCGCGCGAGCACCGCATCGACGAGCGATTCGTCCCATTCGAACGCGGCCTTGTGGTTCGCCTCGATCCGGCGGCGGATCCGTTCGAGCTTCAGCTCGATGATCTCGGCCAGCACGTCGTCGGAAATCGGGTAGTACGGCACGACCTTCATCCGCCCGAGGAACGCGGGCTTGAACGTCTTGTACAGCTGCGGGCGCAGCGTCTCGGCGAGCGCGTCCGGATCGGGCAGCTCCTCGGCCGGCTTGTTCAGGCACGCCTGCATCACCGCGGAAGAACCGACGTTCGACGTCAGGATGATCAGCGTGTTGCGGAAGTCGATCTCGCGCCCTTCCGCGTCGTCCATCGCGCCCTTGTCGAACACCTGGAAGAACATCTCGAGCACGTCCGGGTGCGCCTTCTCGACCTCGTCGAGCAGCACGACGGAATACGGGTTGCGGCGCACGGCCTCGGTCAGCACGCCGCCTTCGCCGTAGCCGACGTAGCCCGGCGGCGAGCCCTTCAGGCCCGACACGCTGTGCGCTTCCTGGTACTCGCTCATGTTGATCGTGACCATCTTGCGCTCGCCGCCGTACAGGATGTCGGCCAGCGCGAGCGCCGTCTCGGTCTTGCCGACGCCCGACGGCCCGACGAACATGAACACGCCGCGCGGCTTGTTCGGATCCTCGAGGCTCGCGGTCGCGGTGCGCACGCGCTGCGCGATCGCTTCCAGCGCGTGGTCCTGGCCGATCACGCGCGCGGCGAGCAGCGGCTGCAGGTTCATCACGGTGTCGATCTCGTCCTTCACCATCCGGCCGAGCGGAATGCCCGTCCACGCGGCGACGATCTCGGCGACCACGTGGCCGTCGACCTGCAGCGGCACCATCGGCTCGCCGCCCTGCAGCGCGTGCAGTGCCGCGACGCGTTCGGCGAGCTTGTCGCGAGTGGCCTGCACGTCGACCGGCTGGCCGTCTTCCGACGGGCCGCGTGCCTTGTCGAGCGCTTCGCGCAGTTCGGTGATCTCGGCGACGATCACGCGCTCGGCTTCATAGCGCGCCTCGTCCTTCGCCAGTTGTTCGAGCGCCGTGTCGCGCGCGCCGCGCAGCTCGCCGAGCCGCTCGTCGTGCGACGCGCCGCCCGCCGCCTCGCGCTCCAGCGACGCGATTTCCGCGTCGATGCGCTCGATGCGCTTCTTCGTGTCGTCGATCGCCGCCGGCGTCGCGCTGTGCGCGAGCGCGACCTTCGCGCACGCGGTGTCGAGCACGCTGATCGCCTTGTCCGGAAGCTGGCGGCCGCTGATGTAGCGGTGCGACAGGCGCACGGCCTCGGTGATCGCATCGTCGAGGATCCGTACGTTGAAGTGCTTCTCCATCAGGCCGGACATGCCGCGCAGCATCGCGGCCGCGAGCGGCTCGCTCGGTTCCTCGACCTTCACGACCTGGAAGCGCCGCGCGAGCGCCGCGTCCTTCTCGAAGTACTTCTTGTATTCGCTCCACGTCGTCGCCGCGATCGTGCGCAGCTCGCCGCGCGCGAGCGCCGGCTTCAGCAGGTTCGCCGCATCGTTCTGGCCGGCCTGGCCACCCGCGCCGATGATCGTGTGCGCCTCGTCGATGAACAGGATGATCGGATGCGCGCTCTTCTTCACTTCATCGATCACGCTCTTCAGGCGATTCTCGAACTCGCCCTTCACGCTCGCGCCGGCCTGCAGCAGCCCCATGTCGAGCACGTGCAGCGCGACGCCGCGCAGCGGCGGCGGCACGTCGTCGGCCGCGATGCGCAGCGCGAGCCCCTCGACAACCGCCGTTTTGCCGACGCCGGCCTCGCCGGTCATGATCGGGTTGTTCTGGCGGCGGCGCATCAGGATGTCGATCGCCTGGCGGATCTCGGCTTCGCGGCCGATCACCGGGTCGATCTTGCCGTCGCGTGCGCGCTGCGTGAGGTTGGTCGTGTACGTGTCGAGCGCAGGCGTCTTCGACGGGCCGGACGCGGGCGCCAGGCCGTCGGCGGCCGGCGCGACGTCGCTCCCTTCGTCATCCCCCTGACGCGGCTCGGCTTCGCTCGAGCCGGCCATGATCTCGTCGAACTTGTGCTTCAGGTCCGTTACGTTCATTTCCGCAAACTGCGACGACATCCGTTGCGCGAACTGCGCGAGATCGGGCGCGGTCAGCAGCGCGAGCAGCAGGTGCCCCGAACGGATGCGGCCGAGCTGCGAGTCGAGCGACGCAATCAGCCACGCCTGTTCGAACAGCGCGATCAGGTGCACGGAGAACACCGGCGTGCGCGTGTTGCCCGTCTTCAGGCGCGTCAGTTCGCGCTCGAGATCCGCATGCAGCGCGTGCGGATCGACGCGGCTCGCGCGCAGGGCGAGCGGCAGGTCGCCCGTCGCTTCGTCGAGCAGCGCGAGGAACAGGTGCTCGAGATCGACCTCGTAGTGGCCGCGCGCCAGGCACGCGCTCGCCGCACGCTCGGTCGCGTGGCGGCACAGCGGGTTCAGTTTCGTGATCAGGGTCTTCAGAGGCGTGCTCATGGCGTCGATCTCAGGTTCGATTGCGTGTTGTTGTCGTTCGGAATCAATGAATCACGTGCAGTTCGTAGCGGGCGTCGGAGCGGTCCTCGACCGCGTCGCGCGTACACAGGAACGCGTCCCAGCCGAGCCGCGAGCCCGCGCCGAGCACGCTCGCGCCGACCTCGGTGCGCTTGAGCACGAGCTTCACTTCGTATTCGAGCGTGACGCCGGCAAGCAGCGTCAGCATCCGCTCCAGTGCGATGGCGTGCGCGCCGCCGGGCAGGAATGCCTCGTAGTCGCGCTTGGACAGCGGCCCGACGATGATCCGCGCGCGCATGTCGCGCTGCCACACGCGTTCGCCGACGAGCGCCGTCGCGCCGAGCACCGCGTTGACTTCGCCGAGCACGCTCAGCTGGTCGGGCGGCACGTCGTACCACTTGCCGACGAACTGGTCGATCTTCACCGGCACGCGGAAGTAGTCGGACAGCGTGCGCTGCAGGTACGCGGCCGACATCGGCCGGTGCCGTGCGGCGAGCGCATAGCCGGCCACGGCCTCGTCGAGCACGCCGCCCACGCCGGCCGCGAGACTGTCGCGCACCTCGTCGCTCGGCACGCCCGCGATCGCGAGCAGCAGCGGCAGATAGCGCTCGTCACGATCGAGCTCGTAATGGAACGGCAGCCGGTATTTCTTCCACGCGGCATAGAACAGCGCGGTCGCGCGGTTCGAGAACACGTCGAAGAACGCGCGCGCCGCATGGTCGCGCTTCAGGTGCTCGCGCGCGACGATCTGCTCGGTGTAATGCAGCGGCAGCGCGCCCTGCCCGCCGAGCAGCCCGAAGAACGCGGGCGTCAGCTCGACGTGGCCGAGCTCACCGGCCGCGAGCGCAGCGCCGCGCGCCTCGCCCGTGTCGAGGTGGGTGCCGTCGTCGTCGAACGAACGCGCGCCTTCGATCTCGCTCGGCGGAAAGCCGAGCGACAGCGTGTTGCGAAATTCGATGCGCTGCGCGACCACGTCGCCCTGGCGCCACGCGCCGGGCGCATCCGACGCCTGCCGCGCGAACAGCCCTTCGAGCACGCGCACCGCCTGGAAGAACTCGAAGCGGTGCGGCTCGTCGAGCAGCGCGTCGACTACGCCAGGATCGATTCGCCGGTTCGGGGCTTGCATCGGATGATCTCCTCGCCGGTGCGCTTCGACACGACGACCAATTGAACGAAACTGTTGAGGTGCACGTACAGCCCGAAGAAGCTGTCGAGCACGCGCACGAACGAGGCCAGGCTCGCGCCGACGAAGTGTTCCTCGTCGATCGTCAGGCGGATCTCGATGCCGCGCACGAAGGTCGCGAACGGCTTGCCGGGCAGCCACTGCACGGCGCCGCGCTGCTCGACGCCGACGAGGCCGTCGATCTGGCGCATCGACACGGCGGTGCGCCGCAGGTCGTACAGCGTCAGCATTTCCTTCAGCGGCGCGAGGCCGTGCGCGACCAGCGACACGTGATTGAGCGCGAGGTGCGACACGAGCCGCCAGTGCGCGGCGCGGCCGCGCTCGAAGCGCACGCTCTGCGTCGGGCGGCGCAGCAGTGAAATGCCGCTCGTCTGCGCGCCGCCCTCCTGGAACAGGTCGCCGCCCTCGAGCCCGAACGCGAGCATCGCCGGCAGGTCGCGGTTCGTGCAGGTGAGGTCGAGGCTCAGCGTGTCGGTCTGCGGCGACGTCGGCTCGAAATCGATGTCGACGATCGAGATCTCGGTTTCATAGCCGGGGCTCTTCTGCGCGACCCAGTCGTTGCGGCGTGCGAACCAGTAATGGCCGATCCGCGCCGATTCGCCGTGATGCAGCGAATAGAACGGCCGGAACTCGATCACCGATTCCTCGTGCGCCTGCTGCCTCACGAGCTTCACCGAATCGATCGAATACACCTCGTACGCGAACGCGCGCCGCGCCTCGGCGATCACCGGGTAGGACACCGCGCGGTGGGTGATGCGGATCGGCTCGCCGTGCTGGCGGAACAGGTTGACGATCGGCGTGCAGAACAGCCGGAAGTGGCTCGCCGTCAGCAGTTCGAGCAGCCGCGCGACGTGCGAATCGCTGCGCACGTCCTGCAGCACGAGATGCAGCGTCGCACGCTGGCAGCGGCCGCTCGCGCGCGCGATCGCCGCGATGTCGAAGTCGACGAAATCGAACTTGTCGGGGAACGCGAAGTATTCGGTGAGCAGGCGATACGCGGGATGCGATTTCGCCGGGTAGTCGATGAGCGCGTCGTCCTCGTCGAAGCCAGCGTGCGCGATCGGCAGCTTGCGCAGCGCGGTCCAGCGGCCGTTGCGCTCGGGTTCGACATACGCGCCGAGCACGTTGACGAACAGGCAGTCGGTCAGCGCGGCGACGAACGACTGCTCGCCGTGCAGGTGCGCGCGCAGCGTCGGCAGCTTCAGCGCGCCGAGATCGAGCTGCGCGGCGAGCGACTCGAACGTGATCGAGATCACGCCTGTCGCGTTCGACGGCAGCACTGTCGCGCTCGGCGCGAGCGCGACCGGCGTATAGCGGGCTTCCGAGATGCGGATCGGCGCGAGCGTCACGTCATAGGCGGTGCGGAACCGGCACTGCACGCCGCGGATCGGGCGGCTCTTCAGCTCGGTGCCGCGATCGATCACGACCGGTTCGGTCTGCTGGCCGGGCGACGCCGGCGTGAACTGCGCGATCGAGCACGACGGGAACGGCCGCAGGTAGTGCGGATACAGCACTTCCAGCAGCGCTTCGGTGAATTCCGGGTAATCGTCGTCGAGCTTCTTGTTGATGCGCGCGCCGAGCAGCGCGAACGACTCGATCATCCGCTCGACGTGCGGATCCTCGCAATGCTCGCCGGATAGCGCGAGCCGCGCCGCGATCTTCGGATAGCGTTCGGCGAAATCTCGCGAATAGCGCCGCAAAAACGATAATTCGCGCTCGTAATACGGCAGCAATTCTTCCATCGACGACCCCGAACCTCAATATTTCCTGCCGGACCCTGTTCCACCACCGGGCGGTCCGGCCCGCTCGGCGGCTTGATTTACTGCATTCTTGCGGCGCGTGCGCGCGTAACCGAATACTGCAGCGTCGAAGGCTGCAGCATCGCGTCGAAACTCACCGGCTCCTCGGCCGGGTGCACGACGAGCAGCGCCTGGATCGCGAAGTAAAGCGCGTTGGTGGCCTGCTCGTTCAGCTCGAACGTCACCTGCACCTGCTGCAGGCGCGGCTCGTGGCGCGCGATGGCCTGCTGGATCGACTTGCAGATGAACGCGCGATCGTAGTGACTCGCCAGGCTCAGCCCCGCGAAATCGTTCAGCCCGTAGGTCAGCACCGACTTCTGGCACTCCGGCAGCGTGGCCAGCTCGTTCTCGGTGTGGGCGATACGGGTGTTGAGGATCGCCTCGACGTCGCGGGCGACCGTGTTCTTGAGCTCGTCCAGCGACAATTGCCGCATCGCTGCCGAGGCCGGCAGGTGCGGTTCGTCGTCGAACAGCTTGTCGAGAAAACTGGGTTCGAATCGTTTCATCGGCCGGGATTCACAGCGAAAACGGCAACGGGACGCCGTGCGCCCCGTTGCCGCAACCGACCTTAGACCGCGTAGGTCTTGTCGTTCTTCGTCAGACTCCAGGCGCCTTGCGTGTTACCGCCCTGGTTGCCGCCGATCTTCTGCTGGGTTTGCTTCCACTGCACAGCTGCGTACTTCAGCGAGAACGTCTCGAGCGGCAGACCTTCCTCGCGAACGCTCGGGGCGATGCTCGAGATGATCACGTACTTGAGCTTGACTTCCAGATACTGCACGCGCTTGCCTTCACCATCAGCGCGCGAGAAATGGACCGTCACCTCGTCGAACGTGGTGCCGCCCGAAGCGTGTTGGTACAGCAGCGGGCTCGACGAATCGATTTCCTTCGTGAAGATCATGTCGCCGTGTTCGCAACGCGTCATCGTGTGACCGCCAGCGGTCGATGCGGTTGCCGAACGCGGCTGAACGATCGAGTGATCCCACGATTTCAGTTCGATCCAGCCCTGGTGGTCCTTATCCGCGGATTCGCCCTTCACCGCGGGACTACCAAACTGCAAGTGCATATGTAACATGGCCCTTCGACTCCCCAAAGAGGTGGTTTTAACGTCCTACCCAGGCGGCCCGCCCGGGCGATTTACTCGCTTATGAATTTGCCGGTTTGGGCAGATCAGCGACAAGTCGCAGAGAAATCGAGAGTTCGTCGAGCTGAAAGTGCGGGCGCAGGAACGCGACCGAACGATACGAGCCCGGCTTGCCCGGAATCTCCGACACTTGTATGGATGCCTCGCGCAGCGGAAATTGCGCTTTCTGTTCCTGCGAGGCGTTGTCGTCGAGCAGGACGTATTGCGAAATCCACCGGTTGAGGAAAGTCTCCACGTTCTGCGCCGATGCGAAGCTGCCGATCTTGTCCCGCATCATCGCCTTCAGGTAGTGCGCGACGCGCGATACCGAGAAGATGTACTGAAGCTGGGCGGACAGGACGGCGTTCGCATTCGCGCTGTCGGTGCTGTATTTCTTGGGTTTCTGCACCGACTGCGCAGCGAAGAACGCGGCGTAATCTGAGTTCTTGCAATGGACGAGCGGGATGAAGCCGAGGTCGCTCAGCTCCTTCTCGCGGCGATCGGTGATCGCGATTTCGGTCGGGCACTTCAGCGCGACTTCACCGTCGTCGGTCTTGAACGTGTGGGTCGGCAGGTCCTCGACGAGGCCGCCGCCTTCGACGCCGCGGATCGCCGCGCACCAGCCGAAGTCGTCGAATGCGGCCGTCAGGCGTGCAGCGAACGCCCACGCGGCGTTGCACCACAGGTACTTGTCGTGGTCGGTGCCGTCAACGTCCTCGACGAAGTTGAAGTTCTCCGCGGTCTGGCCGTCCTTCGGATTGAACGGCAGGCGGCCGAGGAAGCGCGGCAGCGTCAGGCCGACGTAGCGCGAATCTTCGGCGTCGCGGAACGACTTCCACTTCGCATATTCGACCGTATCGAACACCTTGCCCAGGTCGCGCGGCTTGCCGAGGTCGGAGAACGACTCGAGGCCGAGCAGCTCGGGCGATGCCGACGCGATGAACGGCGCATGCGCGGCCGCGGCGACGTGCGACATCTGCTCGATGAAGTACATGTCTTCCGGCTGGCGCGAGATCTCGTAATCGCCGATCAGCGCACCGAACGGCGAGCCGCCGAACGTGCCGAATTCTTCTTCGTAGACCTTCTTGAACAGCGCGCTCTGGTCGAACTCGCTCGCGCCCTTGAAATCGCGCACGAGGTCGCGCTTCGGTGCGTGCAGCGCCTTGATCTTGATCGTCTGGCCGGTGTTGCTTTCCTTGACCAGGTAGTCCATCCCGCGCCACGTGCTTTCGAGGCGCTGGAATTCCGGCGCGTGCATCACTGCGGAAAGCTGCGTGGAAATCAGGCGGTCCAGTTCCGCGACGCGCGCGTCGATCGTGGCCGACAGGTTGTCCGACACGATCACCGTGCCGTCGAGCACCTGGTGCACGAGTTCGCCGATCAGATCCTTCGCACGCGCATGCTCGGAATCGGATTTCGCGACCTTGCTCTTCTCGACGATGTCGTCGAGCAGCGAGGTCCCGGCGGCGTAGTCCGCGCCGCTCGCTTGGGCCGCAGCCGTTTGCTGGTTCATCTCAACACTCCGTCGTCATTCGCCGTCTTTGTCGCTGCCCGTGCCCTTCGCGAGCTCCTGCAGCTGCTGCGTGTTCTTCAGCACCTCGGACAGCAGATCCTCGAGCTTGTCGTTGCCGGCGAGCTTGTTGCGCAGGTCGGCGAGCTTCGAGCGCGCCTCGAGCAGGCGGCGCAGCGGCTCGACCTGTTCGACGACTTCGTCCGGGCTGAAATCCGACAGCGAACGGAACTTCAGGTCGACCGCGAACTTGCCGCCTTCCGGGCTCAGGCGGTTTTCCACCTGGAACGCGGCACGCGGCTCGATCGCCTTCATCACGTCGTCGAAATTGTCGCGATCGATGTTGACGAATTTACGGTCGCGCAGCTTCGGCTGCTCGATTTCGGACTGGCCCGCCAGATCGCCGACGACCCCGACGACGAACGGCAGCTCCTTCACCTCGATCGCATCGCCCTTCTCGACCTCGTAGGTCAATTGGACGCGCGGCGGCCGTATTTTCTGCAAGCTTTTCTGAATGCTTTCTTTCTTGGCCATCTCGACGGCTCCCAGGTTAGTTGTGGTTATCGCGTCAGTCTTGCGGTCAGTTGCGCAGTGCGCCGAACGGGTCACCGCCCTTCGCCCCGCCGCCCGACGACGTGTTGGTCGGCGGCGGCGCAACGTTGGATTCGGCGGTCTGCGTCTGGGTCTTCTTCGTATGGACGACCGTACGACCCTTCTTGACTCGGCCCGTGGGGCGGGTCGTCGTTTCCGGCGGGAACAGCGCCGATTCACCCAGCGTGTCGCGCAGCTGCTTCGCGAGCGCCTGCGCATCCGACTTCGCGTCACCCGCGAGCGACGAATCCTGGCGCAGCTCGCCGAGCGACTGCGTCGCGATCCGCAGGCCGGCCACGGCCAGCACGCTCTTCGCCTGACGGTCGGTCGCGTCGCGCTGCAGCGCTTCCTGCGCGGCAACGATTGCCTGGCCGTAATGGTTCTGGGCGAACTGGATTTGCGCGATGCGCGACCACGGCTCTTCGCGCGTCGGATCCGACTTCGCGAGCTGCTGGTACAGGCCGAGGGCCTTGTCCTGGTCCCCCGCCTTCGCAACTGCGTCCGCATCCGCCAGCGACTTGTTGAACACTTCGGCAGTCGGCGGCGCCGGAGGCTGGCTCGCACAGCCGGCGATCACGCCGCAAGCCACTACTACCCCAGACAGTTTTGCGAAGAGACGGTCTTTCATCGTTATATCCACCGGCGCGTGAGTTTTAAAATCGTTGAGAATCTGGTTCTTTTGCTTTGCAAGAAGCGCGCGGGTATAGTACCGATCAATTTTTCATAATTCAATCGTCGTGTGAAGAGTAATTCCTTTTAAAACTGGGCGCTACCCCCTCCAATGGCCTCTCGCAGCGGGCTCGCAGCGATTTTTTCTGGCGGCCGGAAAGGGCAAGTTTTACTGGTTACACGACGCGCCGCCCGGATGGCGGAAAAAATTTCCGGACGCCTGCCTCGACGCGGGCGTGCTTAATAGTTGAACAGTGCAATGCCGGGGACACGCAGCGAACGCGGAAATACCCGGCAGATTTGACAGGGATAAAAGGCAGCCCGCCGGAAATACGATGAGATCGTTGATGATTCGCTACGCGCTGCCACTGGTTGCCTGCGCCCTCCTGGCCGGATGCGCGGCCGCCCCGCTGCTCGGCTCGGCCGCGAGCGCCGTGATGTCCGCGGCCGGTATCGGCAAGCCCGAGGTGCCCGACGCGCAGAAGCCGCCGCGCAACCTCGGCATCACGCTGGCCGCCGCGCCGAACCTGAATGCCGCGACCGACCACAAGCCGCTCGCGCTCGTCGTACGCCTCTATACGCTGAAGGACCCGACGTCGTTCCAGCAGGCGCCGTTCGACGCATTCACGGATCCGACCAAGGAAAAGGCCGCATTGGGTGCCGATCTGCTGAACGTGCGTGAAATCACGCTGATTCCGGGCCAGCGCTATACGGCGACCGAGAAGGTTTCGCGCGAGGCGCAGGCATTCGGCATCGTCGCGCTGTTCCGCGATCCCGCAATCCAACGATGGAAACTGACGTTCGACCCGGCGAAGTCGGAGAAATCCGGCATAATCATCGGCCTGCATAATTGCGCGATGACGGTCACCGACGGCACTGTCATCGCACCGCAACAGGGTGCGCCTTCACAACCGCTGAATTTGCTTTCCTCGGTCTCCTGCGGTTAAACAATGACGCACGAATGTCAATTAACAAGAGTTAACAATTGGCGATTTAATTCGGGCACGAACAAATCGATTACATCGCAACGCGACATTAACCGGATTTGACATGAGTTATTCGGCCAAGGTGCTGTGGGGGGAAGGGCTGTTCCTCCGGCCTCAACACTTTCAGCGACAGGACGCGTACCACGAAGCGCGCCTGTTCGAATCGATCCAGGCGATCCAGCCGTACAACTGGGGCGTGCGCTCGGTGCGCATCGACCGCGATGCGCTCGGCAGCAACGTGCTGCGGGTGGCCGAGCTTGCGCTCGTGTTCCCGGACGGCGCGCTGTATGCCGCGCCGCAGGCCGACGACCTGCCGCCGCCGATCGCGCTGGACACGCTGCCTGACGGCATCAACGAATTCGTGTTCTATCTTGCGCTGCACCCGCTGCGCGAGAACGGCACCAACTACAGCGACGATCCGGCCGCCGGCTTCATGACGCGCTTCGTCAGCGAGCAGGCGAGCGTCGGCGACAACTTCACCGACGCCGCCGAAGCCGACATCACGTTCCTGAAGACGCAGGTCAAGCTGATCGCGCACAGCGAACCGCGCGACCAGCTGCTGTCGGTGCCGCTCGTGCGCGTGCGCCGCACCGCGACGTCCGGTTTCGAGATCGACGACAGCTTCGTGCCGCCGTGCCTCGCGATCGACGCGTCGCCGATCCTCCACCAGCGGCTGCGCCAGCTCGTCGACGCGCTGCAGGCGAAGGTGAACGCGCTGTACGGCTTCCACCGCGAGCCGTCGAAGAACATCATCGAGTTCCGCTCGGGCGACATCGCGTCGTTCTGGCTGCTGCACACCGCGAACGCCGCGTTCGCGACGCTCGCGCACCTGCACCAGCATTCGGCGCTGCATCCGGAGCGGCTGTTCCAGGAACTGCTGCGCCTCGCAGGCCAACTGATGACGTTCTCGAAGGGCTATACGCTGGCTGATTTGCCGGTGTACCGCCATGACGATCCGGGCCCGAGCTTCGCGCGTCTCGACCTGATGCTGCGCGAGCTGCTCGACACCGTGATCTCGACGCGCTACTTCGCGATCACGCTCGACGAGGTGCGCCCGTCGTTCCACCTCGGCCGCCTCGATTCCGGCAAGATCGATGACAAGACCGAGTTCTACCTGGCGGTGTCCGCGGACATGCCGAGCGTCGAGCTCGTCGATGCGGTGCCGGCCCGCTTCAAGGTCGGTGCGCCCGACGACGTCGACAAGCTCGTGCTGTCGGCCATGCCCGGCGTGCGGCTCTCGTACACGCCGCAGGTGCCGCCCGCGATTCCGGTGCGCCCCGGCGCGTGCTACTTCGCGCTCGATTCGCGTAGCCCGCTGTACGAGCGCATGCTGCAGGCCCAGTCCGCGATGATCTACGCGCCGACTGGCATCAATGACCTGAAATTCGAACTGATCGCGGTCACATCATGAGCTACGCGCCTTCCCTGTTCGGCGACAACGCGCCGGCCCCCCTGCATACGCCGGCGTCGACCGACGCCTCGTTCCAGGCCCGTTCGCTGCTCGACCTGCTTTACGACGGGTTCTTCATGCTGTTCCTGCTCAAGAACGGGCGGGAGCCGGAGAGCGCGGGCGAGTTCAGCACGCGCATCCAGGAATTCCTGTCGGACTTCGAGCGCGGCGCGAAGAAGCTGAATATCGCCGCTGAAGACGTGTACGGCGCGAAGTTCGCGTTCTGCGCGGCGATCGACGAGATGGTGCTGTCGTCGCAGTTCAAGATCCGCACGGACTGGGAACGCCGGCCGCTGCAGCTCGTGCTGTTCGGCGAGCAGCTCGCGGGCGAGAAGTTCTACCAGTATCTCGAGGAATGTCGCGCGCAGGGTGCGGCGCGGCTGCAGTCGCTCGAGGTGTTTCATATGTGCCTGCTGCTCGGGTTCCAGGGGAAGTATCTGCTGGAAGGGCCGGAGAAGCTGGCTTACCTCACCGCGCGGCTGGGGGATGAGATCGCGCATATGAAGGGCAAGCGGGCGGCGTTTGCGCCGCATTGGCCGCTGCCGGATCAGATCGCGCATCGACTCAAGCGTGAGGTGCCGGTTTGGGCGATTGGGGCGGTTTTTGCGCTGGTTGCGCTGCTTGGGTATCTCGGGCTGAATACGTATCTGAAGGACAAGACGCTGCAGGCGCTGGCGCCTTATTCGCAGGTGATCAAGGTCGGGCCGGAGTCGGCTAATTTGACGATTTCGTTGCCTTGAGGGGGCCCGGTTGTTCGGGCAACGCTTCGCAATAAAAAAGGACCGCCGAGCGGTCCTTTTTTATTGCGGCATCCGGTTTAGTCATGCTTGCGACTTCATGCCGTTCGGGCCCAGATCGAGGAAGTCGTCGTAGCGATCGAAATGATTGAGGCAGCGAACGACCTCCTCGATCGATGCGTCCGGTTTCTGACGATAGGCCAGATCGACGACGTCCTGAAAGTGCTCGCACGCGTACTGGAATACGTAACCAAGTTCGGTGACCCTCTCGGGGTAGATCTCGCGATCCTCATCGTCGACCTGTACCGTATCGCCGATGAAAATCGTCTGTTGCGGACACAGCTCCGCGTCACCGTCCTTTCCGTAAACATCATATAGCCATGCAGGATCGTAGCCCGCCCGCCGCTCCGCCTTTGCACGGACAACGGCAATGAATTCGGCCAGCTGGAAGGTTCTATTCTTGAAATCTTCCGGGCCACGAATCCGCCATCCGATACGTTCGCACTCGATACGCGCCAGCAGCTGTTCTGCCTTGTCACGCTCGATCGCCAGCGTGCCGACATCGGTATCGCTTGCTGCCGCAAGCGCCCGCTCCAGGAACGGCCGTGCCGATACACCACGTGACGTTTCACACATCAGCTCCCCAAGGGCGACGAGCGACTGCGCGAGCGCAACGCGATCGCCTTCCTGCTCGGCCTCGGCCAGCGCGTGACACAGCGCCGCTTCGCCGCGATCCGTCATGCCACGATCGAGCAGCATCAATGCCTTGCGGAGGGTTTGCCGCGCACTCACTGCGACGCCTCGTTGCCGGGATGATCCATCCAGATGTCCTCATAGCCGGTGTCGTCGATGATGAAACGTACGCCGGCCGGCAGCATCAAATAAGGCACGACCAGCGGCAGGAATTGAGGCAAATGCGTGGCATGCAGCGGCTGATAAAAATCGTCGGCATCCGAGTATTCGCCACAATGAAAAAACCAGCTCACGTTCCGTCCTTCGGACAGCGTGATGCGCGTGCCATGGACGGGTGCTTTCCCGAGCGTCGACATGGCGACGGCAACCATGTCCTCAGGTTCGACGACAGGCAGGTTGTATCGCGCACAAATGGCTTCCTGACGGGCACGCAGGCCAACCGGATCGTCTGTCATGTTCGTCATGCTCTTCCCGTCCTGTGGGGCACTAACCAGCTTGCCAGCATAGCTGTGGATCGGCCCGGCCGGACGATACGAAATAGGCGACTGCTTTCGCTGCCTTCACGCGATCCACACATTCCCGCGCCGGGTAGCTGCCGCGCTGGCCGCCGGCAACGAGTTCGATCGTTTCTTCCATCGGTGCCTCGGGTGTCGTCAGGTTCAGCAACACGGCATCGAGGCTCGATGCGATAAATACGACATACCGCCCGTCGTTACCTCCGCCAATCGTCATCACCACGCCATCGCTCGACTCGAATGCGACTGTCGAGCGATCGCGACCGTTCAGCCAGTCGACTGCCGCGATGGCTTGCGCGACGCTGTCGCATCGCACTTCCGTCACGTGCGAGCGGTTGCAGATGTAGGTTTCCTCGATCACTTTCGCGGTTCGCATTCGATGGCCTTCCACCGCTTGCTCAAACGGACGGATAACGTTGGCCGAGCGACGTTCGGCGCGTTGTCCTCGACCCGATCCGCTACTCATTACTCGTAATCCACTGGAAATCGGAATCAGTCAAACCGAACCGCTTCTTCACAACGTCTACAGCATGCGCCGTTTTCACCTGCGAATCGACACTGACGACCACACCTTTTATCGGGGCGTTGACGTAATACATGAACTGCATGGGCCCGACTCTGTCGTCGAGCAGCATGCCGGCAAAGTATTCGTCCAGATCGTCGGCGCCCTTTTCGAATGGAAGCCCGGTCCGCACCGAGAATTCAGAATGGTCGAATCCGAGCATGCAGACGGGCTTGCCATCTCCACTGGGCCAAACACGGGTCTTGTTCATCGTCGACGGACCTTTGCGACTACAGTTCGTTGCATCCCATACCTCAAATCGTGCGTAAGCACATGCCTGGCAACGAGCGCTTGTAGTCACGTTCGGCGAGGAGCACGTGTTGATGCCCGACCTCGCTATCGATCGAGCCACCAGTCGAGCAGCGTTTCGTCCTGCGGATCCTCGAAGTTCCGGTAGATATTGGCGTAATACCAACCGAGGCGGGTTCGTTCCGTAACGCCGTCGAATACGGTGCGAATTCTCTCGCCACCCGCCCTGGACGGCACCGATAGCGCAAGCGAGCCACCATGGCGACCGTCGAGCGTGCCGTTCAGTTCGGATGCGACCTCGCTCGCAAGCCGATCGATCTCGTGATCCGGGATCGCGTCGCCGTAGATCTGGATGCAGTAGTTTCCGCCTCGTTTCAGTACCGTGGCAGGACGATTGGGCGCGTCAATGCGGACGAGATCGCCCTTCGCGAGATTCAACGTGAGACCGGGTGACGCTAGGAGTTTGTAAACACCCGGCTCGACCTGGCGCGCGGGAAGCTCTTCGTGAACAGGTGCGTCGCCGGAGCTGCCTGCGTAGATGTAGATCAGGTCGTACTCTTGGTCGTAGTTGTGCATTTCATTCTCGCCGCGCGTGGGATCGGGTTCCGGACAACAACTGGTGTCCGCAAGGCTATCGGTGTCGTGGCCATCTAATTTCCTGACACTACTCGCCTGCAATCACCCCTCGATCATCTTCATAAAAACCGCCGCGTCCGCATCCGGCAGCGCCTCGCCTATCCTCGACTGGATCTCCTCAAGGAATGCTGGACGGATCTCAAACGTGTCGTCGAAGATATCGCGCGAATACTTTCCGACGTACAGATCGCACCAGATCCACAACACGTGGGCGAAATGCGTGACGGATGGAGCGACGCGCAATGGTGTCCAGGCGCCCGCGCCGTGGCGGTCGAACAGCACATCGCCGTTCGGCACGACGATAACGGGATCGCCGCCCATCTGACCCAGCACGATCCAGTCGTCGTGCCATCCGGACAGCCGACGGCCCGATGCGTCGACACGATAACCGGTCTGCCCGATCGTGAGGCTCGCCTGGTTGCCGTATAACAGGAGGTCATCAGCGGTCCAGGGAATCGACAGGTCGACATTGTCGAGGGCGTTGAACCATGCGGCCGTTTCAGAGCTGACGGAGAGGGATCTCGCGTGCGTTGCATTGTCGGGCGCACGTGCGCCAATGCTTGCGTGCGCATCGACCGTGTCACGAATTTCGACGACGAACTGCTTCAGATCCCGATCGCGCATCGTGCCTCCTGTTGACTTCGCGCCTTGCCGAATCGATTGCGAACGATGCCGGTATCGCATCGAATACGCATCGATTCTCGCCGATCCGACGTTCACGCCGCATCGTCAAAATACCACTTCAGGAATGCCGAGAACGAGGCCCAGCGTGCGTCGATTTTGCCGGCCATGAAGTGCGAATGTGCGGCCAAATCGTAATCGTGAACCGCACCGGACAGCGCATCGTACAAGTACATGCCCTCGCTTTCATCCGACGTCAGCGGCAACAGGTGATCGGGAAACCCGTATCGATCCCGCACGTAATCGAGCGACGCGACGATACCCGAGCAATCGAGCAGATCCCACAACTCGGCAACTGGACGCGGGCTGACGAATGGACCCTGGTACGCGAGATAGAAAGCCGCGAATTCGGTGTCGTGTTCGATCCCGAGACGGTCGAGCGCGTTGAGGACGCCCCGTGGGTCGTCACGTTCGACGTTACCGCTCTGTTTCGACAAATAGATGCGCACGTCGTCGGGGATCGTCATCGCTTTCTCGCCAAAAAACCGCACGTCACCGATTCCCATCGGGTGACGGCATGTCGGACGAAGTACGGGAGCGGAGTGCCGTCCCGTCGTTCTGTTCACGTCTCGTTAGAACAGGATAAATGCATCGTTCTCTACGTAGAAGACGAACGCGTCGAGCAATTGCACAACGCTCGGTTCGTCAACCTGGTCGTGGGCGTTGATCACGATGTCCTCGATCGTCGCGCTGTCCAAGGTGATCCGCCAGCCGGGTTGATTCGCGATGGCAGGTACAGCGTCGTCGTCGGCATCCTTGGTGTCTTCGGAGAACACGCCTTCCGTGTCGAGCGTCCACGGCATCGGAGGGAGATAGAGCCATCCGGAGAAATCGCCCGGGCGTTCGAGAATGTGTTTCAGCGACACTTCGGTCGCGGGGGTGGTTGACATGGAGATTGCGGTGATAACTAGGGTAAATGTACCGGCATAGCGTGTGACGGGAGCGAGGATGTGCACGTGCCGCTGCGCTCGTGTCGGCGAGCCGTGATTATGCCCATTCCGCACGCATGAGGTTGGTCCTGCGACCGTTGTCGCCTGATGCTCGGCCGCAAATCAATCGAGGCGCAGCGTGATCGCCTGACTCGCGAAGATCGCCATCAGCCCCTGCTTCAGGACTTCGAGCCGGTCGATTGCACGCACAACGATCGTCACCAACGCCAGCCCCTCCGGCCATGCGGAATCGCGAGACAGTTCGATGTTGAGTATTTCTCCCTGCAGTGAAACCGACGCGACGCCACCGTATCCGGCCACGCCATCTTCACCGACTTCCATGTAGTAGGTGTCGAGACCGAGCGCCTCGTCCTGTTCGTCGTCTTCGGTTCCGCGCTGCAGGATTACGTAGCTGGACGGAGGGTCGTGGTCCGCGAGGCCGACGATGTGGATGCCCTTATCGAACGTGTAGGTCACGATATTCGCGAAGAATCTGAAGTCCATTTCATTAGGCTCCTGATAGATATACGGGATTAATGACGAGCGGCGCGAAACCTGCCTCGGGCCACAGTCTTTCAGGAGTCGAGTGCGGCATCAATGCTCTGATCCGACTTCAGAACCAGTAAAATATCGACAGAATGAACAAAGGGCTGCAAATGCAGCCCTTTGTTCCACTAACGCATGTAAATCGCACTCGGATGCTCTTCATTTTCAATATTTTAATTCATTGATGCCACCCGCAAGGCCAATCGAATTCTTGTTGAGGAATCGGAAATGTCAGGATTTCCGTGCTCAAGGCGCGTTGGGATTCTTTCAGTTTGCGAGGCATACATCATCCTTAGGAGCACGTCATGCCTTGAACGCGAAATTACTGACAGACCCACCAGCGGTTATTGCCGGTTGGGTTGCTCACAGTCAAATTCCTCGTTTGACGCCCGCTGAAACCAAGATCGTACCCTCTATCCATCAAGCCAGCCTCCAGACTCTTTGGTCAAAATCCGATTTCACAACAATCCCCATACGCTCGGCGTCCTTGAGACTTTCCTCACATTCCGAGAAGAGATCAGGCTCATCCTCCATTTCATATTTCGATGCAACATACTCACTTACCCTGTAAGCATCAACGATGTTTTTTTCCAAAATATGATTGTGAATTTCGACAACGATCGAATTCTCACCTTCAAATCTCACCCCTAGACCGTGTCGCGAATAATTCCACATCACGCCTGAGGCAGTGACGCACCCGTGCCGAGGCAAGTCTGTCAAATACACCCAATCCTTGACTGCCGCATGACTCTTAATAAGCTCGTCTTGCAACGCCGATTGCAAAGCAACGTATTCATGCAACAAATTCGAGAACGACTCGTGAATTAGTAATGACATCGCTCCATCCTTTCCGCTTTGGCCATTGCAGCTTCATCTTTGAGCTGCTCGGCCACCTCAGGGGATACTGTGGTCACATTAACTGGGACCTCGGGAATCCCCGCTTTAATGGCAGCTTCTGCACGATGGTGACCATCAACGATCACGAGCTGGCCATCTCCAACATCTGCCGCTTCAATGGGTGGAAATGTTCCGTAGCCCCCTTGCGAGCGCATCGCTGACGTGTACCGCTTAAGTTTATTCCCCGTCATTTCACTAGGCCCTTGACGAGACTGCAATCGCCTCGGATTGAGTGACAACGGGCAAGTGGAAAGCCCCAGCGGATCGATCCATTGCACCGGGTTAGGCGCATATTGATAGACGTTGACGCCACCGGTAAGCCCAATCGGATCTTTCGACACGAACCGGCCTCTATCCGGATCGTAATACCTGTGCCGGTTATAGTGCAGCCCCGTTTCGTCATCATATTGCTGCCCCTGGAACCGCAGTGGACTTCTAGGAGTAATCCCCGCCGCCTTCGACGCCCGCGCGATCACCTCCCGCGCCTCCCCCCACGCCTTATACGACGCCTCCCACACCACATCGCCTTCGTCATCCGTCAGCAATTGCGGTGTGCCGATCTGGTCACAGTGGTAATAGAACGCGTGCGCCTCACCCACCCGCTCCGGCAACCGTTGCAACGGATCGTCTTCCGGTACATAGCGATCGGTCTCACGGCGTGACGGCGTCTCGAACCCGTCTACCGATGCACTCACGTACTGCACCATCGGCACGAACGAACCCGCTTCGTAAAGGTAATGCGTGCTGCCCTGCTCACCACTCTCATACGCCAGCGTATCGCCATCCCACCCGAACACCGTGCGCTCGCCGTTCACCTCTTTAGCAATCCGACGGCCCAGCGCATCGTAGTAGTACCGCGACTCGCTCCTGCGAGCGACCT
This sequence comes from Burkholderia sp. HI2714, assembly GCF_002223085.1. Lineage (NCBI taxonomy): Bacteria > Pseudomonadati > Pseudomonadota > Betaproteobacteria > Burkholderiales > Burkholderiaceae > Burkholderia > Burkholderia sp. HI2714. The sequence continues at coordinate 73,147 of NZ_NKFM01000011.1, read as the reverse complement.
CGTCAACCGTCGCTGCGGTCATCCGATTGAACGCGTTCCACTCGTAACGCTGCTCACCCGCTGGCGATCTGCGATGAACGAGATTGCCGCGCGCGTCGTACGAGAAATGCTCCCCCGCGTATTGCTTCAACAAGTTGCCCAACACCTTGGGCACTTCCGCAGGCAACGTACTCTCCGTAGCACGTACCGGACTCGGCCGGCTCTCCACGCGAGGCGCTTCAACACGTGCCGGGTCGATGATGTTGCTCGCCGGATCGAACGCGAACCGCTCCTTGCCCGCCGGACCAATCGACTCCAGCAACCGTCCGACCGGATCGTAACGATAGTCCGTCAACCCTCTGCGATTGTCTTCAATCTGCACGAGCTGGCCGGCCGCGTCGTAGCGATACCGACGCTCTGCCAGCGGCGCGGGTGCATTCGCACGCTGTACCGTGCGCTGCGCCAACCTGCCTGCGCGATCGTATGCAGTGTGTTGATCGATCTTGCTCGGCAGGGTACGTAATGTCTCGCGATGCAGATCGTCCCGCTCGATCTGAACGAGTTCCTTGCCGTCCAGCATCAGCCCGTGGACGTGTCCCGAGCCATACGTGAGCCAGTCGACAGCATGGCCGTCCGGCCGGACCGTTCTGATGCGGTTGCCGATTTCGTCGTACTGGTGATGCCACACGAAACTCCGGCTCGCGCCGAACAGGTCGTAAGCGTGATGCTCGCGCACCAGATTGCCGACCGGGTCGAAGAACCGTTGAACGCGGCTATATCGATTGCTGGCCTCGATCAATCGTCCCAGCGGATCGTAGGCGAAACGCTCCGCCTCTTCGCCGACCGAACGGCCATCAAGCCGTCCACCGCGATCGTGGGACATCGTCATGACTTGTCCCGCCTCGTCGACCGACTCGAGACGGCTACTCGCCTCGTCATACGAATAGCGCGTGGCCTTCCCGTCGAAATCGATCTCCTCGATCAATCGGCCTGCGACGTCATAGCGGAACGTGTAATTCGCGTGATTCTGGTCAGTCAGCCCGACGATCCGCCCGAGCCGGTCATAGCGATACGACAGCGATTGCCCCAATGCATCGGTGCGGATATTGATACGCCCGCTCGCGTCGTAGCCGTAACGCGTGTTGCGGTTCAGCGGATCAATATGGGTCAGCAGACGCCCTTCCGCGTCGTAGCTCAACTGCTCGCGCCCCGCCGGCGACACGATTTCGATCAACTGGCCATTCGCGCCATAACGGTATGCCGTCACCCCACCCTCTGCATCTTTCGCTTCCGAGAGGCGACCCTGGGCGTCATACGCCCACTGCGATGTCTTGCCCGAGCAGTCGGTATAGCTGATCAACTGGCCGACGTCGTCATACTTCAGCGCTTTTGCGCCCCCCTTGGCATCCTTGATCCGGGTAAGCAGCCCTCGCTCGTCGTACGCGTACTCGGTCTTGTGGCCGAGCGGATCGACCTCCGCAACCATGTTCCCCGCATCGTCATATTCACGCAGCCACGGGTGCCCAAGCGGATCGGTCACGCGGACGAGCTGGTCCTTCTGGTCATACGCCATCTCGACCACGCTGCCGTCGGTACGTTGATGGCGGACGAAGTTGCCGCGCGCATCGTATTCCATGCGCTCGACGGTACCGTCACGATGGATGTACTGAACGAGTTTGTCGTTCGCGTCCCGGTACATCCACTCTTCGCTACCGTCCGGATGAATCACACGGAACGAATAGCCCTTGCTGTCGTAGTAGTGGTGCGTGACATTGCCAAGCGCGTCGGTCACGCTGACCATCCGGAAGTCCGGATGCCACGCGAGGCGAACCTCATCGCTGCCGTCGTCTGCGTATTCGCGGAAGCATTTTGCCTTCGGCCCGTCACCGTTCCACTCGAGGTTCACACCTCGGCCGGTGCGATCGGTATATCGCGTCACGAGGTGGTGTCGATAACGGTATTCGCGGCGATTACCGTAGCGGTCCATCGCCCCGATCAGATCGTTCTGGTCGTCGTACTCGTAGCTCGCAAGTGTGCCGATGTATTCGCCCTGCGCATCATGATGAGTAACGCCTACGATCCGCCCACGCACGTCATGTCGGAGTGCAACCTGAACGTGCGGTGCAATCAGGCGATGCAACCGCCCTTCCGCATCGTAGTCGAGCGTCACCTGATTGCCGGCACGGTCCTTGACGAATGCGAGACGGAACACGTTGCCGTGCCGTTCGTACGCTTCGAGCAGCACATGCCCGCGCGTCACCGTCAGCCACTGCTCGTCCAGCCGCAACAACGTTTGCCCCTCGGAAAGATCATCGTGCGCACTTCCGACGCGGAGCAGCGGGTATTCGATACTTCGTCCAGCGGCGTCGTGATAGACGAGCTTGTCCGCAGCAATATCGAAACGAGTCGTATATGGCGTAATCCAGCGTGCGCCCAGTTCGCCATGCTCGTCGTTCGCGTCGAAGAACGATCGATAGGTACGCTGCCAGGCAATGGGCAACGGCCCGTCGATCGTGAAATCTTCGTGATTGATTTGCTCGTCGCCGAGCGCGAATCCGATTGATCGCGGGGTGGCGACAGGTGGCGTCTTCACCGGGGTATGTGTCAGGCAGCAATTCGGCCCCGGATGATGCGCTTCAGTGGTTTTTTGAACCTCGTCAATTCGATGCTGCGCACGCGTCTCATTGACCTTCGCCGTCTTGTGTTCCTGAATCCCCGTCGTCTGCGGCTTCGGATTGCGCTTGCGCCAGCTGCGCATGCCGTCTTCACCGATCGTGATGATCCATCCGATCTTGCCCGCATCGTTCCCATCGAGCTCGCGAATGCACTTCTGGACCGTCGGAATCCGCTTGTAGATATCGTCAGCGAAGAGCTGCAGCTTCTTCGTCGAATTCGGGTCGATCAAATCGGCGGCCGAGGTCACCGTGTTGATAGCGATCTTCCCCTCGACCTTGCGAATATCCGAGAGGAATCCCCCGATATTGTCGAGAACCTTCCTGCCGTCATACGCAACGATAGCCGCCCCGACACCCTTCAGATGCGACCCGGCCGACTTCACGTTGTGCCCGACTTCGTACTTCTTCCCCGCCGCGTGTGCGAACACGTCGGCAATCGCCTTCATCAGATCGCCGATGAATTTGGCGCAGTGGTCGAGCAGTTCCTTCAGCCCGTCACGTATCACCTTCAGGAATTTCTCGATCTCGCCCGCGTAACGCTCCTGCACGTTCGCCACCATCGCCGAGATGATCGAATCGCGCAGCGCCAGCATGGCAGCCTCCCCCGCTGCCTTGCCGCTCTCGACGACCTTCTGTCGAATCAGCTTCAGCACCGGCCGCGCGCCAAGCCGAAGCTCGGCGGTGGCCGGCGGCAGCGGCACGACCCCGATCAGATCGAGACCGAGGTTGACCCAGTCGAACATATCGATCGGTTTGTCGCCATGCTCGATCATCGCCTTGATATCGAGCACCGCATCGACTGCCGCAAAGATATTGGCCAGAACCGGCACGTTCTCCGCGACCGTCTTCAGCCGGCCGACGTTGACGACGCCGCCGCTGACCTTGATCAGCCACTTGTCGAATGAATCGATGCCAGCTTGTACATCGGCCTCCGTGATCTTCATGATCGGAGACACGAACACATCGGTAGGTTTGGGTTGAAGGACGCCCGCAGCGGTCATGATTTTTCTGTTCTCGAATAGATGAAAGGGGCGACGCTCAGCTCATTTTCAGCACGGCTGCGGCGCTACGCGCCGTCTGCGCGAGACCGCTGACCTGCTGGGCGGCGGCACTCAACTGGCCCGCTTGCGACAGCGCTGCCTGCGCCCCCGCCGGCAGCATATTGGCCGCAGCCTGCTGCGCGATACCGAGGCCCTGGCCCGCCACCGCCTTCGCCAACGCGGCTCCGCCCTGCGACGCCGAGCTCGCCAATCCCGCGACCGTTTTCGCCGCACCCAGTGCATTCGACGCACCCGCCGGCAACATGCCGCTTACCGCCTGCTGCGCCATGCCCATGCCTTGACCAACGGCGGCCTTCGCCAGCGCCGCGCCACCTTGCGTCGCCGCACCGGCCAGGCCCGTCAGCGCGCCGGCGGCACCGCCTGCCGCCGGCAGAAACGAGCCGAGCTGCGCCTGCGCGGTTTCCGCGGCGCCTGCTGCCGGCGCCGGATTGGCCGGCCATGACGCCACGTCGAAACGGCTCGACTGCTGATCCTGCGAGCGGGGATCCTCCCCGAACTTCACCTGCACCGCCCCCGGTGGCAGGCCGCTCACGATCATGTGCCCGTTGTTGTCGAGCGCTCCTTTCTTCAACAGCCCGCCATTCGCATCGAACACGGAGAACAAACCGCCCTTCACCGGTTGGCCGTTCCCGTACGTATGCAACAACTCCAACTGTCCCGGCTGATCCGGCCTCGGACTCGGCAACGGATACCCCATGCTCGCCGGCCCCGCGAACATATGCGACGCACCCTTCACGTCCACCGCCCCCGGCGTATGAATCTCGATGTTCCCGCCTTGAATGCGGATATACCCGCCACCGCTCGTCAGCAAAATCCCCTGATCGGCCGCGATCTCGATGCGGTCCGTCGCCGACACCACCTTCACCGCCTTCTGCGCGGTCACCTCGATGTTGTCCGACTGCGCCTGGATCTCCACCTTGCCCTTGCCCGCGAACAGCTTCATCCCCGCGTTCTGCACGAACAGGCTCAGCTTCTGCCCGATGCTCCCGATCAGCGACTTGCCTGCCGCGACGTGCACGCTCTGCCCACTCGCCACGTTCACGTGATCGTTCGCGACCACATGCACGGACTGCTGCGTCGACATCCCGATCCCCGACGGGCTGCCGAACAGCATCACCGGCTCCTTGAACGCATTCGCGTTACCCGTGCCGCCGCCGGCCGTGCGCCCGCCGGACGCGCTGCCCGATGCGCTGTCCTGCGTCGCATCCGTGAACGCGCGCATCGTGTCCTGCGCGTCCTTCATGCTTTCAGCCTGATGCTGCTCGCTCACGCCCGACATCGCCTCGACGAGGCTTTCGCCCGTCACGAGCTGCTGCTGCGCTTCCTTCACGTCGAGTGGCTGGCTGTTCGCCGCCTTCGGGTGCGTCGTCACGTACAGGCCCTGGCTCGCCCGCACCGCGCCATACGCATCCGAGCGCAGGTCGAAGCCGCTGCCGAGATACGACCCGCGCGAATTGCCGCTCTGGTCGATGATGTAGCCCAGATGCAGCAGGCTGTTCGCGCTGCTGCTCATCAGCTGCACGCGGTTCTGCCCGGTCGCGTCGTCCATCACGAGCTGGTTGTAACCGCTGCCGGAATACTCCTTCGACCGATACCCCGACAGGATCCCGTCGGTATGCCACTGCGGCTGGTTCGCGCCGTTGTACACGCGACCGACGGCCAGCGGCCGGTCGCAGTCGCCGCCGACGTAATCAATCAGCACTTCCTCGCCGATACGCGGCACGTGCACGCCGCCGTAGCCGCCGCCCGTATCCGACTGCACGACGCGCACCCAGCACGACGCGTTCTCGTTGCCCGGATTCAACCGGTCCCACACGAACTGCACGCGGATCCGGTTCAACTCGTCGGTATAGACTTCCTCGCCCTGCGGCCCGACGACGATCGCCGTCTCGAGGTGCATCTCCGGCTTGTGATGCTCGAACGGGCTGCGATACGGCACGCTTACGCGTTGCGCTTCGACTTCGACGAGATAGAAGCCGGCCGATCCGTCGTCGTGCTGCACGCGAAACGCGGGATCGGTACCGTAGTTGTCCTGTGCCTGCGTCAACGCTTCGCGCAGGCTGTACGGAAAGTCTGCGCTGTCGCTTGCAACAGGCAGATTGTTCTCGACCCACCACGCCACCTCGATCGCGACGAATTCGCGCTGATCGGCGGGATCACGATCGTGCTCGGGATGATCGGCCAGCGTGAAGCGCCGGCCGGCGTCGATCGCGCGCACCCCGCCTGCGGCATGGAAACGCTTCGCCCGCGACTCCCACTCCTCCATCTTGACCTTCGTCAGATGGTCGCCGCGCGTCTGGTCGAGATACGTGTAGGCGCCCGTGTACTCGTAGACTTCGAGTTGATCCGGCAACTCGCCCTGGCCGCCCATCGTCGGCAGCGACGTGCCTTTCGGGTTCGACGGCTGCGAAGGATTCTTGTAGTCGAACGTGCGCGTCGTACGTGTCACGCTCTGCAGCGTGCGCGTACCCGACCATTGCGTGAACGCGTCGGGTTCACTGGCCGCGTCGCCGCGATAAAAACGTACGGTTTCCGGCGACAGCGGCGCGAACGCCTGCAGGTTGTCGGTGATCACGAGCGTGTGCGACTTGCCGTCGTCGGCCTGCTGCCATGCGCAGTAGAGCCCCTCGTTCTCCATCAGCCGATGCACGAAATGCCAGTCGGTGTCGTGCTGGCGCGTGTACGACCGGTTCGGCAGCGGCTTCGACAGCGCGAAGCGGAAATGCCCCTGCGCCTGCGGATGCTGGTTCAGCACGTCGCTGATGATCTGGTCGACGGTCGTATCGTTCCAGAGCCGCTGATCGCGACGAAACCTCAGGAAGTGGGTGAAATCGGCGAACGCGAGCTGATAGGTCGTGAGCCCGCCGTCGGCGCCCAGCCGGCGCGCGGTATGCACGTAGCCGTTGATCGGCCGGTAGCTGAGATCGCCCTGCTGGATCCACAACGTGACGGGCTGCGCGATCAGCTTTTTTAGTTCCACATCGCTGTCGGTCGACAGCACGTCGAGCGTGAACTCGTATGCGCGCCCGATACGTGAGCGACCGACTGCCCGCTGAACGGTCAGGACGTTGGCCCCCAATGGCGTATCGAGCTTCAGCAACCGGTCCTGCTGAAGCAATCCGCCGCGCAACGCGGCGATTGTGTTCTGCATGTTCATGAACGGCCTTTTTTCTTGTGACACGCCCTCGGATGGCGCGAGCATTCGATTTTGCTCGCGCGATTTTACAGACAAAACTTCGCACGCTCTCGAATCTGACCTGATTTCAACGAGCGGAATCCGATCAGCCCGCGTGCCACGCTGGCGGACGGCAATCACGCCCGCCGTCCGGCATATCGATGAAATCGCTTTCAATCAGGGCCAATTCGACTTCCGGCGCGGCCCGGTTGCGAGTAGTGTCTACGTGCCCGTCTTGCGGCCCGCCGCGCCCACCCGGCGCCGGCGCTCACCTCACACCACGCTGACCACTGGAGATCTGCGATGAAACGTTCGAAGTTCCTGCTGTCGGGCCTGCTGCTCGCGTCGGCCCTCGGCTTTACGGCGGTCTCCGCGCACGCGGACGACCTGCTCGATTCAGTGAAGAAAGCCGGCGTGCTGCGCGTCGGCCTCGAAGGCACGTATCCGCCGTTCAACTCGCGCGGCACGTCGGGGCAACTGGAGGGTTTCGACGTCGACATCGCGAACGCGGTCGCCGGCAAGCTCGGCGTGAAGACGCAGTTCATCCCGACCGAATGGAGCGGCATCATCGCGGGCCTGCAGGCCGGCAAGTTCGACGTGATCGTCAATCAGGTCACGATCACGCCGCAGCGCAAGGAAGTGCTCGACTTCAGCGAGCCGTACACGTATTCGGCCGCCCAGCTGATCCAGCGCAAGGACGACTCGCGCAACTTCAAGTCGCTCGACGACTTCAAGGGCAAGAAGCTCGGCGTGACGCTCGGCACCAACTATGACCAGATGGCGCGCACCGTGCCGGGCATCGAGGTGCAGACGTATCCGGGCGCGCCGGAAAAGCTGCGCGACCTCGCCGCCGGCCGGATCGAGGCGACGCTCGACGACCGCCTGATGCTGCCGTACATGATCAAGACGTCGAACCTGCCGCTGCGCGCGGGCGCGGTGCTGAACGGCGGCAAGCAGGAAATGGCGATCCCGTTCCGCAAGGGCAATCCGAAGTTCGAGAAAGCGATCAACGACGCGCTCGATTCGCTGCGCAAGGACGGCACGCTGAAGAAGATCTCGACGCACTGGTTCGGCAGCGACGTGACCGTGCCGGTCGCACAGTAAGCGGCCCGGCGCTTCAACGCGTCACGCCCTTCGTTTCGATGAAGGCGTGACGCGTCCCTTCAAGCCGCTTCGTCGAAGCGCGCCAGCAGCATCTGGCCGATCGGTGTCAGCGCCGGGCGCGCGGCCACGGCATTCATGCGTACCTGCGTATCGTCGACCAGCCGCTTCTCGACCAGCACGGCGAAGGCCGGATTCGACGGATCGACGCTGTCCGGCGCACGCGCGACGCGCAACAGCATCGAGAATTCATGCGGACTCAGCATGGTCCCTGTCTCCTGATCGTCCGCAGTCCGGTTCGAACCGTCGTCGATCGTATTTTCGAATGAAATGGCGCGATGCATGACCGCTGCGCCGCCGGGAGCGAGATCCCGGTCGGCCCCCACCTGCGACGCGGGCACGTCGTCGCGAGCGGGTTGCGCACGTTCCCTGTCCGGCGGTGCCGCCGCGACGGGAACGTGCAACGTTATGGGCGCACCATGACGCGACCGTGACAGGAAAACGGGGCGCGTCACACACCGCTTTCGGTTCGATGCCGCCACGATTGGCGAAGACGGGCCGCATCGCCTGTCAGGCCGTCAGTTGCCCGCTCGCGGGCCGTTGCGCACCCTTCATCTCGGATCGACCGAATACGGGAAACTCCCATGCTTCGATCCGTTCGCATGGCGCATGCAGCGCACGACCACGTTCACCGCGCGCCCGAGCGTCATCCCGACGAGCACGCCCCATACCGCGAACGACAGCATCACGAAGCTGCCCGTCGCCGCCCACGGCGCATGCACGGCGACCGCGTAATGGATGCCGGTTTCGGCGACGAACGTCAGCATCAGCGTGGCGAGCAGGCTCGCATCGCCGGGCAGGCGTACGCGCAGGCCCGACGAGGCCGGACGGTACGCGAGCCGCCACCGGCTCGCGTGCAGCCAGCCCAGCGCCGCGCCGCCCAGGACGGCCGCCAGCGCGACCGCGTTCGCATCGATGCCCGCATACGGAAAGCGTCCGTCCAGGCGTCGGAGAAATACACGGAAGTCGTCACGGCCGGCGAACGGCTCGTGATTCGCACGCCGCTGAAGGAACTGATGCAGCGGCTCGATCCAGAGCGGTTCGCACAGGTGCATCGCGGCGTGATCGTTGCGTACGCAGCGATCGATCGTGTCGAGCGCGATCTGTTGGGAAGGTTGCGGATTCGCGTGCACGGGCAGCGGGAGATGCTGCCGGTCAGCCGGGCGTATGCGGGGTTGTTCAGGCAGATGTGATGGTTGCCGACTTGCGGCTGGGGCAACAGGATTACGTTCTGACAGATCGTTGACGGATGCGTTGGCAAACCGCACCGCATCCAACACAATCACGCGATCACGTTGCGCTCGACCGCATTGCCTCGAGTCGACACGACGTTTTCCCCACGGGCCGGCCATCAAAACAATGAAAACACTGCGTGGACTGACTACATGCGTGGTTGTAGCGCGCGTCAGCGGCTGCGTCGCCACGCCCAATCTCATCGGCAAGAACACTGCCGGCATCGCACCGACGGAAGCGACAGCGATCCTGGTCGTCGTGGACGGCAATGCATTCGACGGGCCTGCGTTCGGCAGCGAAGGTCGCGCGTATCTCGCCGACTGGGTAAAGGCATCCAGGCTGCGCTGGCCGGGAGGAATCAGACGGCGCCGATTACGTGTCCAACAACAGCTGCATGACGTACGTGATGGACGTACTCAATGCCGGGGGAGCCGACGTTCCGACGCGGGGCAAGCGTGCGTGGGTATTCCTCAACCGACATGGCGTCGGTCCGCATGTGAATTAATCGATGACGAGGTAACGACAGATGAGGTCTCCAACGTTGTGCGCCAGGCACGGCGTCCGGCCATTCACCGTGGCAGCGAAACGCATCGGCGACCGAATTCGCGAGCGCGGACGATTCGAGCCCGATGAATTGGTGCGGGTATCGCTGGATCGGCCCAAGCGCAGCCACGTCGTATGGATGACGCGCGCGGATCTGGACGAGCATGCGGTAACTGCCAACCATGTCGACGGCGTCGCGCATGTCACCGAGCTGCGAAAGTTCGCGTTGCTCGACCGGGCATGCGAGCATGTTTGCCCGGATTGCCTGGACGAACTGCTCGTACGTTCGGGCGAACAACCGCACTCGCCGACGCCCGTATCACGCGCGTTCGACACGGCGATCGTCGCAGACAATGCGACGTTGGACGGTCCGCTAGTCAAATGTGACATCCACGGGATTGCGGTCGGCTCGCGCACATCGCCAGCCATGGCAGCGTTGATCGATCGGCGTGATGCGGTGCCGCACGGTCGGCTAATCAATGTAGTCGTGACTTCACCGAAAGCAGAAAACAAATTCTGGTTCGACGAAGCCTTCCTTCTTCGTGTGCTGGGACCGGATATCGATCTTGCTACTGGCATCTATCGAATGGAATCGGGCGAGCGCAGCCTCCACCTGCTCGAAAGCGGGAAGTCGGTATGCAAGCACTGCCTGAAAGACTGGCTTCGTCGCAACGACATCGCTTAGCGATACACCGCTCCTGACAGGCGACACCGTCGTCCCGACCGGAAATCCTACGGCACGGAGTCGTGAAAGAGATTCCGCATGCTTGCGTCGGAACATGCGATGCGCCGAAGCGGGTTCGCCACGCGCCCCGCGCCGGGTTTGTTGCCTTATGGGACAGAAACGACAAAGGGCCAGGAGGCAAAACCTCCCGGCCCTTCGTTCAATATGGTGCCGGCTGCAGGACTCGAACCCGCCACCTGATGATTACAAATCAACTGCTCTACCAGATGAGCTAAGCCGGCGTAGCGCGAGATTCTACCTCATTTCACGATCTTGAGGCGAGGTCTGCTGCCACCTTTTGAACCGTCGCCATCACCGTCGGTTTTCGGCGGCTCGTCGGCGCCTTCGGAGGGTTCCTCGTTCGCGCCGCTGTCGGCGACCGGCGTCAACCCAGCAGGCGACTCGTCGCGTTGCGCATCATCCGTCGGTGCAGCATCTTCGTCGAACGCACCCGAATCCGCGCCTTCGCCCGCGACCGCATCGACCTGGAACGCCATGCCCTGCCCGTTCTCGCGCGCATAGATCGCGAGCACGTTGGCAACCGGAATCTCGATCTTGTGCGCCTTCCCGGAGAACCGGGCCGTGAACTCGATCCACTCGTTGCCCATCTGCAGCTGGCTCGTCGCCTCGAAGCTGATGTTGAGCACGATCTCGCCGTCACGCACGAACTGACGCGGTACGCGCGTCGAGTTGTCGACCCTCACCGCGATATGCGGCGTGTAACCGTTATCGGTGCACCACTCGTACAACGCGCGCAGCAGATAAGGCTTCGTTGAAATCTCTTGCATCACAATCCTCGAACCCGGAGCGGGGGCGCGGCACGCCGCGCCGCCCTCTCCGTCATGCACTCATTGCACCATCAACGACGCATGACCTTTTCGGACGGCGTCAGTGCTTCGATGTAGGCCGGACGGCTGAAGATCCGCTCGGCGTACTTCATCAGCGGCGCCGCGTTCTTCGACAGCTCGATGCCGTAGTGATCCAGACGCCACAGCAGCGGCGCGATCGCGACGTCGAGCATCGAGAACTCCTCGCCAAGCATGTACTTGTTCTTCACGAAGATCGGCGCGAGCTGCGTCAGGCGATCGCGGATCGCGAGGCGTGCCTTCTCGTGGTTCTTCTCCGCTGCCTTGCCCTTCTCGTTTTCGAGCGTGCTGACGTGGACGAACAGTTCCTTCTCGAAGTTGAGCAGGAACAGGCGTGCACGTGCGCGCTGCACGGGGTCGGCCGGCATCAGTTGCGGATGCGGGAAGCGCTCGTCGATGTACTCGTTGATGATGTTCGATTCGTACAGGATCAGGTCGCGCTCGACCAGGATCGGCACCTGACCGTACGGGTTCATCACCGAAATGTCTTCCGGCTTGTTGAACAGGTCGACGTCACGGATTTCGAAGTCCATGCCCTTCTCGAACAGCACCAGCCGGCAACGCTGGGAGAACGGGCAAGTTGTGCCGGAATACAGAACCATCATGTTTGCGTTTCCTCAAAAAAGCCGAGGGCCGGCACGCGGCGAACCCCTTCCGGGGTTCCACCTTGCGCCGGCCCCACGCCGGTCAGGCGTGATTACTTGATATCTTTCCAGTACGCGGCATTGAGCCGCCAGGCCAGGAAAGTCAGGACACCGAGAAAGATCAGCACCCATACGCCGAGGCGTTTGCGGGTCTGCTGAGCCGGCTCGGACATCCAGGTCATGTACGCCACCAGGTCGGCAACCGCAGAATCATAATCCACCGCGGACAGTGTCCCCGGTGTGACCTGCTGGAAGCCGATGAGCGTATGGACCTTCTCGCCCGTCTCCTCGTCCGTCTTGTCTTCGAATTTGGCGGCGCGCTGCCCCTGCAGCTGCCACAGTACATGAGGCATGCCAACGTTCTCGAACACCGCGTTGTTCCAGCCGCTCGGCCGTGTATCGTCGCGGTAGAAACTCCGCAGATACGTATACAGCCAGTCGCGGCCGCGTGCGCGCTCCTCGACCGACAGGTCGGGCGGCGAGGTGCCGAGCCAGTTCTTCGCGTCTTCGGGCCGCATCGCGACGGACATCGTGTTGCCGACCTTGTCGGTCGTGAACAGGAGATTCTTTTCGATCTCCTTCTGGGATATGCCCAGATCCGTCAGACGGTTGTAGCGCATCAGGTTCGCGCTGTGGCAGTTCAGGCAATAGTTTACAAACAATTGCGCGCCGTGCTGAAGCGAAACGAGATTTTCCGTGTTATCGGGCGCCCGGTCGAGCGGAAAATTACCTTCCGCCCGAACCGCCGGCGCCACCAGCAGCGCACACGCGGTCGCCCCGATCAGCGCGAGTGTCGAAAGCAGTTTCTTCATGTCGTTCTCTCCTCGCTCACGTTAATGGGGCTTGAAGCGCACCCGCTCCGGCGGCTGCTTGAACGTGCCAAGCGGCGTCCAGACGGGCATGCCGAGGAAGAACGCGAAGTAGATCAGCGCACAGGCCTGCGCGATCAGTGTCGAGGCCGGGGATGGCGGCCGCGTGCCGAGGAACCCGAGGGTCAGGAACGCCACGACGAAGATCCCGAGGAACACCTTGTGGAACAGCGGCCGGTAGCGGATCGACTTCACCGGGCTGCGGTCGAGCCACGGCAGGAAGAACAGCGAGATCACCGCCGCCCCCATCACGACGACGCCCCAGAACTTCGACTCCGTCAGGTACATGAACACGACGATCGCCGCGGCCAGCACCGGCAGGCCGACTTTCCACTTGCCGCGCGCGCGGATCAGCGCGAGCACGCCGAGCAGCGCGATCACGATCATCAGGACGATCTTGAACGGGTCGGTGGTCGCGCGCAGCATCGCGTAGAACGCGGTGAAGTACCAGACCGGCGCGATCTCGGGCGGCGTCTGCAGCGGGTTCGCCGGGACGAAGTTGTTCGCCTCGAGGAAGTAGCCGCCCATCTCCGGCGAGAAGAACACGATCAGCGCGAACACCATCAGGAACCCGCACACGCCGAGGAAATCGTGCACCGAGTAGTACGGGTGGAACGGGATGCCGTCGAGCGGCACGCCGTTCTCGTCCTTCTTCGCCTTGATCTCGATGCCGTCCGGGTTGTTCGAGCCCACTTCGTGCAGTGCGACGAGGTGCGCGATCACGAGGCCGACCAGCACGAGCGGAATCGCGATCACGTGGAACGCGAAGAAGCGGTTCAGCGTGACGTCCGACACCACGTAGTCGCCGCGAATCCACAGCGACAGGTCGGGGCCGACGAACGGGATCGCCGAGAACAGGTTCACGATCACCTGCGCGCCCCAGAACGACATCTGGCCCCACGGCAGCAGGTAGCCGAAGAACGCCTCGGCCATCAGGCACAGGAAGATCGCGCAGCCGAAGATCCACACGAGTTCACGCGGCTTGCGGTACGACCCGTAAAGCAGCCCGCGGAACATGTGCAGGTAGACGACCACGAAAAACATCGATGCGCCCGTGGAGTGCATGTAGCGGATCAGCCAGCCCCACGGCACCTCGCGCATGATGTACTCGACCGACGCGAACGCGAGCGTCGAGTCGGGCTTGTAGTTCATCGTCAGGAAGATGCCGGTGACGATCTGGTTGACGAGCACCAGCAGCGCGAGGGAGCCGAAGAAGTACCAGAAGTTGAAGTTCTTCGGCGCGTAGTACTCGGAAACGTGCTTCTTCCAGGTGGACGTGAGCGGGAAGCGCTGGTCGATCCAGCCGGTAAAACCTGTCGTGGAGACTTCCTTGTTGTCGGCGGCCATCACGCTTCTCCTTTCTCGTCCTTGCCGATCACGAGGGTCGTCGCCGACGTGAACATGTAGGGCGGGATGTCGAGATTCTGAGGCGCCGGCTTGTTCTTGAACACGCGGCCGGCGAGGTCGTAGGTCGAACCGTGGCACGGGCAGAGGAAACCGCCCGGCCAGTCGTCCGGCAGGTTCGGCTGCGGACCCGGCGTGAAGCGTTGGCTTGGCGTGCAGCCGAGGTGCGTACACACGGCCATCACGACGAGAATGTTCTTGCGATCGGCCCGCGCGCGATATTCGTTCGCGCAATACGCGGGCAACGGCATCGTATAGGGCTTTTCGGTGGTCGGATCGGCCACTTCCTTGTCGGCCTTGACCACGTCGGCCAGCATCGCCTCGGTGCGGTTCAGGATCCACACCGGCTTGCCGCGCCACGGCACGGTCACCATTTCACCGGGCTTCAGCGCGCTGATGTCGACTTCGACCGGTGCACCGGCCGCTTTCGCTTTCGCGGACGGCGCAAGCGACGCCGCGAAAGGTATGACGGTGGCTACGCCTCCCACGCCACCTGCTACGGATGTCGCAATCAGCCAGGTACGGCGGCCGCTGTCGACGCGTTTCTCTTCCTTGTCTCGCATCACACGCCCCACTTCTGAGTTGGATTTTCCGTCACGACTTTCCATTCCGCCGCTAGTTTGCTCGAATGGAGCCGCCATTTACAAGGCCCGGAGATGAAAATCCCTTCGAAGTGTTTGATAGTTAAGGGTTATCCCCCACTATCGGAGCGATTAAATCATTTCACTTTTAAGTATTTGCTACATTGCGAAATTTCGATGCGCTGCCGCAAATCCGGCATTCAGACCGGGTTATGGATATCGATAAAAAGGTGTTCGATATCGAATTCTTCGGACAAGTGGGCGCCAAGCGCCTGGATTCCGTAGCGCTCGGTCGCATGGTGCCCTGCCGCAACGAACGCGACGCCGCTCTCGGCGGCCGTGTGCGTCACGTATTCGGACACCTCGCCGGTCAGGAACACGTCCGCACCGGCGTCGATCGCCGCGTCGAAATAGCTTTGCGCGGCGCCCGTGCACCACGCGATGCGGCGCAACTGCATGTCCGGATCGCCGAGCACGAGCGGCGTGCGGCCAAGCGTGCGCTCGACCTTCGCGACAAAATGCTCGAGCGTGACGGGCATCGGCAGCGTCGCCATCCAGCCGAGGTCGCCTTCGCCGAACCGCTGCTCGCCGATCAGGCCGAGCCGGTCGCCGAGCTGCGCGTTGTTGCCGAATTCGGGATGCGCGTCGAGCGGCAGGTGGAACGCGAACAGGTTCAGGTCGTTCGCGAGCAGCAGCTTCAGGCGCTGGTATTTGCGGCCCGTGATCTGCGGCGACTCGTTGCGCCAGAAATAACCGTGATGGACGAGCACGGCATCTGCCCCCCATTCGAGCGCCGCTTCGAGAAACGCGACCGACGCCGTCACGCCGGTAGCGATCTTGTCGATCTTGCGGCGCCCCTCGACCTGGAGGCCATTCGGGCAATAGTCCTTGAAGCGCGCGGTTTCAAGGGTATTGTTCAAGTACAATTCAAGTTCGATCCGATCCATATAAACCTCTAATCCATTCAGATGCTTAGACGCTTCTGGCTGTTCTTCGCGCAGGCGGTTACCGTGCTGCTCGCGCTGATGTTCATCGTCGTGACGCTCAAGCCGCAATGGCTGCAACGGCAAGGACAGCTCGGCAAGCAGCTCGCCACGCCGATCGTCGCGCTGCGCGAAGTCGCGCCGGGCATCGGCGGCGCACCGGCGACCACGTCGTACGCCGAAGCCGCGCAAAAGGCGATGCCGGCCGTCGTCAACGTGTTCTCCAGCAAGGACGGCTCGCTGCCGCCCGACCCGCGCGCGAAGGATCCGCTGTTCCGCTACTTCTTCGGTGACCGCAACGCCCGCAAGCAGCAGGACGAACCGGCCGCCAACCTTGGCTCGGGCGTTATCGTGAGCCCTGAAGGTTACATTCTAACGAACCAGCACGTCGTGGACGGCGCCGACCAGATCGAAGTCGCGCTCGCCGACGGCCGCACGGGCACCGCGAAGGTCATCGGCAGCGATCCCGAAACCGATCTCGCGGTGCTGAAGATCAACATGACGAACCTGCCGACGATCACGCTCGGCCGCTCCGACCAGTCGCGGGTCGGCGACGTCGTGCTCGCGATCGGCAACCCGTTCGGTGTCGGCCAGACGGTCACGATGGGGATCATCAGCGCGCTGGGCCGCAACCACCTCGGCATCAACACGTTCGAGAACTTCATCCAGACCGATGCACCGATCAACCCCGGCAACTCGGGCGGCGCGCTGGTCGACGTGAACGGCAACCTGCTCGGCATCAACACCGCGATCTACTCGCGCTCGGGCGGCTCGCTCGGCATCGGCTTCGCGATCCCCGTGTCGACCGCGCGCACGGTGCTGGAAAGCATCATCACGACGGGCTCGGTCACGCGCGGCTGGATCGGCGTCGAGCCGCAGGACGTCACGCCGGAGATCGCCGAGTCGTTCGGGCTGACGCAGAAATCGGGCGCGATCGTCGCCGGCGTGCTGCAGGGCGGCCCGGCCGACAAGGCCGGCATCAAGCCGGGCGACATCCTGATCTCGGTCAACGGCGACGAGATCACCGACACCACGAAGCTGCTGAACACCGTCGCACAAATCAAGCCGGGCACGTCGACCAAGGTGCACGTGGTGCGCAAGGGCAAGGCGTTCGACCTGAACGTGGTGATCGGCAAGCGCCCACCGCCGCCGAAGCAGGCGCTCGACGAGCAGGACAGCGATACCGAGTAACGTCGGGCGAGCGGCGCACGGCCGCATGCCCGGCACCGTCGGAAATGAAAAAGGGCAGCCGGTTGGCTGCCCTTTGTTTTGTTCGAAAGACCCTTGTCGCCGGGCAGACGGCCCCGCCATCCGCTTTCCGACCGACTACGCCACCGGGTTTTGCTCAAGCCCGGTCGCCGCCATCAACTGGCGGCTTCGCCGTTCTCCGCCTCGCCTTCCTCGGCCGGCTTCTTCGGCACGAAGAAGCGCGCCGCCAGCAGCCCGATCTCGAACAGCACGACCAGCGGCAATGCGAGCATCAGTTGCGAGAACACGTCCGGCGGCGTGACGACCGCCGCGACGACGAACGCGCCGACGATCACGTACGGACGCATCTCCTTCAGCTTCTTCAGCGACAGCACGCCCATCCGGACGAGCAGCACGACGACGATCGGCACCTCGAACGTGACCCCGAACGCGATGAACATCCCGAGCACGAAGCTCAGGTAATTGTCGATGTCGGTGGTCATTTCCGCGCCGAGCGGCGCGTTGTAGTGCGCCATCACGCGGAAGATCGTCGGGAACACGAGGAAGTACGCGAACGCCATCCCGCACAGGAACAGCAGGTAGCTGCTGCCGACGAGCGGCGCGACGAGCTTCTTCTCGTGCTGGTACAGCCCCGGCGCGACGAACGCCCAGATCTGGTACAGCACGATCGGCAGCGCGATCACCAGCGCGACGAGCATCGTGACCTTCATCGGCACGAAGAACGAGCCGGTGACGTCGGTGACGATCATCTTGCCGTCCTTCGGCAGGTTCTCCATCAGCGGCCGCGCGAGCAGCCGGAAGATGTCGGGCGCCCAGTAGACGAGCCCGAGGAACACGACGATCACAGCCGCGCCCGCGCGAATGATGCGATCGCGAAGCTCGACGAGATGGGAAATGAAGGTTTCTTCCGGGGCGTCGCCCGGGTTCTGCTGGGGGTCGCTCACACCGGCCCTCGGTAGGATTGACGAGCGAGCATGCGCTCGGCTCAGAAGAAGCGCGTCGGCCGGCGCAGGCTGGCCGGCTGGTGGCGCGCGACACGCGCGGCGCCCGACTGCACGTGCGTACGGCGGGTGGTCGCGCGCTTGTACCAGGCAGGCGCAGCCGCCTGCTTGACGCGCCAGTTGCGGCGCTTCGGCGCGAGCGCGGCCGCACCGCTGCGCCACGACGGCGCGGCGGGCGTGTCGGAACCCGTCGAACCGGCGTCGCCCGCCGCTTCGTTGAGACCGCCGACCGCGGAATGCCACGTGTCGTTCAGGTCCTTCTCGTGCTCACGCAGGTTGTCGTGAATCGTCGTCTCGACATTGCGCGCAGCCGCCTCGAAATCGGTCTTCATCGTGCGCAACGCGTCGAGTTCGATTTCGCGCGAGACCTCGGCCTTCACGTCGTTGATGTACCGCTGCGCACGGCCGAACAGCGCGCCTGCCGTACGCGCAACGCGCGGCAGGCGCTCGGGGCCGAGCACCACGAGCGCGACGACGCCGATCAGCGCCATCTTCGAAAGACCGAGATCCAGCATCGCGAATGCCTGTCAGCGTACCGGCGTTACGCCTTGTTCGAGTCGGAACGCGTCGTTTCCTTCGCGTTGACGTCGACCGAGCCCGAGCGCGGCAGTTGCTGCGCGTCCGCCGGTGCTTCGCCGTCCTTCATGCCGTCCTTGAAACCCTTCACGGCGCTGCCGAGATCGTTGCCGATGTTGCGCAGCTTCTTCGTACCGAAAACCAGCGCGACGATCAGCAGCACGATCAGCCAGTGCCAAATGCTCAATCCACCCATGATGAAACCTCTCCTCAACCACGCCGCGATGCGGCGTAAATCGCCGGCAACGCGCCGGCTTCGACAATCGATGCGGGGAAACGCCCCGCGCCGTCAACCCATCCGATGCCAGGGGCGCGGGCCGGCCAGGATATGCGCGTGCAGGTGGTAGACCTCCTGCCCGCCGCCCGGGCCCGTGTTGATCACCGTACGGAAACCGGTTTCGCCCCCCGTATACGCGACGCCGAGCTGGCTGGCCAGACGCGACACGAGCAGCATCAGCCGGCCGAGCATCGGTGCATCGGCGTCGCTCGCCGCCGACAGCGTCGGCAGATGCTGGCGCGGAATCACGAGCACGTGTGTCTCGGCCGCTGGGCGGATGTCGCGGAACGCGACGAATTCGTCATCCTCGTGCACCTTCGTGCTCGGGATCTCGCCTGCCGCGATCTTGCAGAACAGGCAATTCGGATCGTGACTCATGTTGCTCCTGCAGACGCCCGCCCGCGGCCGGTCAGAACCAGGCCTGCGGATCGAGCGGCTTGTTGTCGTTCAGGTACAGCCAACCCTTGATGATACGGTACAGCGTCCAGATCCATGTGACAAACATGATCGCGAATCCCACCACCACGAAGGCCAGCGCGAACCCGATCACGTAAGCGATCAGCGCGCGCCAGAACGTGCGGATCTGCCACTCGAAGTGATCGGCGTACGGCGTGCCGGCCACGTCGCCGCGCTTCACGTAGTTGATGATGATCGCGATGATGCCCGTGACACCGCCCGTCAGCCAGTGAATTGCATAAAGGCCGTACAGCACGTGGGTCAGCGTGCGCAGCCCGTTCAGGCGTTCGGCATCCGCTGCCCCCGGCACCGCCGGCGTCGGGAACTGGTTCGACGTATCGTTCATGATGCTACCCCCGTTAGATGACAATTCTTACAGCTTACCGCACTGTTGCCACCGCGGCGGGGTCTGCCTGTCAACCGCCGTTTTCCTCGCGCTCGCGACGCTTGCGCAGGGCCTTCTCCTCGATACCCGACAGCCCCTCGCGGCGCTCGAGCTCGGCGATCACGTCGGCCGGGCTCAGGTCGAAATGCGACAGCATCACGAGGCAGTGGAACCACAGGTCGGCCACCTCGCCGACGAGCGCGGTCGGCGCGCCGCCCTGGCGCACGTCCTTCGCGGCCAGCACGACTTCCGTCGCCTCTTCGCCGATCTTCTTCAGCACCGCGTCGTCGCCCTTGTGGAACAGGCGCGATACGTACGATTGATCGGGATCGCCGCCCTTGCGGCTATCGATTACGGCCGCGAGGCGCAGCAGCGTGTCTTCGGTCGATTGCGTCATTTGTAGATGTGTTCGGGGTCTTTCAGCACCGGTTCGACCGCGACCCAGTCGCCGCTGTCGACGGTACCTTCGAATTTCTGGAAGAAGCACGAATGCCGACCGGTGTGGCACGCGATGCCCGACACCTGCTCGACCTTCAGCAGCACGACGTCCTCGTCGCAGTCGAGCCGCACCTCGTGCACGTGCTGCACGTGGCCCGACTCCTCGCCCTTGAACCACAGGCGCTTGCGCGAGCGCGAATAGTAGACCGCGCGCTGCGTCTCGATCGTCTTCGCCAGCGCCTCGCGGTTCATCCACGCGAACATCAGCACGTCGTTCGTCGACGCCTCCTGCGCGATCACCGGCACGAGGCCGTTGTCGTCCCAGCGGACCTTGTCGAGCCACGCGGGCAATGCATTCGTTTCCGTATTCATCACAGCCTCACCGGGATGCCCTGGTCGGCCATGAAGCGCTTCGCCTCGCCGACCGTGTGCTCGCCGTAGTGGAAGATACTCGCGGCCAGCACCGCATCGGCGCGGCCGTCCTTGATGCCGTCGGCCAGGTGCTGCAGCGAGCCGACACCGCCCGACGCGATCACCGGCACCGGCACCGCATCCGACACGCCGCGCGTGAGCGCGAGGTCGAAGCCCGACTTGGTGCCGTCGCGGTCCATGCTCGTGAGCAGGATCTCGCCGGCGCCGAGCTCGGCCATCTTGCGCGCCCATTCGATCGCGTCGAGGCCCGTGTTCTTGCGGCCGCCGTGCGTGAACACTTCCCAGCGCGGCGTCTCGCCGTCGGCCGACACGCGCTTCGCGTCGATCGCGACGACGATGCACTGCGAGCCGTACTTGTCGGCCGCGTCGCGCACGAGCTGCGGGTTCGCGACCGCCGACGAATTCATGCTGACCTTGTCCGCGCCCGCGTTCAGCAGGCGCCGCACGTCCTCGACGGCGCGCACGCCGCCGCCGACGGTCAGCGGAATGAAGACCTGCGACGCGACGGCTTCGATGATCGGCAGGATCAGGTCGCGCTGGTCGGACGTCGCGGTGATGTCGAGGAAGGTCAGTTCGTCGGCACCCTGGTCGTCGTAGCGGCGGGCGATTTCGACGGGATCGCCGGCGTCGCGCAGCTCGACGAAATTGACGCCCTTGACGACACGCCCGGCAGTCACGTCCAGGCAGGGGATGATGCGTTTAGCTAGAGCCATGATGTTGCGCCAAATGCCGCGATGGGACGGCCGGTTGCGGAAAGCCTCGCGCGAGGCTTCCGGTCGGGGCCGCCTGCAGGCAGCCCCGGCGAGCGGGACAACCGCGCTTACGCGTTGTCGAGTTCGCCGTTCAGTTCGTCCGCGCGCTTTTGCGCGGCCGCGAAATCGAGATCGCCGGAGTAGATCGCACGGCCGCAGATCACGCCTTCGACGCCGTGCTCTTCCACTTCGCACAGGCTCTCGATGTCCGTGAGGTTCGACAGGCCGCCGCTCGCGATCACCGGGATGCCGACCGCCTGCGCGAGCTTCACGGTCGCGTCGATGTTGATGCCCTGCAGCATCCCGTCGCGGCCGATGTCCGTGTATACGATCGATTCGACGCCGTAGTCCTCGAACTTCTTCGCGAGATCGATCACTTCGTGGCCGGTCAGCTTGCTCCAGCCGTCGGTCGCGACCTTGCCGTCCTTCGCGTCCAGCCCGACGATGATGTTGCCGGAGAACGCGGTGCATGCGTCCTGCAGGAAGCCCGGGTTCTTGACGGCCGCCGTGCCGATGATCACGTAGGACAGGCCGGCGTCGAGATATTTCTCGATCGTCTCGAGGCTGCGGATGCCGCCGCCGAGCTGTACGGGGATTTCGTCGCCGACTTCGTCGAGGATCGCTTCGATCGCCTCGAGATTCTTCGGCTTGCCGGCGAATGCGCCGTTCAGGTCGACGAGATGGAGCCGCCGGGCGCCGAGATCGACCCACTTGCGGGCCATCGCCGCCGGGTCCTCGGAAAAAATCGTGGCCTGGTCCATATCGCCCTGTTTGAGGCGCACACACTGACCGTCTTTGAGGTCGATGGCCGGAATCAGCAACATAGCAATCGGGTGTCGTCGTGGAAAATGAAAAGAATCAGGCGCGTACCGGCCAAACCGGTGCCGCGCCGTCTCGCTAGTTTAGTACAACTCTTTCGGCGCTTAAGCGCGAGCGCGCCACGCGACAGGCCGTTCGGCCAGATCGACTGTGGCTCGCGCACCACGTTTTACGGTTTCCAGTGTACGAAGTTGCGATACAGACGCAACCCGACTTCCGCGCTTTTCTCCGGGTGGAATTGGGTCGCGAAGATGTTGTCCCGCGCGACCGCGGACGTAAACGGCGCGCCGTAGGCCGTTTCGCCAACCGTATGCGCCGGGTTGTCCGGCGTCACGTAATAACTGTGCACGAAGTAGAAATACGCGTCGTCGGGCACGCCGTCCCACAGCGGGTGCGGCTGCGACTGGCGCACGCGGTTCCAGCCCATCTGCGGCACCTTGAAGCGCGAGCCGTCGTCCTGCAGACGGCCGTCGAGCGCGAAACGCACGACCTTGCCGGGCAACAGGCCGAGGCCCTTCGTGTCGCCTTCCGCGCTCCAGTCGAACAGCATCTGCTCGCCGACGCACACGCCGAGCAGCGGCTTCGTGCGCGAGGCCTCGATCACGGCCTCCTGCAGGCCCGAATCACCGAGGCTGCGCATGCAGTCGGGCATCGCGCCCTGGCCGGGCAGCACGACACGGTCGGCCGCGCGGATCGCGGCCGGCGTGTCGACGATCGCCACGTCGGCGGCCGGTTCGGCCTTCCTGAGCGCCTGCGCGACCGAGCGCAGGTTGCCCATCCCATAATCCACAATCGCAATCGAAGTTTTCATCTCAGTGCAGGCAGTAGCGCCCTCAGTCCATTGACGATGAATTCCACCGCCAGCGCCGACAGCATCAGACCCATCAGCCGCGTGGCGATGTTGATGCCCGTGCGGCCGATCCAGTTCGCGATCGGCTCGGCGAGCCGCATCGCGACGAAACACAGAAAAGCCAGGACCGCGCCGATCGCGACCAGCCCGGCCCGCTCATACCAGTGATGCGAGTTCGCCGCATAGATGATCACCGTGCTGATCGAGCCGGGGCCCGTGAGCAGCGGAATCGCCAGCGGCACGACCGCTATGTTGTCCTTCAGCTCAGCCTCGTGGCGCTCCTCCGGCGTCGATCGCGTGTTGCCGATCTGCGCGTTCAGCATGTTGATCGCCATCAGCAGCATGATGATCCCGCCGCCCACTTCGAGCGACCCGACCGAAATGCCGAAGAAGTTGATGATCTGCTGCCCGAGCAGCGTCGTCACCGTGATCACGCAGAACACCGATACCGACGCGATCCGGATCGTGCGCCGCCGCTCGGCATCCGTCTGCTGCGCCGTCAGGCTCAGGAAGAACGGCACCGCGCCGACCGGGTTGATCAGCGCCAGCAGCGAAATGAACGATTTGAGCAGATCCATCGCAAGCCGGCGCCGCGCGCCGAAGCCGTGAGGTTGTCCTTGACGCTCCGTCCGGTCAGTTCAGGTTCAGAGACTGCCCTTCGTCGACGGGATCTGCCCCGCCGCCCGCTCGTCCAGTTCCACCGCCGCACGGAGCGCACGGCCGAAGGCCTTGAACACCGTTTCGAGCTGATGGTGCGCGTTGATCCCGCGCAGGTTGTCGATGTGCAGCGTGACGCCCGCGTGGTTCACGAAACCGCGGAAGAATTCGATCGACAGGTCGACGTCGAACGTGCCGATCCGCGCCCGCGTGAACGGCACGTGGAATTCGAGGCCCGGCCGGCCGGAGAAGTCGATCACGACGCGCGACAGCGCCTCGTCGAGCGGCACGTACGAATGGCCGTAGCGGCGGATGCCCTTGCGGTCGCCGATCGCCTTCGCGACGGCCTGGCCGAGCGTGATGCCGACATCTTCGACCGTGTGGTGGTCGTCGATATGCGTATCGCCATGCGCTTCAACCTCGAGATCGACCAGACCGTGTCGAGCGATCTGGTCGAGCATATGGTCGAGGAACGGCACGCCGGTGGCCAGCTTCTGCTGGCCCGTGCCGTCGAGATTGAGCTTCACACGGATCTGCGTTTCGCTGGTATTGCGAACGACTTCCGCCACACGCATGGCAATTCCTTGACTGAGTCGATGTAAATGGGGATTGATCGTTTCGCGCTGCGGCGCCCAGAGGCTCAACCGGGCAGTGCGAGTTTCAAAGCGGCCAGCAGGCGCGCGTTTTCGTCGGGAGAACCGACGGTCAGCCGCACGCATTCAGCCAGCAACGGATGCATTTTACTCACGTTTTTGACCAAAACCCGCTCGGTGAGCAGCGCGTCGAACACGGCGGCCGCGTCCGGCACGCGCACCAGCAGGAAATTGCCGGCGCTCGGGAACACCGTCGTGCCCGGCAGCGCGGCCACTTCCTGGGCGAGACGCGTGCGTTCCGCTCGCAGGTCGGCCGCCTGCGCGTCGAGCACGTCGAGGTGGTCGAGCAGGAAATCGGCGGTCGCCTGGGTCAGCACGTTGATGTTGTACGGCGGGCGCACCTTGTCGAATTCGGTCAGCCACGCGGGCGAACCGACCAGATAGCCGAGGCGGATGCCCGCGAGGCCGAGCTTCGACACCGTGCGCATCACGACGACGTTGTCGAATTCGGCGGCGCGCGGCAGCCACGAGCGAACGGCGAACGGCTGGTACGCCTCGTCGATCACGACCAGGCTGTGCCGTGCGGCCGCGACGATCCGTTCGATGTCGGCATCGTCGTACAGCGTGCCGGTCGGGTTGTTCGGGTACGCGAGATAGACGAGCGCCGGACGATGCTCGGCGACAGCCGCGAGCATCGCGTCGACGTCGAGCGTCAGGTCGGCCTTCAGCGGCACGCCGACGAATTCGAGCTGCGCGAGCTTCGCGGACAGTTCGTACATCACGAAGCCCGGCACCGGCGCGAGCACCTTCGCGCCCGGCTTCGCACAGGCCATCGACATCATGCTGATGATTTCGTCCGAGCCGTTGCCGAGCAGCACGTCGCAGCCGGCCGGCACGCCCATCGCATGGCGCAGCTTGTCGAGCAGCGCGGCCGGGCGCGGCGCCGGGTAGCGGTTCAGCGCGACCTGCGCGAGACGCTCGCCGAGCGCCGCGGCGAGCGGTTCGGGCAGCGGGTACGGGTTCTCCATCGCGTCGAGTTTCACGAACCCGCTCGCGTCCGGCACCGGGTAGCTCGTCATCGCGAGCACGTCGCGGCGGATGATGTCTTGTGGCGTCGTCATGGTCTCAAGCCGGCGTACGTCGCGCCGGCGTCAATGGGTCGACAGGGCGGCGGCTGCCGCCCTGCACAGGTGTCTCCAGCCCCGGCCTTCGGGGGCGGCCCGGGCCGCACATCGGCGCCAGCCGCGGCCCCGCGCGGCGTGCGGTCAGTGCTTCATCCGGAACTCGGCGCTCTTCGCGTGCGCCTGCAGCCCTTCGCCGTACGCGAGCTCGGATGCGATCTCGCCGAGCGTCTGCGCGCCTTCCGCGCTGACCTCGATCACGCTCGAGCGCTTGATGAAGTCGTACACGCCGAGCGGCGACGAGAAGCGTGCGGTGCGCGACGTCGGCAGCACGTGGTTCGGGCCCGCGCAGTAGTCGCCGAGGCTCTCGCTCGTGTAGCGGCCGAGGAAGATCGCGCCCGCATGGCGGATCTGCTGGCCCCATTGCTGCGGCTCCAGCGCGGAAATTTCCAGGTGCTCGGGCGCGATGTCGTTCGCGATCCGGCAGGCCTCGGCCATGTCGCGCACCTTGATCAGCGCGCCGCGGCCTTCGAGCGACGCGCGGATCACGTCCTGGCGCGGCATCGACGGCAGCAGCTCGTCGATCGCCTTTTCGACGCGCTCGAGGAACGCACCGTCCGGGCACAGCAGGATCGATTGCGCGAGTTCGTCGTGCTCGGCCTGCGAGAACAGGTCCATCGCGACCCAGTTCGGGTCGGTCGTGCCGTCGCACAGCACGAGGATTTCCGACGGCCCGGCGATCATGTCGATGCCGACCGTGCCGAACACGCGGCGCTTCGCCGACGCGACGTACGCGTTGCCGGGGCCGCAGATCTTGTCGACGGCCGGCACCGTCGCCGTGCCGTATGCGAGCGCGCCGACCGCCTGCGCACCGCCGATCGTGAACACGCGATCGACCCCGCCGAGCAGCGCCGCGGCGAGCACGAGGTCGTTCTTCACACCGTCCGGCGTCGGCACGACCATCACGATCTCGCCGACGCCCGCGACGCGCGCGGGAATCGCGTTCATCAGCACCGACGACGGATACGCGGCCTTGCCGCCCGGCACGTACAGGCCGACGCGGTCGAGCGGCGTGATCTTCTGGCCGAGCACCGTGCCGTCTGCTTCCGTGTATTGCCAGCTATGCGTGCCGCACTCGATCTTCTGCTTCTCGTGGTACGCACGCACCCGCGCCGCAGCGGCTTCCAGCGCCGCGCGCGCCTTCGGCGCGAGGCCGTCGAGCGCCGTCTGCAGCGCGTCCTGCGGCAGCTCCAGCGCGGCGACGCTGTTCGCGTTCAGCCGGTCGAAGCGGTTCGTGTACTCGAGCACCGCGGCGTCGCCGCGCGACTTCACGTCGGCGAGGATCTGCGCGACCGATTGCTCGATCGCCGCGTCTTCGCCCGCCTCGAATGCGAGCAGCGCGCGCAGCTCGGCGCCGAAGCCTTCGCTCGTCGAATCGAGCTTGCGGATGGTGATGGACATGGGAGTTCCGTTACGGTGATGCGCTCAACCGCCATTCTGCGACGCGCGTTCGAACGCGTCGAGGATCGGCTTGAGCGCCGTGCGCTTCAACTTCAGCGCAGCCTGGTTCACGACGAGGCGCGACGAGATCGCCATGATCTCCTCGACCTCGACCAGATTGTTCGCCTTCAGCGTGCCGCCCGAGCTGACGAGGTCGACGATCGCGTCGGCCAGCCCGACCAGCGGCGCAAGCTCCATCGAGCCGTACAGCTTGATCAGGTCGACGTGCACGCCCTTCGCGGCAAAGTGTTCGCGTGCGGTTTCGACGTACTTCGTCGCGACGCGCAGTCGCGCGCCCTGCCGCACGGCGCTCGCATAGTCGAAACCGGCCGACACGGCCACCGACATCCGGCAGCGCGCAATGTTCAGATCGATCGGCTGGTACAGGCCCGAGCCGCCGTGCTCGACCAGCACGTCCTTGCCGGCCACGCCGAAATCGGCCGCGCCGTATTCGACATAGGTCGGCACGTCGCTCGCGCGCACGATGATCACGCGCAGGTCGGGGTTCGTCGTCGGCAGGATCAGCTTGCGCGACGTTTCCGGATCCTCGGTCACCTGCACGCCGGCCGCGGCCAGCAGCGGCAGGGTTTCCTCGAAAATCCGGCCCTTCGACAGGGCAAGGGTCAGCGGCGCGGTCATGCTTGGCTCCCGGAAAGGCGGCGCACGTTCGCGCCGACGGCGGTCAGTTTGGCTTCCATGCGGTCGTAGCCGCGGTCCAGGTGATAGATGCGGTCGACCAGCGTTTCGCCGTCGGCGCGCAGCCCGGCGATCACGAGGCTCGCCGACGCACGCAGGTCGGTCGCCATCACGTTCGCGCCCGACAGCTTCTCGACCCCCGTCACGAGCGCGGTATTGCCGTCGATCGTGATGTTCGCGCCGAGCCGGTTCAGTTCCTGCACGTGCATGAAACGGTTCTCGAAAATGGTTTCGACGACTTGCGCGGTGCCCGTCGCGACCGTATTGAGGGCCATGAACTGCGCCTGCATGTCGGTCGGGAACGCCGGGTATTCCGACGTGCGGATCGTCACCGCCGACGGGCGGCGGTCCATCTTCACGCGCAGCCAGCTGTCGCCTTCCTCGATCGACACGCCGGCTTCGCGCAGCTTGTCGATCACCGCGTCGAGGATGTGCGGGCGCACGCCCGTCAGCATCACGTCGCCGCCCGCCGCCGCGACCGCGCACAGGAACGTGCCGGCCTCGATGCGGTCGGGGATCACCGAATGGCGTGCGCCGTGCAGCCGCTCGACGCCCTGGATCACGAGGCGATCGGTGCCGATGCCGTCGATTTTCGCGCCCATCGCGACCAGCAAGTGTGCGAGATCGCTCACTTCCGGCTCACGCGCGGCGTTTTCGATCACCGTCTCGCCGTCGGCGAGCGTCGCGGCCATCAGCAGGTTTTCCGTCCCCGTCACCGTGATCATGTCGGTCACGATGCGCGCGCCCTTCAGGCGCTTCGCGCGGGCTTCGATGAAGCCGTGCTCGATGCTGATCTCGGCGCCCATCGCCTGCAGGCCCTTGATGTGCTGGTCGACCGGACGCGCGCCGATCGCGCAGCCGCCCGGCAGCGACACCTTCGCCTCGCCGAAGCGCGCGAGCAGCGGCCCGAGCACGAGGATCGACGCACGCATCGTCTTCACGAGCTCGTACGGCGCGACGAGGTTGTCGACGCGCGACGCGTCGAGCTGCACGCGGCAGCCGTCGGTCTCGCTCTTCACGCCCATCTGGTTCAGCACCTTCAGCGTGGTCCGCACGTCCTTGAGATTCGGCACGTTGTCGAGATCGACCGGGTCACCGGTGAGCAGCCCCGCGCACAGGATCGGCAGCGCGGCATTCTTCGCGCCCGACACGACGATCTCGCCCGACAGGCGGTGGCCGCCTTCGATCACGAGCTTGTCCATCCCATGGCCATGCGCTTCCCCGTTGGCGGCCGGGTGTGCCGTGGCGACGCTCTGGACGGCGTCGCGCTCGTTGACGGTGACTTGCACTCAGTGATTTCCGTTTATGCGTTCTGCCATTCGGCGGGCGTCAGCGTTTTCATGCTGAGCGCGTGAATTTCCTGTTTCATGCGATCGCCGAGCGCCGCATAGACGAGCTGGTGCCGCTGGATCGGCCGCTTGCCTTCGAAGGCCGCCGACACGATCGTCGCGAAGAAATGCTGGCCGTCGCCTTCGACTTCCAGATGCGTGCAGGCGAGACCGCCGGCGATGTATTGCTTGACCTGTTCGGGAGTCGGCAACATGGTGTAAGGCTCCTGTCGGCGCGCGCCGCCCGGATGGCGGCCGCTGCCTGTCGATATCAATGACGCAGTTTGTAGCCGGTCGCGAGCAGCCGCATCGCAATCAGCGCGAGCAGCACGAAGAAACCGGTGACGATCGCGAGGCTCGCGAACGGGTTGATGTCGGACGCACCGAAGAACCCGAAACGAAAGCCGTCGATCATGTAGAAAAACGGATTGAGACGCGAGATCTCGCGCCACACGGGCGGCAGCGAGTGCGTCGAATAGAACACGCCGGACAGGAACGTCAGCGGCATGATCAGGAAGTTCTGGAACGCGGCGAGCTGGTCGAACTTCTCGGCCCAGATCCCGGCGATCAGGCCGAGCGTGCCGAGGATCGCCGAGCCGAGCAGCGCGAATGCAATGATGAACAGCGGCGCCGCGAAATGCATCGGGATAAACCAGATCGTCACGACGAACACGCCCGTGCCGACCGCGAGGCCGCGCACCACGGACGCGAGCACGTACGCGCCGAAGATGTCGCGATACGACAGCGGCGGCAGCAGCATGAACACGAGGTTGCCGGTGATCTTCGACTGGATCAGCGACGACGAGCTGTTCGCGAACGCGTTCTGCAGCACGCTCATCATCACGAGGCCCGGTACGAGAAAGCTCACGTACTCGACGCCCGGATAGACCTCGACGCGGCCCGACAGCGCGTGGCCGAAGATCGTCAGATACAGCAGCGCCGTGACGATCGGTGCACACACCGTCTGGAACGACACCTTCCAGAAACGCAGCAGTTCCTTGTAGAACAGCGTTTGAAACCCGCTCATGCCAATCCCTCGATGACCTCTGCCCCGTTCATCACCTGGACGAACACATCTTCGAGGTCAGCCTTGCGGACCTCGATCTCGTCGAACGTACAGCCCGCCGCGCGGCATTGCGCGAGGATGCGCTCGACATCGTCGTAGCTCGTCAGGCGCAGCAGGTGCTCGCCCGGCGCGCGGGCAGCCGGGTCGGACTCCAGCCCGCGCAGCTCGGACGGCAGCGCGCCGGTCGCGAGGCGCAGGTAGAGCTGCAGCCCCGCGAAGCGGCGCAGCAGCGCATCGGTGCGGTCGAGCGCGACCACCTCGCCACGGCGCAACATCGCGATGCGGTCGCACAGCGACTCGGCTTCCTCGAGGTAATGGGTGGTCAGCACGATCGTGTGGCCTTCGCGGTTCAGGCGCGAGATGAATTTCCACAGCGTCTGGCGCAATTCGACGTCGACGCCGGCGGTCGGTTCGTCGAGCACGATCACGGGCGGCCGGTGCACGAGCGCCTGCGCGACCAGCACGCGGCGCTTCATCCCGCCCGACAGCGCGCGCATGTTCGCGTCGGCCTTCTCGGTGAGGTCGAGATTGGCCATCACTTCGTCGATCCAGTCGTCGTTGCGGCGCAGCCCGAAATAGCCGGACTGGATCCGCAGCGTCTCGCGGACGGTGAAGAACGGATCGAACACGAGTTCCTGCGGCACGACGCCGAGTGCGCGGCGCGCGCCACGGAAGTCCTTGACGACGTCGTGACCACGCACCGAGATACTGCCTTCGTCGGCCCGGGCGAGCCCGGCGAGGATACTGATGAGCGTGGTCTTGCCTGCGCCGTTGGGGCCGAGCAGACCGAAAAACTCGCCTTCCTCGACCGACAGGCTGACGCCCTTGAGCGCCTGAAGCGACTTGTAGCGCTTCTTGACGTGACGGATTTCTATGGCTGACATGACTGTGCGCGACGCAAGGGCCGCGACGCCTATTCTGTGCTTGCTGCGAATGAAAATGGGGGCCGGACGCCGATTGGCTGCCCCGCAAAACGCTTGATTATAGGGCAAACCGGCTGGGGGAGCCGGTGCCGGAGGCACGCGGCCTGAAGCGTGCGCGCGCCGGGCGGCGCGGCAGGCTCCGGTCGGACAGGGTCAATGTCGCCCGGTGCCGTCGATGAGCGCGTCGACGCCGTAGGCGCGCGCGAGACTGGCGAGCTTCGGGGGGAGATTGTGGATGTCGAGGGTCGCGCCGCGCGCTTTGGCGGCACGTTGCCATGCGAGCAGCACGGCGAGCGCGGACGAGTCGAACTGCGTCAGCGCCGCGCAATCGACGGCGGTTGCGCCCGCGCCGATGCGCGCAAGACCGTCCGCGAGCGCGGACTTCGCGCTCGCGACGGTCAGCGAGGAGCCGGCTTCGAAGCCGCTCACGACGCTTGCTTGCCGGCGGCAAGTTGCTGGTTGCGCTGCGTGAGGAACTGGATCAGGCCTTCCACGCCGCTTTGCTGGATCTTCTCGTTGAACTGCTGCTGGTACGTCTGGATCAGCCACGCGCCGAGCACGTTCAGGTCATACACCTTCCAGCCGTTCGCCGTCTTGTACAGGCGGTAATCGATCTGGACCGGCTGGCCGTTGTTCATCGCGACCGTCTTGACCACGACGTCGGTATCGGCCGGATCGGCGCGGAACGGCGGGTACTGGATCTGCTGGTCCGGCTTCAGCTGCGCGAGCGCGCCCGAATACGTGCGGATCAGCAGCAGCTTGAACTGCTCCTGAACCTGCTGTTGCTGCTCGGCCGTCGCCGTGCGCCAGTTGCGGCCCATCGCGAGCTGCGTGGTGCGGCGGAAATCGGTGTACGGCAGGATGTCCTTGTTGACGATCGTGATGATGCGGTTGGTGTCGCCCTGCTTGATCGTCTGCTGCTTGACTTCGTCGAGCACCTGCTGCGTCGCCGTCTTGATCAGCGCCTGCGGGTTCGACTGGTCGACTTGCGCGTGAGCTGCGCTGCCGAACGAGAACAGCGCCGCGAAAACGGGGATCAGGAACAGTTTTTTCATCATAGTAGCCTGCATGAATGAGTCGATGCGAAGGTTGGAGCAGGTAGCTTACGCGCAAGTTCGCATACGCTACCGACTGAATCGTTTCCGGCTGTAACGAATGTAAATCCGTCAGTGCAGCCGGATGCTCGGGAACCGGAACCCGCCCGGCGACGGCGGCGCCACCTGCATCGCCGGCACGTTCGTCTCGCTGGCCGGGTTCGGCGATTCGGCCGTGCCCGAGGCCGGCGCAGCAACCGCCGCGCCCGATGCCGGCGCGGGCGCCGGCGCCGCGCCGCCCACCGCCGCCGCGCCCGCCGTACCGGCCGCGCCGGCTGCCGCCGGTGCCGCACCGTCTTCCGGCAGGTCGTACTTCGGCAGCGCGTCGTTGCTCGACGTCGCGGCGGCCTCGCCGCGCGCGTTGCTGATCAGCATCTGGCGGCGTTGCAGGTACGCGTTGCGCACGAACGAATACTTGTCGAGCGCCGCGGCATCCAGCACGTCGCCCGCGCCGAGCAGGTTCGAACGCGTGTTGACCAGGTTGACGCCGAACAGGCCCCAGCTCAGGCCGTCCGGCTTCACGTACGTGAGCGGGTTGCCGACGTAGTCGACGCCCAGGCCAGCCGTGTCGCGCAGCGTGCTCGGCCCGAGCAGCGGCAGCACGAGGTACGGGCCCGACGGCATGCCGTAGCGGCCCATCGTGATCCCGAAGTCGGCCGTGTGCTTCGGCAGCTTCGCGATCGTCGCGACGTCGAACAGGCCGCCGACACCGAACACCGTGTTGATCACGACGCGCATGATGTCGCCGACGCCGTCCGCGATCCGCAACTGCACGATGTTGTTCGCCGCGATGTAGACGTCGCCGATGTTCGAGAAGAAGTTCGTCACGCTGTCGCGCACCGGCTGCGGCACCACGTACTGGTAGCCCTTCGCGACCGGCTTCAGCGCATACGTGTCGACCGTGTCGTTGAACTTGTACATCGACCGGTTGAAGCCTTCGAGCGGATCGCCCTTGGTCGGCGTCTGCACGGTCGCGCAGCCGCTCAACGCGGCGACTGCCGCTACCGCCAGCGCCGCCTGCCTGATGCGGATCGTGTGCATGGTCATTCCCTCTTGTTTTCTCTCGTGTGGTTATTGGCCGGCCGAACCGGACACCGCCGACGCCGGCACCGCCACCGGTGCGGGCGCGGCGGGCGCGGTGGCCGATGCGCCGGCTGCCGGCTTCGCACCGCCCGCATCGGCGGCCTTGCTGTACAGGAACTGGCCGATCAGGTTCTCGAGCACGATCGCCGATTGCGTCATCGTGATCGTATCGCCCGACTTCAGCATTTCGGTGTCACCGCCCGGATCCAGGCCGATATATTGCTCGCCGAGCAGGCCCGACGTCAGGATCTTCGCCGACGAATCCTTCGGGAACTGATACTGGCCGTCGACATCGATCGTGACAAGCGCCTGGTACGTATTCGTGTCGAAGCCGATCGACTTCACGCGGCCGACCACGACGCCCGCGCTCTTCACGGCCGCGCGCGGCTTCAGACCGCCGATATTGTCGAATTTCATCCTCACCGAATAGGTCGGCTGAAACGACAGCGAGCTCATGTTGCCGACCTTCAGCGCCAGGAACAGCACCGCAAGGAAGCCCACCACCACGAACAGGCCGACCCAGAAGTCGAGAGCAGTCTTTTTCATCGTCATCCCAAAATTTGGCTTGGCTGAGGCTTAGCTGAACATCAGCGCGGTCAGCAGGAAATCGAGGCCGAGTACGGCGAGCGACGCGAACACGACCGTCTTGGTGGTCGCGCGCGACACGCCTTCGGGCGTGGGCTTCGCTTCATACCCTTGAAACAGTGCAATGAAGGTCACGGCGAACCCGAACACGATGCTCTTGATCACGCCGTTGCCGACGTCGGCCCAGACCTGGACCCCGCCCTGCATCTGCGACCAGAACGCGCCCGGATCGACGCCGATCAGCACGACGCCGACGAAGTAACCGCCGAGCACGCCGACCGCGTTGAAGATCGCGGCCAGCAGCGGCATCGCGATGATGCCCGCCCACATGCGCGGCGCGATCACGTTCTTGATCGGGTCCACCGCCATCATCTCGAGCGCGGTGAGCTGCTCGCCGGCTTTCATCAGGCCGATCTCGGCCGTGAGCGACGTGCCCGCTCGGCCCGCGAACAGCAGCGCGGTGACGACCGGCCCGAGCTCACGCACGAGCGACAGCGCGACCAGCAGGCCGAGCGCCTGCTCGGAACCGTAGCGGTTCAGCGTGTAATAGCCCTGCAGACCGAGCACGAAGCCGACGAACAGCCCCGACACGGCAATGATCACGAACGAATAGTTGCCGAGGAAGTGGATCTGCTTCGTGACCAGCCGCGGCCGGCGCAGCAGCGGGAAGAATTCCAGCACGAGGCGCACGAACAGCCGCGTGCCGTAGCCCGCGCGCTCGAGGCCGCCGATGACGTAACGTCCGATCGCGCTGATCATGCGCGCCCTCCGCCGAGCCCGAAATCCGCTGCGAGCGGCGGGCTCGTGTAATGAAATTTGAACGGGCCGTCCGGCGCGCCGTCGATGAACTGCCGCACGCTCGGATCGGTCGACGCGCGCAGCTCGTCGGGCGTACCCTGCGCGAGCACGCCGCCGTTGGCCAGGAAATACACGTAGTCGGCGATCGCGAACGATTCCGGCACGTCGTGCGTGACGAGGATCGACGTCGCGCCCAGCGCCTGGTTCAGCGTGCGGATCAGGTTCGCGGTGATGCCGAGCGAGATCGGATCGAGGCCCGCGAACGGCTCGTCGTACATGATGAGCTGCGGATCGAGCGCGATTGCGCGTGCCAGCGCGATGCGGCGCGCCATCCCGCCCGATACCTCGGACGGCATCAGGTCGCGCGCGCCGCGCAGCCCGACCGCGTTGAGCTTCATCAGCACGAGGTCGCGGATCAGGTCTTCGGGCAGGTCGGTGTGCTCGCGCAGCGCGAATGCGACGTTCTCGAACACCGACATGTCGGTGAACAGCGCGCCGAACTGGAACAGCATGCCCATCTTGCGGCGCAACGCGTACAGGCCGTCGCGCGTTTGCGCGCCGACATCGGCGCCGTCGAACAGCACCTGGCCGCGGCGCGCGCGCACGAGGCCGCCGATCAGGCGCAGCACGGTCGTCTTGCCGCAACCCGACCCGCCCATGACCGCAACAACCTGCCCACGCCCGAAGCGCAGGTTCAGGTTGGACAGGACGAGGCGGTCGCCGTAGCCAAAGTCGACGTCGCGAAGTTCCAGCAGTGTCTCGGTAGGAGTGGGGCTCACGGAGCTGACAGTCCTTTTACGCAGAACGCCGAATTATAGGGCCTGCATTGGAATGATGTCGTGAAGCCGTTCCGGGCCCGGCGGTCAATGATTGTCAAATTGTCCGGGAAAGCATTGCTGCAACGCAGCAATGGCGGCCCGATAGTCGGTCGCGCCCGTCACCGCACTGACCACCGCGACACTGCCGACGCCCGTTGCCAGTACG
Source organism: Burkholderia sp. HI2714 (assembly GCF_002223085.1). NCBI lineage: Bacteria > Pseudomonadati > Pseudomonadota > Betaproteobacteria > Burkholderiales > Burkholderiaceae > Burkholderia > Burkholderia sp. HI2714. Next base: position 37,626 of record NZ_NKFM01000011.1, on the reverse strand, counting down.
GCCGGCAGCGCGTCGAGCCCCACCCCGCCGATCGCGACGAGCGGCGCCTGGGTGCCCGCGAAGCGCGCATAGCGGGTGATCCGCGCGAGGCCCTGTGGCGGCGCAGCAACGGCCTTGGTCGCGGTCGCGTACACGGGGCCGAGCGCGAGATAGCTCGGGCGCTCGTGCAATGCCCGCAACATTTCGTAATAACCGTGGCTCGAAAGTCCGAGCCGCAGGCCCGCGCGCGCGATCGCGGCCAGATCGGCCGTTTCGAGGTCTTCCTGGCCCAGATGAACGCCGTACGCCCCCGCTTCTGCAGCGATCTGCCAGTGATCGTTGATGAATACGCGTGCATCGGGATAGCGACGTCCGGCCGCGACCGCGCGGGCGATTTCCCGCCGCAAGGTGTCCGGCGTCGCGCCTTTCACACGCAGCTGCACGGTCCGCACGCCGCAATCGAGCACGCGCTCGACCCATTCGGCGTCCGGCACGACCGGATACAGGCCGAGTTGCGCGGGGCACGGCGCGAACGCGGGTTCGGGCGCGGCCGGCAGCCCGGCGACCCGCGGGAACCGCGCGGCGTCGACCGGCCACGCATCGGCGGCGCGGGTTTCATCGCCGTCGCGCCAGGCCAGCGCCAGCACCAGCGCGTCGATCGGCGCAAAGCCGCAATCGAGGAACGCCGCGAGCGCGGCGATCCAGTCGTCCCCGAGCGGATGCGCGGCGTCGAGCGCGTAACGCGCGCCCGCCGTGTGCAGTACCGCGCCCTGCTCGTCGAATTCGATCGCGACCGCGCCCGGCGCCGCGGGCCGCGATGCGGCCGACGCGCGCGCCTGCGCGGCGCGGTCGCCAGCCGAGACGATCAGCACGTCGCCATCGGCCGGCAGATCGGGCACCGCGACGCAGAGCCGCCACGGCGCCGCCCCGCCGGGCCAGTCGCCGAGCCGCGCGCGAATCCGTTCGGCCGCTTCGGCCAGTTCGTCGGCCGGCGGCCAGAATGCATCGGCGAAACGCGCGCTCATGCGCCGCCTCCGTCCTGGTGCCAGAACGGCATCCCGACGACCGGCGTGCTCGCATGCGCGGTCTCGCGCGCATCCATCGGCCCGGCAAGATACGCGGCACGGCCGGCCTCGACGCCCTGCGCAAACGCGCGCGCCATGATTTCGGGGTGCGTGGCCTGCGACACGGCCGTGTTCAGCAATACGCCGTCGAAGCCCCACTCCATCACCTGGCATGCATGCGACGGCACGCCGAGGCCCGCGTCGACGATCAACGGCACGTCCGGCAGCCGCTCGCGCAGCACGCGCAGGCCGTACGGGTTCACGACGCCCTTGCCCGTGCCGATCGGCGCGCCCCACGGCATCAGCGCCTCGCAGCCGACGTCGAGCAGGCGTCGGCCGATCACCAGATCCTCGGTGCAGTACGGCAGCACCTTGAAACCGTCCTTGACCAGTTGCGCGGCCGCTTCGATCAGGCCGACCGGGTCGGGCTGCAGCGTGTAGTCGTCGCCGATCAGTTCGAGCTTGATCCAGTCGGTGCCGAAGACCTCGCGCGCCATGTGTGCGGTCGTCACGGCTTCGGCGACGGTCTGGCAGCCGGCCGTGTTCGGCAGCAGCGGCACCGCGTGGCGCTTGAGCAGGTCGAAGAAGCCGGCTTCGGCCGTGCCGCCCGTCATCTGGCGGCGCAACGCGACCGTCACCATCCCCGGCCGCGACGCGGCGATCGAATCGGACAGCGACTGCAGCGACGGATAGCGCGACGTGCCGAGCAGCACGCGGCTTGCGAAGGTTTCACCGTACAGCGTCAACGCGTCGGCGGAAGTGAGGGACGTCATGTCGTTTTCCTGAAAGAGCGGGGACGAAGCGTGAACAACACGGCGGCGCTCAGCCGCCCGCGACCGGGTGCACGACGTCGAGCTTGTCGCCCGCCGCGAGTGCACGCGCCGCGTGCTGCGTGCGCGCGACGAAGTTGCCGTTCAGCGCGACCGCGTACGGCGGACGCGCGCCGTACGCGGCGAGCGCGTCGGCCACCGTTGCGCCGTCGGGCAACGTCAGGTTCTGTTGGTTGATCTGGATATCCATGAGGCTTCGTCGAATTCGGTCGGCAGCGCGCGTCAGGCCGGCTGGCGCGCGTCGTTGCGGTGATGAAGGAGCGTCGGCCAGCGCGCGGCGTCGCGCCACGCGGCGAACGCATCGGCGTCGCCGAACGCGCCGCCGAGCGCGGCTTCGGCGACCGCGACCGCCGCGTGCGCGACTTCCGGCGCGATCATGAAGCCGTGCCGGTACAGGCCGTTGACGGCGAGCGTCGACGCGCCGTCCCAGATCACCGCCGGGCGATGATCGGGCAGCGTCGGCCGGCACTGCGCATTGAGTTCGAGGATGCGCGCCTCGCCGAACGCCGGATGCACGGAGAACGCCGCGCTCAGCAGTTCGAGCGCGGAGCGCACGCTGACGGGCGACATGTCCTCGCCCTCCACCTCGGTCGCGCCGATCACATAGAGATCGTCCTGCTTCGGCGCGATATACAGCGGGTAGCGCGGATGCAGCAGCCGCACGGGCCGGGTGAGCCCGATGCCGGGTGCACGCACGCGCGCGACTTCGCCGCGGATGCCGCGCAACGCGGGCAGCGCGGGTTTCGCGCCGAGCCCGCGGCAATCGATCGTGAAATGCGCGGCGGGCAGGTTCGCATCGTCGATGGTGACGTGCCAGTGCAGGTCGACGCCGCGTTCGACGAGGCCGGCCGCGAGCGCACGCAGCGCCTGGCGATTGTCGAGCTGGCCTTCGTTCGGCAGCAGCAGGCCGCGCGCAAAGCGGCCCGCGAGCACCGGCTCGGCCGCGTCGACCTGCGCGCCGGCGAGCGTCACGAAACCGCGGTCGAACAGGTCGGCCGGCGCGTTCGCGCGCACGCGCCGCTCGAACAGCGGCGCCTCCGCGCGATCGGCGTGATGCCAGACGACGAGCGTGCCGTGATGCTGGAAGAAGACGGGTTCGGGCAGTTCCGCGAGCCACTGCGGCCAGCGCGCGAGCGACGCGGCGCCCAGCTCGGTGATCAGCAGCTCCGCGCTCGCGGCTTCCGCGAGCGGCGCGAGCATCGCGGCCGCGATCCATGCGGCCGACTGCTCGCCGTCCGGGCCGCCGCGCTCGTAAAGCGCGACGCGATGCCCGTCGCCCGCGAGCCGCCAGGCGATCAGGCGGCCGACGAGGCCGCCGCCGAGCACCGCGAAATCGGGTCGGGAATCCCGGGCGTTCATCGCGCGCCCTCCGCGCGAGCACGCACGACGAGCGTCGACGCGCACGCGCCGCCGCACGCGAACGCACGCGGCATCGGACCGGGAACCATGCAAAAGACTGAAGATTGTGCGGTCATCATTCCTTCCGTAACGCGCAAAGCGCGTACCCAAAAGGACGAAACCGGCAGCAAAGGCCGGCCGGGCGGGACAAGGGCGCTGACCATGTGGGATGGCAGCCAGCGCGACCCGGCGGGATCAGAAACTTCCCTCGCCGGTATTACCCGGATCGGGTGCGAAGGGTCTTTCTCAGCCTCATCGCGCTGCCCGGAACATCTGCCGGCCGCGCCACGAAGCACCCCTGTTTCGTCGACGGCCATTAGACCATAAAAGCGGAAAGCGCCGCAAACTGTCCCCCTTGCGGCAAATTCGCCGTCGCGCCGCGCCGCTCTGGCACAATGCCCGCAGGCCGGCCGCGCGAGCGGCCGGTTGCCGCGTCACCGCCGGCCTTAAGTGCCGTTTAAGACGCGCGGGCGACCATCCGGACGCCCGCCGTCAGTCGGCGCCGCGTCCCGGCATGCCGTATCGCGGCGCGCGCCCGGCTTCGCCCGGCCCGCGCGCCGGCTACTCATCAGGAAGCACATGACCCAATCGATCGATCCCGTCCGCTCCGCCTCCGACGCGCCGCAGGACGAGCGCCCGGTATCCGCATGGAGCCTCATCAAGCCCTACTGGGTATCGTCCGAATGGAAAATCGCATGGGGCCTGCTGGTCACGATCATCGCGATCAACCTCTGCGTGGTCTGGATCAACGTCCGGCTCAACAAGTGGAACGCGGAGTTCTACAACGCGCTGCAGTCGAAGGACGTCCACGACTTCCCGAACCTGCTGATGCAGTTCTCCGCGCTCGCGTTCGCCTTCATCATCCTCGCCGTGTACGGCCGCTACCTGCGGCAGATGCTCGGCTTCCGCTGGCGCCAGTGGCTCACCGACCGCTTTCTCGGCCAGTGGCTCGGCGATCGCGCGTTCTACCGGATCGAACGTGACCGCCTCGCCGACAACCCCGACCAGCGGATCACCGACGATCTCCAGTCGTTCGCGACGACCACGCTCGCACTGTCGCTCGACCTGCTGTCGACGGTCGTCACGCTCGTGTCGTTCATCACGATCCTTTGGTCGCTCGCCGGCGCGCTGACGATTTCGCTCGGCGCGACGCCGATCGCGATCCCCGGCTACATGGTGTGGGCGGCCGCGCTGTACGCGGTGGTCGGCTCGCTGATCATCCAGAAGGTCGGCCATCCGCTCGTGTCGATCAACTACCAGCAGCAGCGCGTCGAGGCCGACTTCCGCTTCGGGCTGATCCGCGTGCGCGAAAACGCCGAGCAGATCGCGTTCTACGACGGCGAGAAGACCGAGACCGGCAACGCGCAAAACCTCTTCATGCGCATCCGCGACAACTGGTGGCGCGTGATGAAGTACACGAAGCGGCTCACGTTCGTGCTGAGCTTCTACGGGCAGATCGCGATCATTTTCCCGCTCGTCGTCGCCGCGCCGCGCTATTTCGCGGGTGCGTTCTCGTTCGGCGTGCTGATGCAGATCTCGTCCGCGTTCGGCACCGTCAGCGACTCGTTCTCGTGGTTCATCAACAGTTACTCGACCCTCGTCGAATGGCGCGCCACCGTCAACCGTCTGCGCGAATTCAAGCGCGTGATGGGCACGTCGCACCTGAAGGAAAGCCTGTCGCCCGCGACCGAGCACGGCGGCATCAACCTGCACTACGTCGACGGCGCGAAGCTGTCGACGTCGTCGCTCAAGCTCGCGCTGCCGAACGGCAACGCGCTCGCGAACATCGGCAGCGTCACGATCGAGCCCGGCTCGCGCTGGCTCGTGATCGGCAAGTCGGGTTCCGGCAAGAGCACGTTCATGCGCGCGCTCGCGGGCCTGTGGCCGTTCGGCGACGGCGCGATCGACGCGCCGGTCGGCGCGCGAATGATGTTCGTGCCGCAGACGAGCTACTTGCCGATCGGCACGCTGAAGGCCGCGCTCACCTATCCGGCGACAGCCGACGCGTTCAGCGACGAAGCCTGCCGCGACGCGCTGCGCGCATGCCGCCTCGAGGATTACGTCGACCGCCTCGACGAAACCGCGCACTGGACCCGCGTGCTGTCGCCCGGCGAGCAGCAACGCCTGGCCGGTGCACGCGTGCTGCTGCACAAGCCCGACTTCCTGTTCCTCGACGAAGCGACGAGCGCGCTCGACGCCGACAACGAAGCGCGCCTGTACCACCTGTTCGCGGAACGGCTGCCGAAGGCCGCGATCGTCAGCATCGCGCACCGCGAATCGCTGGCCGCGTTCCACGTCGGCACGATCAACGTCGAGCGCGTGAACGACAGCGACAAGGTCGCGGCTTGAGCGCACGCGCCGCGCACATCGCACGAATCGCGCTGATCACCGGCGCGGGTTCGGGGATCGGCGCGGCGCTCGCGCGGCAGCTCGCGGCGCCCGGCATGGCGCTGGCCCTGCACGCGCGCGGTGCGGACGACGCGGCGCGCGCCCGGCTCACCGAAGTGGCTCACGCGTGTACGGCGGCCGGCGCGGCGTGCGTCACGCTCACCGGCGATCTCGGCGAGCCGGGCGTCGCCGCGTCGCTCGTCGAAGCAACCGCGTCACGCTTCGGCGGGCTCGATCACCTGGTCGCCAACGCGGGCTTCGCCGCCCGGCAATCCTTTTCCGGTCTGTCGGCGGACGCGCTCGCGTCCGCCTTCGCGGCGATGCCCGGCGCGTTCTCCGCGCTCGCGGGCCGCGCACGGCCGCTGCTCGAAGCGTCGGTTGCGCCGCGGATCGTCGCGGTCAGTTCGTTCGTCGCACACCGCTACCGCGCCGACGCACCGTTCGCGGCCACCGCCGCTGCGAAGGCCGCGCTCGAATCGCTCGTGCGCACCGCCGCCGCCGAATTCGCCGCGCGCGGCATCACCGTCAACGCGGTCGCGCCGGGCTTCACGCGCAAGGACCACGGGCCGAGCGCCGGCAATGCCGCCGCATGGGCGCAGGCCGAACAGGCGACACCGCTCGGCCGGATCGCCGAACCCGACGACGTCGCCGCGCTGATTGCGTTCCTGCTGTCGGACGCCGCGCGGCAGATCACCGGGCAGGTCGTGCATGTCGACGGTGGCCTGACGCTCTGAAGCATGTGCCTGCCTGTCGCCCAGGCGCGATCGGATCGGCCATCACGCGTTCCCCGGACGAACGCCCACCGCCCTCACCGTTCACCGCGCCGCCACGCACCGGCACTCACCTTTTTGGCACCCCGCATCCCGCCCGTAAAATAGCCGCCAGACGGCAGCGCGGCACGAGACAAAAGAGGGGGCGGCAAGCATGCAGGCATTCCAGTGGTTCAACGAACTGTCGACGCGCGAGCGCAGGACGCTGTACGCCGGCTTCGGCGGCTACGCGGTCGATGCGTTCGACTTCATGATCTATTCGTTCCTGATTCCGACGCTGATCGCCACCTGGGGCATGACGAAGAGCGAGGCCGGGATGATCGCGACGAGCTCGCTGATCTCGTCGGCGCTCGGCGGCTGGGTCGCCGGCATCCTCGCCGACCGCTACGGCCGCGTACGCGTGCTGCAATGGACCATCGCGACGTTCGCGCTGTTCACCTGCCTGTCCGGCTTCACCCATTCGTTCTGGCAGCTGCTCGCGACGCGCACGCTGCAGGGCTTCGGCTTCGGCGGCGAATGGTCGGTCGTGACGATCATGATGGCCGAGACGATCCGCTCGCCCGAGCATCGCGGAAAGGCGGTCGGCACCGTGCAGAGCAGCTGGTCGTTCGGCTGGGGCGCGGCCGCGATCCTCTACTGGGCGTTCTTCGCGCTGCTGCCCGAGCAGGTCGCATGGCGCGCGTGCTTCTGGATCGGCATCTTGCCCGCGCTGTGGATCCTGTACATTCGCCGCAACGTCAGCGATCCGGACATCTACACGGCCACCCGCCGCGCACGCGACGAAGGCCGCGTGTCGGGCCACTTCCTCGAGATCTTCTCGCCGCCGCACCTGCGCGCGACGCTGTTCGGCAGCGCACTGTGCACCGGGATGCTCGGCGGCTACTACGCGATCACGACGTGGCTGCCCACCTACCTGAAAACCGTCCGCCACCTGTCGGTGTTCAACACGAGCGGCTATCTCGTCGTGCTGATCGTCGGCTCGTTCGTCGGCTACGTGGTCGGCGCGATCCTGTCCGACCGGCTCGGCCGCCGCGCGTCGTTCGTCCTGTTCGCGATCGGCTCGTTCTCGCTCGGCATGGCGTACACGATGCTGCCGATCACCGACACCGCGATGCTGCTGCTCGGCTTCCCGCTCGGCATCGTCGTGCAGGGGATCTTCGCGGGCGTCGGCGCGTATCTGTCGGAGCTGTATCCGGGTGCGATCCGCGGTTCGGGCCAGGGCTTCTGCTACAACCTCGGCCGCGGGCTCGGCTCGTTCTTCCCGATCCTCGTCGGCGCGCTGTCGCAGTCGATGTCGCTCGTGAAGGCGATCGGCCTCGTCGCGGGCGGCGGCTACCTGCTCGTGATCGTCGCCGCGCTCGTGCTGCCGGAAACGCGCGGCAAGTCGCTCGTCGACGATCCGGCCGTCGCGTCGTGAGCGGCCTCTTCGTTCGGGAAACCGCATGCACGTGATCGTTCTCGGCGCCGGCGTGATCGGCGTCACCACGTCCTGGCACCTGCGCGAAGCAGGCTGCGACGTCACCGTGATCGAACGCGAAGCCGATGTCGCGCAGGCGACGAGCCTCGGCAACGCGGGCGTGATCGCCCCCGGCTACGTGACGCCGTGGGCCGCGCCCGGGATGCCGGGCAAGATCCTCAAGTACCTGTTCAAGCCCGCTTCGCCGCTGATCTTCCGGCCGACGCTCGACGCCGCGCAGTGGCGCTGGATCGCACGCTGGCTGCGCGAATGCGAATTCGAGCGGTTCCGTGTGAACAAGCAGCGGATGCAGCGCATCGCGTATTACAGCCGCGCGTGCCTGCACGCGTTTCGCGACAGCCATCCGTTCGACTACGGCGCGAGCCGCGGCTACCTGCAACTGCTGCGCGGCGCGTTCGACGTCGAGATGGTGCAGCCCGCGCTGAAGGTGCTGCGCGACGCCGGCATCACGTTTCGCGAACTCGACGCGGCCGGTTGCACGGCGATCGAGCCGGGCTTGCGCTGGGCGCGGCAGGCGCCCGTCGGCGGCATCTACCTGCCCGACGACGAAGCCGGCGACTGCGCACGCTTCACGCGCGAACTGCGGGCACTGTGCGAAGCCAACGGCGTGACGTTCCGCTTTCGCACGGCAGTGCGGGCGCTCGACGTTGAAGCCGGCCGGGTGCGCGGCGTGCGGATCGTCGGCAACGGCGACGAGGATGGCGGACCGAATCCGCATGCATCGAACCCCGGCGGCAAGCGCCGCGACGTGCGGCTCGCCGCCGATGCGATCGTCGTCGCGCTCGGCGTCGACAGCGCCGGCCTGCTGCGGCCGCACGGCATCGGCGTGCCGCTGTATCCGGTGAAGGGCTACTCGGCGACGCTCGCCGTCGTCGACGACGAAAAATCGCCGCACGCCGCGCTGATGGACGAATCGCTGAAGACGGCGATCACGCGTTTCGGCCCGACGCTGCGCGTCGCGGGTACCGCGGAACTCGGCAACCGGCACGCCGCGCTGCGCCAGCAGGCGCTCGATACGCTGATGAAGGTGCTCGACGACTGGTTCCCGCACGCGGCCGATCGCGCGTCGGCGCGCTTCTGGGTCGGCCGCCGGCCGATGACGCCCGACGGGCCGCCGCTGCTGGGTGCGAGCGGGATTGACGGACTCTGGCTGAACGTCGGCCACGGTTCGACGGGCTGGGCGATGTCGATGGGGTCGGGGAAGGTGGTGGCGGATCTCGTCACGGGGCGGGAGCCGGAGATCGATCTGTCGGGGTTGACGCTCGCGCGCTACGCCCGCTACGCCCGCTACGCCCGGTAGGCCCGGTAGGCCCGGTAGGCCCGACGATATCGTCGACGCGATGCGCTGACGCGATACACATGGCGGCCGGCAATCGCGACGCAGCTCACAAGCCGCTCACTGCGCCGCCTGATCGCCCACCTCGCCGTCCGCCCGCGCAATCGGCGCGGACACGATCGGCCGATGCGACACGCCTTCGTGCGACAGCCGGCTTTCGAACAGCGTGAGCGCGTCGAACCGCAGCGCGACCGGCCGCTTCACCGCACCGCCGTGCGCCGGCTGCCCGACCGCATCGTGCGGCAGCCGCGCGAGCGTCACATGCGGGCGGAACGGCCGCCGGTCAGCCGGCACACCGAGTTCGCGCAGCTTCGCCGACAGCGCGGCATTCAACGCCGCGCACGCCGGCTCGGCGGCCAGCTCGGCGACGATCAGCCGCGCGCGCGGCAGGCTCGGCCACCACGCGATCCGTTCGACCGGCATCAACGGCAGCGCATGTGCGGCCGCGAGCGCCGGCAGGCACGCGGCCAGCTCGTCGCAGCACACCCGCTCGATCGCGCCGACGAACGCGAGCGTCACATGCAGCTGCGCGGGCAGCGGACGCCGCGCGCCCCGGGTAACCGGCAACGCGTGCAGCGCGTCGCGCGATGCCGCATCGGGCATCAGCGCGACGAACACGCGCAGCCGGTCGCCGTTCATGACTCGCGCACCACCGCGCGCGGCACGTTTGCGGCATCGGCCGCGGCCGGACGTTGCGGCAGCGGGCCATGCTCGCCCCACACGTCGGTCGGCAGCACGTTCGCGAGTTCCGGAATCGTGTTGCGCGTGAACACCGGATCGGCCACGCCTTCCGCGCGCTGGCGGCGATAGTCCCGCCAGGCCGCGTGCGCGTACTTGCCGAGCGCGAGAATCGCGATCAGGTTGATGATCGCCATCAGCCCCATGCTCGTATCGGCCATCGCCCACATCAGCGGCAGTTGCCCGACGCTGCCGAACATCACCATCGCGAGCACCGCGACGCGGAACAGCGGCAGCACGCCGCGCCGCTTCGTGATGAATTCGACGTTGCCTTCCGCATACGCGTAGTTGCCGATCACCGACGAGTACGCGAAGAAGAAGATCGCGAACGCCATGTAGATGCCGCCCCAGTCGCCGACGTGGCTCGCGATCGAGCGCTGCGTGAGCGCCGCGCCTTCCATGCCGGTGCCCAGTTCGTACTGGCCCGACAGCAGGATCACGAAGGCGGTCGCGCTGCAGATCACGATCGTGTCGACGAACACGCCGAGCATCTGGATCAGCCCCTGCACGACCGGATGCCGCGTGCTGGCGGTTGCCGCCGCATTCGGCGCGCTGCCCATGCCGGCCTCGTTCGAGAACAGCCCGCGCTTCACGCCCATCGCGACTGCCTGGCTGACCGCATAGCCCGTCAGGCCACCCGCCGCCTGCTCGAGACCGAACGCGCTCTTCACGATCAGCGCGATCACGCCCGGCACCAGCGCGATATGCGTCGCGACCGCATAGACCGCCAGCGCGAGGTAGCCGATCGCCATCAGCGGCACGATCACCTGCGCAACCGCCGCGATCCGGCGAATCCCGCCGAAGATGATCGGCGCGGTCAGCAGCACGAGCCCGAGACCGACCGTCGCGCGGCTCCAGCCGAACGACGTGTCGAACGCATCGGCGATCGCGTTGGCCTGCACCGCGTTGAACACGAAGCCGAACGCGAGGATCAGCGACAGCGAGAACAGCACGCCGAAGCCGCGCGAGCGCAGGCCCGTCTGGATGTAGTACGCGGGGCCGCCGCGATAGCTGCCGTCCGCGTGCGACACCTTGAAGATCTGCGCGAGCGTCGCCTCGACGAACGCGGACGACATCCCGACGAGCGCCGTCATCCACATCCAGAAGATCGCACCCGGCCCGCCGACGGTCAGCGCGACCGCGACGCCAGCGATGTTGCCGGTGCCGACGCGGCTCGCCAGCCCGGTCGCGAACGCCTGGAACGACGAGATGCTGCCCGGCTCGCCCTTGCTGCCGACCAGCTTCACGCTGAGCAACAGCGCCTTCAGCTGGATCATCCGGAACCGCAGCGTGAACCAGAGACCCACGCCGAGCAGCAGCGCAATCAACACGTAGTTCCACAACACGCCGTTGACGGCGTCGATCAGCCCTTGCACGAGTGCTTCCATCCAGAATCCTTGTAAATAGGGTCAGTCATATGCAGCCACCGCGAATGCGGCCCGAGGGGCGACATGATATGACAGTTTTCAAGGATTATTACAAAACGAAAGGTTTGGGATGACGGGAAATTGCGGCCGGATGTGATCAGATTAGGCGACGCTTCGCGAAATTGCGGGAGCGCCAGGATCGTGAAGCAGCGACACGGGGCCGTGTCGGGATGCGCCCTGTGGCAGTGGCTGACGCGCCGAAACGCCGGTCGGTCGCCCGATACGGAACACGCAGCGCACGCGCGGCACGTCATCGAATCGCATGCGCAAAAAAAACCGGGCGCCCTTTCGGACGCCCGGTTTCCACGACGGCTACCGACCTACGCTTATCGCGGCAGGTTCGAATGCCCCATCAGGTACGCATCGACCGAGCGCGCGCACTGGCGACCTTCGCGGATCGCCCACACCACGAGCGACTGGCCGCGGCGCATGTCGCCCGCCGCGAACACCTTGTCGACCGACGTGTAGTACGAACGATCGCCTTCGGTCGCCGCACGCGCGTTGCCGCGCGCATCCTTCGCGACGCCGAATGCCTCGAGCACGGGGGCTGCCGGCTGCGTGAAGCCCATCGCGAGCAGCACGAGGTCGGCCTTCATTTCGAACTCGGAGCCCGGCACTTCCTGCATCTTGCCGTCCTTCCACTCGACGCGCACCGCGATCAGCTTCTCGACCTTGCCGTTCTTGCCTTCGAGACGCTTCGTCGCGACTGCCCAGTCGCGCTCGCAACCTTCGTCATGCGACGACGACGTGCGCAGCTTGATCGGCCAGTATGGCCACACGAGCGGCTTGTTTTCCTCTTCCGGCGGCTGCGGCAGCAGCTCGAACTGCGTGACCTGCTTCGCGCCGTGACGGTTCGATGTGCCGACGCAGTCCGAACCCGTGTCGCCACCACCGATCACGATCACGTGCTTGCCCTTCGCGAGCAGCTGGTCCGTGAGCTTGTCGCCCGCGTTCACGCGGTTCTGCTGCGGCAGGAAGTCCATCGCGAAATGCACGCCCGCGAGCTCGCGGCCCGGCACCGGCAGGTCGCGCGGCGTTTCCGAACCGCCGGCGATCACGACCGCGTCGAATTCTTCCTTCAGCGTGTCGGGCGAGATGGTTTCCTTCGCTAGGCTGCCGATCGACTCGGGCAGCGGATCCTTGCCGATGAATACGCTGGTGCGGAACGTCACGCCTTCCGCTTCCATCTGGCGCATGCGGCGGTCGATCAGCCACTTCTCGAGCTTGAAGTCGGGAATCCCGTAGCGCAGCAGGCCGCCGACGCGGTCGTTCTTCTCGAACACCGTCACGTCGTGGCCCGCGCGCGCGAGCTGCTGCGCGGCGGCGAGGCCCGCGGGGCCCGAACCGACGACCGCGACCTTCTTGCCCGTCTTGTGCTCGGCCGGCAGCGGCTTCACCCAGCCTTCCGCCCAGGCCTTGTCGATGATCGCGTGCTCGATCGACTTGATGCCGACCGGGTCGTCGTTGATCCCGAGCGTGCAGGCGGCTTCGCACGGCGCCGGGCAGATGCGGCCCGTGAATTCAGGGAAGTTGTTGGTCGAATGCAGGACTTCGATCGCCTGCTGCCAGTCCTGGCGGTAAACGAGATCGTTGAAGTCCGGAATGATGTTGTTGACCGGGCAGCCGTTGTTGCAGAACGGGATGCCGCAATCCATGCAGCGCGCGCCCTGGATCTTCGCGTCCGCGTCGGTCAGCGCCGCGACGAATTCCTTGTAGTGCTTCACGCGCGTGAGCGGTGCTTCGTACGCCTCGTGGCGGCGTTCGAACTCCAGAAAACCGGTTGCCTTGCCCATAAGGTGCTCTTCTGTTCGGTGTATCGGGTGGGGGAGCCGCGCGCGGCAATCATGCGCGCGGCATTCGCTATGTCGTTCGTCGCTCAGGCGGCCAGCTCTTCCTTCGCCGCCTTCTTCGCACCGATCTCGTCCAGCGCGCGCTTGTATTCGTGCGGGAACACCTTCACGAACTGGCGGCGCGCCGCGTCCCAGTTTTCCAGCAGCGACTTCGCGCGCGGCGAACCCGTGAACTGGAAATGACGCTCGACGAGCCCCTTGAGCAGCGCTTCGTCCGTCGTGCCTTCGTGCCAGAGCGCGCGGTCGACCGTGCGCTCCTGCTCGGCCTGCTGCAGCACCGGCTCGAGCGCGACCATCGACTTGTTGCACTTCGCCGCGAACGTGCCTTCCGGATCGTAGATGTACGCGAGACCGCCCGACATGCCGGCCGCGAAGTTGCGCCCGGTCTCGCCGAGCACAACGACCGTACCGCCCGTCATGTATTCGCAACCGTGGTCGCCCGTGCCTTCGACGACCGCCGTCGCACCCGAGTTGCGCACGCAGAAGCGCTCGCCCGCCACACCGCGGAAGAACGATTCGCCTTCGATCGCGCCGTACATCACCGTGTTGCCGCAGATGATGTTTTCCTCGGACTTGCCGCGGAAGTCGTTGGTCGGGCGGATGATGATCCGGCCGCCCGACAGCCCCTTGCCGACGTAGTCGTTGCCGTCGCCGACGAGGTCGAGCGTGACGCCCTTCGCGAGGAACGCGCCGAAGCTCTGGCCGGCCGTGCCCTTCAGCTGGATGTGCACCGCGTCGTCGGCCAGGCCGTCGTGGCCGTGCTTCTTCGCGATCACGCCCGACAGCATCGCGCCGACCGTCCGGTTCACGTTGCGCACCGGCTGGATGAACGACACATGCTCGCCGTTCTCGATCGCGGCCTTCGCCTTCTCGATCAGCACGTGGTCGAGCGCACGCTCGAGGCCGTGATCCTGTACGTCGACGTGACGCGGCGCGACGTCCTCGCACTCTTCCGGCTGGTAGAACACGCGCGAGAAGTCGAGGCCCTTCGCCTTCCAGTGCTCGATGCCCTTGCGGGTGTCGAGCAGGTCGGCGCGGCCGATCAGGTCGTCGAACTTCGCGACGCCGAGCTGCGCCATGATCTCGCGCACTTCCTCGGCGACGAAGAAGAAGTAGTTCACGACGTGCTCGGGCTGGCCCTTGAACTTCGCACGCAGCACCGGATCCTGCGTCGCGACGCCGACCGGGCACGTATTCAGGTGGCACTTGCGCATCATGATGCAGCCTTCGACGACGAGCGGCGCCGTCGCGAAGCCGAATTCGTCCGCGCCGAGCAGCGCGCCGATCACGACGTCGCGGCCCGTCTTCATCTGGCCGTCGGCCTGCACGCGGATGCGGCCGCGCAGGCGGTTCAGCACCAGCGTCTGCTGCGTTTCGGCCAGGCCGAGTTCCCACGGCGTGCCTGCGTGCTTGACCGACGACAGCGGCGATGCGCCCGTGCCGCCGTCATGGCCGGCGATCACGACGTGATCGGCCTTCGCCTTCGCGACACCGGCCGCGACCGTGCCGACGCCCACTTCCGACACGAGCTTCACCGAGATGCTCGCGCTCGGGTTCACGTTCTTCAGGTCGTGGATCAGCTGCGCCAGATCCTCGATCGAGTAGATGTCGTGGTGCGGCGGCGGCGAGATCAGGCCGACGCCCGGCACCGAGTAACGCAGCTTGCCGATGTATTCCGACACCTTGTGGCCCGGCAGCTGGCCGCCTTCGCCCGGCTTCGCGCCCTGCGCCATCTTGATCTGGATCTGGTCGGCCGACGCGAGGTACTCCGCGGTGACGCCGAAACGGCCCGACGCGACCTGCTTGATCTTCGAGCGCAGCGAATCGCCGTCCTGCAGCGGAATGTCGCTGACGATTTCATCGCCGATGACCGACTTCAGCGTCTCGCCCGACTTGATCGGAATGCCGCGCAGCTCGTTGCGGTAGCGCTTCTCGTCCTCGCCGCCTTCGCCGGTGTTCGACTTGCCGCCGATCCGGTTCATCGCGATCGCGAGGGTTGCGTGCGCTTCCGTGCTGATCGAACCGAGCGACATCGCGCCCGTCGCGAAACGCTTGACGATGTCCTTCGCCGGCTCGACGTTCTCGATCGGGATCGCCTTGGTCGGCTCGACCTTGAACTCGAACAGGCCGCGGAACGTCATGTGACGCTTGGTCTGGTCGTTGATCAGGTGCGCGTATTCCTTGTACGTCTGGTACGAGTTGCTGCGCGTCGCGTGCTGCAGCTTCGCGATCGAATCCGGCGTCCACATGTGGTCTTCGCCACGCACGCGGTACGCGTACTCGCCGCCCGCGTCGAGCATGTCGCGCAGGACCGGGCTGTCGCCGAATGCGTCGCGGTGCAGGCGGATCGCCTCTTCCGCGACTTCGAACAGGCCGATGCCGCCCACCTTCGACGCGGTGCCCTTGAAGTACTTCTCGACCAGGTCGCTCGACAGGCCGAGCGCTTCGAAGATCTGGGCGCCCGTGTACGACATGTACGTCGAGATGCCCATCTTCGACATCACCTTCTGCAGGCCCTTGCCGACTGCCTTCGTGAAGTTGTAGACGGCCTTCTCCGGCGACAGGTCGCCCGGCAGCCCTTCCGCCATCTTCGCGAGCGTTTCCATCGCGAGGTACGGGTGCACGGCTTCCGCGCCGTAGCCCGCGAGCAGCGCGAAGTGGTGCGTTTCACGAGCGGAACCCGTCTCGACGACGAGGCCCGTGCTCGTGCGCAGCCCTTGCTGGACGAGGTGCGAGTGGATCGCCGACGTGGCGAGCAGCGCCGGAATCGCGACATGCTCGGCGTCCGTCTTGCGGTCCGACACGATCAGCATGTTGTAGCCCGACTTCACCGCGTCGACGGCTTCCGCGCACAGCGACGCGAGGCGCGCTTCGATGCCTTCCTTGCCCCAGGCGACCGGGTAGCAGATGTTCAGCTCGTACGCGCTGAACTTGCCGCCCGTGTACTGGTCGATCGCGCGGATCTTCGCGATGTCCTTGAAGTCGAGCACCGGCTGCGACACTTCGAGACGCATCGGCGGGTTGATGTTGTTCGTGTCGAGCAGGTTCGGCTTCGGGCCGATGAACGACACGAGCGACATGACCATGTTCTCGCGGATCGGGTCGATCGGCGGGTTCGTGACCTGCGCGAACAGCTGCTTGAAGTAGTGATAGAGCGTCTTGTTCTTGTTCGACATCACCGCCAGCGGCGAGTCGTTGCCCATCGAACCGACGGCTTCCTCACCCTGCTGCGCCATCGGTGCCATCAGGAACTTCAGGTCTTCCTGCGTGTAGCCGAACGCCTGCTGGCGGTCGAGCAGCGCGGCGCCCTGCGTGCGGCCGGCCGCGACTTCCTCGGCCTTCGGCTCGATCTCGTCGAGCTTGATGCGCACGGCATCGATCCAGCTCTTGTACGGCTTCGCGTTCGCGAGGTTGTCCTTCAGTTCCTTGTCGTCGATGATGCGGCCGTGTTCCATGTCGATCAGGAACATCTTGCCCGGCTGCAGGCGCCACTTCTTGACGATCTTCGATTCGGGGATCGGCAGCGTGCCGGCTTCCGACGCCATGATGACGAGATCGTCGTCGGTGACGATGTAGCGGGCCGGACGCAGGCCGTTACGGTCGAGCGTCGCGCCGATCTGGCGGCCGTCGGTGAACGCGATCGCGGCCGGGCCGTCCCACGGCTCCATCATCGCTGCGTGATATTCGTAGAACGCGCGGCGGTTCTCGTCCATCAGCGTGTGCTGTTCCCACGCTTCCGGGATCATCATCATCACCGCGTGCACGAGCGGGTAGCCGGCCATCACCAGCAGCTCGAGACAGTTGTCGAACGACGCGGTATCCGACTGGCCCGGGTAGATCAGCGGCCACAGCTTCGGCAGATCGTCGGCGAGCACGTGCGACGCGATCGCGCCGGTACGCGCGTTTAGCCAGTTCACGTTGCCCTTCACGGTGTTGATCTCGCCGTTGTGCGCGATCATCCGGTACGGGTGAGCCAGCTCCCACGCCGGGAACGTGTTGGTCGAGAAGCGCTGGTGCACGAGCGCGAGCGCCGACACGACGCGCGTGTCCTGCAGGTCGCGGTAATACACGCCGACCTGGCCCGCGAGCAGCAGCCCCTTGTAGACGATCGTGCGCGCCGACATCGACGGCACGAAGTATTCCTTGCCGTGCTTGAGCTTCAGCGCCTGGATGCGGTGGCTCGCCGTCTTGCGGATCACGTACAGCTTCCGCTCGAGCGCGTCCGTCACCATGATGTCCTTGCCGCGGCCGATGAAGATCTGGCGGATCAGCGGCTCGCTCGCCTTCACGGTCGGCGAAATCGGCATCGCATGGTCGACCGGCACGTCGCGCCAGCCGAGCACGACCTGGCCTTCGGCCTTCACCGTCCGCTCGAGCTCCTGCTCGCATGCGAGACGCGACGCGTTTTCCTTCGGCAGGAAGATCATGCCGACCCCATATTCGCCGGCCGGCGGCAGATTCACGCCCTGCTTCGCCATTTCCTCGCGGTAGAACGCGTCCGGAATCTGGATCAGGATGCCCGCGCCATCGCCCATCAGCGGATCGGCGCCGACCGCGCCACGGTGATCGAGGTTCTCGAGGATCTTCAGACCCTGCTGAATGATCTCGTGGCTCTTCTTGCCCTTGATGTGAGCGACGAAGCCGACGCCACAGGCGTCGTGTTCGTTTTGCGGGTCATACAGACCTTGTGCGGCGGGCACCGCGGCGAGCGGCTGCTGGTGGTCGTTCATGGGGACACCGTCGTAAAGGGGGCCTGGAGGCCGTTGAACCATTTTCTTGTTGCCGTCGATCCCGCTCCCGACGGGAGACGGCACGGCCGACAGTGGATGGGCATGCTTCGCCCGGGCCACCGGAATTCGGAATATACGCGACGAATCAAAGGAATAGCAACAAAAACCGCTTGATCGAACCCTAATTAAACGCATGCCTCGATCTGGTGCCGTTTTATTGGGGTCGTATCGTTTTGGTGCAAAAAGAAGCGGCGCCCGCAGCGCCGCCTCCTGAACCGCCGGTCCTGCGTTACTGCTGGATCGGCGGCGTGTTTTCACGCACCTTTCTGGGGCGTCCGCGCGGCAGCGGCGACACGCGCCGGTTCGCGGTACGCGCCGCCCACTCGCGATAATTCTCGCCGCCGAGCACCCAACCCTTCAACGTCGCCTGCTGCAGCTGGTCGGCCTGCCGCTCGTCGAGCGGCTGCTCGCACAGCTCCTTGTACGCGCGCTGGCGGTCGAACGGCGTATTGCCGAGCGCCCAGTAGAGCGGATGGTCGGTGATCAGGCTGTCGACGGTGAGCCCGACGTGGTGCCGGTAGCTCGACCAGCGATAGGCCTCGGGCGTCGCGACGAGCTGCGCGCGCACCGGGCTCATCTCGACCACACGGCTCGCGAGCAGGAAATAGCGCTCGCCTTCGATCACGGTCGCGCGATAGCGCCCTTCCCACAGGGTGCCGCGCCGCGAGTAGCGCCGGTTGAAATGCGCGACGTAGCGGCGACCGACGGCCTGCATCGCTTTCGGCAGGCTTGCTTCGTCGCTCGGCGTCACGAGCAGTTGCACCTGGCGGGGCAGCAGCACGTAGGCGTGCACCGACAGGTGATGATCGCGCGCGGCGGCCTTCAGGCAATCGATGAAGAGTTCGTAGTCCTGGTCGTCGACGAACGCGGGTTGCTGATCCAGGCCGCGCAGTATCACGTGCTGCGGCTGGTCGGGAACGTAGAGTCGTGCTAACCGTGCCATGCTGAATGTCCGTTTGAACGCGTTAGGAAATACCCGGGGGTCCGAAAATGCGCACCTGCGTAGAATGCCTGTCCCCGCTGGGCGCGAAAGCGTACGGTCGTACGAAACCTAGGGAGAAAACTCTAACTTACGAGCTTGTTTGGTTTTAAACGCAGTCGTCATAATGAGCACGCCTTTGATCGGAGGAGACACAATGAAACGAAAACTGGCCATTACGGGGGCCGCGGCACTCGCATTCTCATTGGCGGGCGCTACGGCACATGCACAATCCGCAGGTGATTTCTACGTCAGCACCGGCTGGCTGCACCTTGCGCCGCAGGACAGCAGCGACCCGCTGTTCCTCTACCGCGTCGGCGGCACGCCCATCAACCAATCGATTCCCAACACGGGCGCCGGCATCAACGACGCCGATACGCTGGGGCTCGCAACGGGCTACTTCGTCACCGACCACATCTCCACCGAGCTCGTGATGGGGATACCGCCGAAGTTCGACATCACCGGCAAGGGTCAGTTCGAAAAGTTCGGCGTCCTCGGCCGTGCGTACCAGTGGAGCCCCGCCGTATTGCTTCGCTACCACTTCAACGACGCCAACGCGAAGTTCCGTCCGTATGTCGGCGTCGGCGCGACGTATGTCTGGTTCACCGGCGCGAAGATCACGAACAGCAGCTTCGAGAACGGCGTGCTCGGCGGCTCGACCAGCGCGACGACCAGCAACCAGTGGGCGCCCGTGTTCAACGCCGGCTTCACGTACAACTTCACGAAGCACTGGTTCGCGGGCCTGTCGCTCTCGTACATCCCTGTCAGCGTGACTGCGACCTTCACGACGGCCCGCCGGACGCCGGTCGGCACCCTGACCGAAACGTCGAAAGCGAAGATCTCGCTGAACCCGATCGTCACGTACCTGAACGTCGGCTACCGCTTCTAAGCGTAGTCGAATATTTGGGGAATGGTTAATCCTGCTGCAATTTGTAGCGGATTTTTCCTGACGTAACGTCTCCACGATGCGAAACGCCCCGGCGGGAATCCCGTCGGGGCGTCTTTTTTCGCGTCAGGCACGTTCCCGGCACGGGTTTCGCCGGCCGTCAGTGCGGCCCTCAGGGAATGGCGATGTCGTCCAGCGCAGCCGGGCCGATCAGGTCGATCCGGTCCGTGCAGACCGCATCGACGCCCCAGCGCGCGAGTTCGCGTGCCCGTTCGAGGTCGTTTACCGTGTAAACCAGGATGCGCAGCCCGGCCGCCTTGATCGCGCGCACGAGCGGCTCGTCGAGCTGTTTGTGGTCTGCATGCAACGAAACGCAGCCGAGCGCGCCGACGACTTGCGCATGCCAGTCGTCCGGCACGGCCTCATAGAGCATCCCGCGCGGCAGTGCAGGCGCCGTCGCGCGTGCCTGTTGCAGCGCGTCGAACGAGAACGACGACAGGAGCGGCGGAACCGCGGCATCGCGCCAGTACACGGCCGCGTCGGCCGCCACGCGCTGCCCCGTCTCGCGCTCGCGCCCCGGGCATGGCTTGATCTCGACATTCGCGGCCAGTCCGTGGGCGAGGCAGCGCGCCGCCGCTGCCTCGAGCGTCGGCATCCGCTCGCCCGCGAAGCGCGCGTCGCGCCACGCGCCCGCATCGAGCGCGGCCAGCGCGTCATAACGCATGCCCGCCGCCGCGCCGTGACCGTTCGACGTGCGGTCGACCGTATCGTCGTGCAGCAGGAACGTCACGTCGTCGGCCGACAGCTTCGCGTCGAACTCGACCATCCGGTGGCCACGGCGCGCGCCCTCGTCGAGCGCGGCGAGCGTGTTCTCCGGCGCGAGCGTGCCGCCGCCGCGATGGGCGACGACGCGCGGATAAGGCCACCAGTCGGTACGGGTCGTCATCGTCGGTCTCTCGGCAAGGTCAGCAGGTTCAGCCGGCACGCTTGCCGGTCTCGGGATCGAAGAAATGCAGCCGGTGCGCCGGCAGCGAGGCCGCCAGCGCCGTGCCGCGCGCGGGACGGTCCGCGTGCGGCAAGCGTACCGCGACGTCGTGATTGCCCCAGCGGCCGTGCGCGAGATTGTCCGCGCCGAGCAGCTCGCACGAGTCGACCGGCAGCGTCGCCTGCGCGACGCCCGGCTGCGGCGTCATGTGCTCGGGACGCACGCCGAGCACCCAGTCGCGCCCGGTGGCGATCGCCGCGCCGATACCGGGGGCGCCTGCGACCGGCAGCGCAGGGCCGCCACCCGCGACCGTAAACGTCGCGCCGTCGTCCGACAGCCGGCCGTGCATCAGGTTCATCGCGGGCGAGCCGATGAAGCCCGCGACGAACACCGTCGCCGGCTTCTCGTACACGTCGACCGGCGCGCCGATCTGCTCCGCGTAGCCGCGGTTCATCACGATCACGCGCTGCGCGAGCGTCATCGCCTCGATCTGGTCGTGCGTGACGTAGACGCTCGTCGTCGCGAGCCGCGCATGCAGCCGCTGGATCTCGAGCCGCATCTGCACGCGCAATTTCGCGTCGAGGTTCGACAACGGCTCGTCGAACAGGAACACCGACGGCTCGCGCACGATTGCGCGCCCCATCGCGACGCGCTGCCGCTGGCCGCCCGACAGCTCGCGCGGCCGCCGCGCGAGCAACGGCTCGAGCTCGAGGATCTTCGCGGCCGCGGCCACCCGCGAATCGATCGTTGCGCGCTCGATCCCGCGGATCTTCAACCCGTAGCCCATGTTCTGCGCGACCGTCATGTGCGGGTACAGCGCATAGTTCTGGAACACCATCGCGATGTCGCGATCCTTCGGCTCCAGCGTGTTGACGACACGCTCGCCGATCGCGATCTCGCCGTCCGTCACCGTCTCGAGCCCCGCGATCATCCGCAGCAACGTCGACTTGCCGCAGCCCGACGGGCCGACCAGCACGATGAATTCGCCGTCGGCGATCTCCACGTCGATGCCATGCAGCACGTGCTGCTTGCCGTCATAGGATTTCCTGACGCCCTTCAAGCTCAGCGCAGCCATTCTTGGTCTTTCTCCCGGTTGCCGTCCGTCATTTATTTCTCGGAATCGACGAGGCCGCGCACGAACCAGCGCTGCATCGCCAGTACGACGACGAGCGGCGGGATCATTCCCAGCAGCGTCGCCGCCATCACGTATTGCCATTCGGTCGCGGCGTCGCCGCTCGCGATCATCGTCTTGATGCCCACCACCGCCGTCGACAGCGACGCTTCCGTCGTGATCAGGATCGGCCACAGATACTGGTTCCAGCCGTAGATGAACGTGATCACGAACAGCGCCGCGATGCTGGTCTTCGACAGCGGCAGCACGACGTCCCAGAAGAACCGCAGCGGCCCCGCGCCGTCGATGCGCGCGGCGTCCATCAGCTCGTCGGGCAGCGTCATGAAGAACTGGCGGAACAGGAACGTCGCGGTCGCCGACGCGATCAGCGGCAGCGTGAGCCCCGCATAGGTGTTCGTCAGGTGCAGCGTCGACACGACCTGCACGGTCGGGAAGATCCGCACCTCCACCGGCAGCATCAGCGTGATGAAGATCAGCCAGAACGCCGTGTTGCGAAACGGGAAGCGGAAATAGACGATCGCGTACGCGGACAGGATCGACACCGCGATCTTGCCCACCGCGATGCCGAGCGCCATCGCGAAGCTGTTCACGAGCAGGCGGCCGAACGGCGCGGTCGTGCCGCCGCTGCCGTGCCCCCAGATGTACGCGACGTTCTCGAACAGGTGCGTGCTCGGCACGAGCGACAGCGGCACCGTGAACACTTCCTGCGCATTCATCGTCGCCGCGCAGAACGCGACATAGACGGGAAACACGATCAGCACGACGCCCGCGAT
Source organism: Burkholderia sp. HI2714 (assembly GCF_002223085.1). Lineage (NCBI taxonomy): Bacteria > Pseudomonadati > Pseudomonadota > Betaproteobacteria > Burkholderiales > Burkholderiaceae > Burkholderia > Burkholderia sp. HI2714. Next base: position 14,824 of record NZ_NKFM01000011.1, on the reverse strand, counting down.
CAGCACCGCGTGGCAGAACAGGTCGAAGCCCTTGCGATTTTCGATCATGCGTATTGCACCCTGCGTTCGACGAAGCGGAACTGGATCACCGTGAGCCCGACGACGATGATCATCAGCACTACCGACTGCGCGCCCGAGCTGCCGATGTCGAGCCCCTGGAAGCCCTCCGCGAAGATCTTGTAGATCAGCGTCTTCGTGCTCTGCGCCGGGCCGCCGCCGGTGGCCGCGTCGATCACCGGGAACGTGTCGAAGAACGCGTAGACGAGGTTCACGACCAGCAGGAAGAAGCTGGTGGGCGACAGCAGCGGCAGCACGATGTTGAAGAAGCGCCGCACCGGCCCGGCACCGTCGATCGCGGCCGCCTCGATCAGCGAGCGCGGGATCGCCTGCAGGCCCGCGTAGAAGAACAGGAAGTTGTAGCTCACCTGTTTCCACACCGATGCAAGCACGACCAGGAACATCGCCTGGTCGTCGTTCAGCGCGTGGTTCCACACGATGCCGCTCTTCGCGAGCGCATAGGTGATCAGGCCGATGCTCGGGTTGAACAGGAACGCCCACAGCACGGCGGCGATCGTCGGGGCAACCGCGTACGGCCAGATCAGCAGCGTGCGGTACACGCGCGCGCCGCGGATCACGCGATCGGCGCACGCGGCGAGAATCAGCGACACGACCAGCCCGCTCACAGTGACGAGCGAACTGAACACGAGCGTCGTGCGGAACGAATCGAGATACAGCGGATCGGCGAACAGGTGCGTGAAGTTCGCGAGGCCGACGAATTCGCTCGACGTGCCGAACGCGTCCTGCATCTGCGTCGACTGCCATAGCGCGACGCCGGCCGGCCACAGGAAGAACACGGCGGTGATCGCGAGCTGCGGCGCGATCAGCAGGTACGGCAACAGGCTCGTACCGAAACGGGAACGGGATTGCATCGCGGATATCCGGTCAGGCGCAACGGAAAGGGAGTCGTGCCGCCGGCCGGCACGCGCATCCGTACAGGATGCGACGCGGCCGGCGGCACGGTGCGATGCGGGCTCAGCCGCCCGACTTCTCGAAGCGGCGCAGCAATTCGTCGCCGCGCGACGCGGCCGAATCGAGCGCGTCCTTCGGCGACTTCTTCTGCGCCCAGACCTGTTCGAACTCCTCGTCGACCACCGTGCGGATCTGCGGCATGTTGCCCAGGCGCAGCCCCTTCGTGTACGGCAGCGGCGGCTTGTTCAGCATCTGCTTGATCGCGGTTTCGGCGCTCGGGTTCTTCGCGTAGAAGCCCTGCTGGCGCGTGAGGTCGTACGCCGCGGTCGTCACGGGCAGGTAGCCCGTGTCCTGGTGCCACTTCGCGGCGACAGCCGGCGAGGCCAGGTACGCGAGGAATTTCGCGACGCCCTTGTAGGTCGCCGGATCCTTGCCCGCCAGCACCCACAGGCTCGCGCCGCCGATGATCGCGTTCTGCGGGGCGCCCTTCACGTTCGCGTCGTACGGCATCATGCCCGTGCCGTAGCTGAACTTCGCGAACTTCTGCACGTTCGCGAGCGCGCCCGACGACGTCGTCAGGATCCCGCAGTCGCCGCTGTAGAACTTCGCCGACGCTTCGTCCTTGCGGCCCGCGTACGTGAACGTGCCGTCCTTCGCCATCTGCTGCAGGAACGAGATGTGCGCGATCTGCTGCGGCTTGTTGAATTCGAGCACCGCGTCGGTACCGTCGAAGCCGTTGTTGCGGCTCGCGAACGGCAGCCCGTGCCACGCGCTGTAGTTCTCGAGCTGGATCCAGCCCTGCCACCCGGTCGTGAAGCCGCATGCCATCCCCGACTTGCGCAGCTTCTCCGCGTCGGCCTGCACGTCGGCCCACGTCTTCGGCGGCTGGTTCGGGTCGAGCCCGGCCTTCTTGAACGCGTCCTTGTTGTAGTACAGCACCGGCGTCGAGCTGTTGAACGGCATCGATACGAGATGGCCCGTCTTCGCGTCGCTGTAGTAGCTCGCGATGGTCGGCACGAACGCCTTTTCGTCGAGCGGCACGCCCGCCTGCTTGAACACGTCGTAGACGGGCACGACGGCCTTCTTCGCCTGCATCATCGTGGCCGTGCCGACTTCGTAGACCTGGAGGATCGCCGGCGCGTTGCCGCTGCGATAGGCGGCGATGCCGGCCGCGAGCGCCTGGTCGTAGGTGCCCTTGAAGACCGGCACGATCTTGTAGTCGCTCTGCGACGCGTTGAACTGGTCGGCGATCGCGTTGACCCGCTCGCCGAGCGCGGCTTCCATCGCATGCCAGAACTGGATTTCCGTCGCGGCGAGCGCCACGTGCTGTACCCCGAACATCAGCGCGCCGCCGAGCGCGATCGAACGAACCAGTGTCCCCGCAGGCTTCTTCTTCATCGACCTCTCTCCTATGAAAACGTTACCAACAGCGTGTGCAACATTCCCGTCGCCATTGAACCGGCGAAGTCTAGTGATCGTTTGTGACAGTCAGTTGTCGTTGATGACGAACAGGCGCTGATACTCCTTCAGCGCGAAGCGGTCGGTCATGCCGGCGATGTAGTGCGCGACGAGGCGCGGCTGCTGCGCGGCATCGTCGGACTGGTACGGCGGCGGCAGCAGGCGCGGATCGTCGATGAACGCGTCGAACAGACCGGTGACGACGCGCTGCGCCTTGCTCGCCATGCGCATCACCTTGTAGTGGCGATAGAGGTTCTTGAAGAGGAAACGCTTGAGGGCGGCCGCCTGCGCGGCAACCGTTTCGCTGTGCGACACGAGCGGCGGCGCGGCGCGCACGTCGTCGAGCGACGCGGGGGCGACACGCGCGAGATTGCGCGTCGTCTCGTCGATCAGGTCGACGATCAGCGTGTTGATGATGCGGCGCACCGTCTCGTGCACGAGACGGCGGCCTTCGAGGTGCGGGAATTCGGCGAGCGCCGCCTCGTAGTGGCGCTGCCACAGCTCGACTTCCGCGAGCTGTTCGATCGTGATCAGGCCGGAACGCAGGCCGTCGTCGACGTCGTGGTTGTTGTACGCGATCTCGTCCGCAATGTTGGCGAGCTGCGCTTCGAGCGACGGCTGGCGGCCCTGCAGGAAGCGCTCGCCGAGCGCGCCGAGCTTGCGCGCATTCTCGCGCGAGCAGTGCTTCAGAATGCCTTCGCGCGTCTCGAAGCACAGGTTCAGCCCGTTGAACGCGCCGTAGTGCTCCTCGAGCTCGTCGACGACCGCCAGGCTCTGCAGGTTGTGCTCGAAGCCGCCATGCTCGCGCATGCAGGCATTCAGCGCATCCTGCCCGGCATGGCCGAACGGCGTATGGCCGAGGTCGTGCGCGAGCGAGATCGCCTCGACAAGATCCTCGTTCAGGCGCAGGTTGCGCGCGACCGAGCGCGCGATCTGCGCGACTTCGAGACTGTGCGTGAGGCGTGTGCGGAACAGGTCGCCTTCGTGATTGACGAAGACCTGCGTCTTGTATTCGAGCCGGCGAAATGCGGTCGAATGGACGATGCGGTCGCGGTCGCGCTGGAATTCGGTGCGCGCCGCCGGCGGTGCCTCCGGATGGCGACGGCCGCGCGACTGCGACGCGTGTGCGGCATACGGAGCGAGATGGGCTTCCAGCGCCGCCAGCGTCGGCGGCTCGGCCACCGGCGCAGCAGATGCGCGGCCGGCTTCGGGCAGTGTGCTGCTGGATGTCTCGCTCACGTCTCCTCCATGTCAGGGGCGCCGGGGCATCCGGGCCGCCGTTAGCGGGTAGTCTGCGCCAGTGTGGCGAACACGGCTTCGTCCGGCGCCTGCGTGATCAGCGTATCGCCGAATCGCTTCAGCAGGATGAACTTGATCGCGCCGGCCTCCGCCTTCTTGTCGACGCGCATCAGGTCCATGTAGCGCGCGTCGCCGAGCGCGGGCCCGCGGGTCGGCAGGTGCGCGGCCGCGATCACCGCATCGAGACGCTGCCGCGATGCTTCGTCGAGCAGGCCGAGCCGCACCGACAGGTCGCCCGCCATCACCATCCCGCAGCCGACCGCCTCGCCATGCAGCCACTCGCCGTAGCCGAGGCCGGCCTCGATCGCATGGCCGAACGTGTGGCCGAAATTCAGGATCGCGCGCAGGCCGCCTTCGCGTTCGTCGGCCGCCACCACGCTCGCCTTGATCTCGCACGAGCGCTTCACCGCATGCGCGAGCGCGGCCGGGTCGCGACGGTTCAGCGCGTCGACGTTCGCCTCGATCCAGTCGAAGAATTCCGCATCGGCGATCGCGCCGGTCTTGATGATCTCGGCGACGCCGGCCGCCAGTTCGCGGTCGGGCAGGGTCGTCAGCGCGCCGATGTCCGCGATCACGGCCTGCGGCTGGTAGAACGCGCCGATCATGTTCTTGCCGAGCGGGTGGTTGATGCCTGTCTTGCCGCCGACCGACGAATCGACCTGCGACAGCAGCGTCGTCGGCACCTGGATGAACGGCACGCCGCGCATGTAGCACGCGGCCGCAAAGCCCGTCATGTCGCCGATCACGCCGCCGCCGAGCGCCACGAGCGTCGTCTTGCGGTCCGCGCGGTCGGTCAGCAGGCCGTCGAAGATCAGGTTCAGCGTTTCCCAGTTCTTGTACGCCTCGCCGTCCGGCAGCACGACCGTCGACACGCGCTTGCCGAGCGGCGCAAGCGCCGCGCGCAGCGCGTCGCCGTAGAGCGGATCGACCGTCGTGTTCGTGACGATCGTGACGGACGAGCCCTTGATATGAGGCGCGAACAACTCGGCGCGGCCGATCAGGCCGGCGCCAATATGAATCGGATAGGCGCGGTCGCCCAGATCGACGTTGACAGTAATCATGCTTGTAGCGGCTTGGCGATGACGCCCGCCAGTTCGAGTTGCATCAGCACCATGTTGACGAGACCGTTGACCGACGGACGGCCGGTCTCGATGACGAAATCCGCGCATTCGCGGTACAGCGGGTCGCGTACCTCGTACAGCGCTTCGAGACGCCCCTTCGGATCTTCGGTCTGCAGCAGCGGGCGGTTCTTGTCCTTGCGCGTGCGCAGCCACAGATCGTGCGGATTGGCGCGCAGGTAGACGACGATGCCGTGGCTTTTCAGGCAGTCGCGGTTTTCCGGGCGCAGCACCGCGCCGCCGCCCGTCGCGAGCACGATGTTCTCGCGCTGCGTGAGATCGGCGATCACCTGCGTTTCGCGATCGCGAAACCCGGCCTCGCCCTCCATCTCGAAGATCACCGGAATGCGCGCGCCCGTGCGGGCCTCGATTTCGTGGTCGGAGTCGAAGAACGTCCTGTCGAGACGACGCGCGACCGCACGGCCCACGGTGGTCTTACCCGCTCCCATAAGGCCGACGAAAAATACGTTTGCATGTGGGTCCCGCGCTTGCAACGGCTTCCTCTGCTTCAATCTTGCTGGTGTGTGGCGCAGCTTACTGGCAAAGCGGCTGCCTTGTCGAGCCTGCGCCGGCGGCTTCCGGCCCCGTTTTCTCGGCATCCGCGCCGCCCGCGCCGGGCGCATTGCAGCGCGCATCGACGACGGTCGGCGTGATGAAGACGACCAGTTCGTTACGCTGATCGCGTTGCGCGCGGTGCCGGAAAAGCGCGCCCAGAAACGGTATTTTGCCCAAGAGCGGCACGCGCGTCACATCGTTCCGGTTCAGTTGCTCATAGATCCCGCCAATCGCGACCGTCCCGCCGTTCTCGACCTCGACGCGCGTCTGGACGTGTTTCGTATGGATCGCCGGACCGGCCGCCGTCGGCTCGCCGATGCTGTCCTTCGTCACGTCCAGGTCGAGCACCACGCGCCCGTCCGGCGTGATCTGCGGCTCGACCTCGAGCTTGAGCGTCGCCCGGCGGAACTGCACGCCGCTCACGCCGTTGCCGACCTTCGCCTGGTACGGCAGCTCCGAGCCCTGTTCGACGATGGCCTTGACGCGATCGGCGGTCACCACACGCGGACTCGAAACGATCTGGCCCCGACCTTGCGCCTCGAGCGCGCTCAGTTCGACGTCGAGCACGCGGCTGAGCGGCGCGGCGAACAGCGTGAAGCCGGCGGTTGCCGCTTCGAAGCCGCCGAGCGGCCGCGCAGCCAGGTCGAGCGCGTTGCGGGCACCGGTCATAAACATGGCGCTCTCGCCCGACGGCGGCCGCTCCTGCGCCCGCAGCGCGACACGGGCGCCGAGATTGCGCGAAAAACCCTGCTCGCCCTCGACGATGCGGGCCTCGATCCGGACCTGCCGCGACGGCCGGTCGATCGCATCGATCAGGCTCGCGATCTGGTCGAGACGCGGCGCGAGATCGGTGACGAACAGCAGGTTCGTGCGCGGATCGGCAGCTGCCGCACCCCGCTTCGACAGCAGGCGCTGGCCGGTCGCGCCGGCCAGGAGCCGCTGCACGTCCTGCGCACGCGGGTAGTGCAGCGCGAACGTCCGGCTCGCAAGCGGCTCCAGATCGGCGGCCCGCGCGTGCATTTCGAAGCGCTCGCGTTCGCGCGCGGCCAGTTCGGTCGCCGGCGTGACCCATATCACGTTGCCCCGCCGGGACATCGCGAGCCCGTGTGTGTCGAGCAGCGTGTCGAAGGCATCGCGCCAGCGGACATTGTTCAGACGTAACGTGACGGTGCCACGCACCTGCTCGCTGACGACAATATTGAGTCCGGTGAACCGCGCGAACGCGTCGAACGCGGCTGCAAGCCCCGCGCCCTGCAGATTCAGCGAGATCCGCCGCGTGTCGTCCGCATCGCCCGGCTGCCGGGCCGCAGCGTCGCTCATCCGTGCCGGCGGCGCCAACGGGATCGGCGGCCCCTCCAGCCCGGGGGCCGGGGTGGCGGCCTCGGCCTGAAGCGCCGCGCGAGCCGCCTGGTCGAACGGCGGCGGGCCGGCCTCCGTCGATACGGTGTGATCCGCCCCGTCCACCACGCCTTGCGGCAACGGCAGGCCCGGCACCTGTGTATCCAACGATGCGGCAGGCCAGACGGCCGGCAGCGGCGGCAATGACGCGCTTGCACTGGCCGCGGTCAATCCGGCCCAAACGGCGAGCACCCGGCATCCGTGCTTGATCATGGCCGCCTCCCGTCGTCCAGCGTGACCCGGTACGCGCCGTCCGCTGTTGCCAGCGTCACGGCGACGGGATCGACGCGCACCACCCGCGCGGCCCCGACGGTATCGCCGGGGACCACGGCCGTGAACGCGCCGTCACCGTCGTCGAACAGCGCAAGACCTGCATGACCGTCGCGAATCGTGCCGGCCAGGCGGGCAGCCGCCCACTCCGCTTCGGACGAACCGGCCTCACCGAACGGATCGGCGCCGGGCGTGTCGGCCAGAACCGGCGCCTCCCCGCCCGTAGACGTTGGCGCCGGCAACGCCGGAAACACGTCGACGGACATTTCCACGCGCGCGGCCTCCTTTCCCCGTTCGACACGCAGTGCGGATGGCACCGCCAGCACCGGGAAACGGGCCAGCCCGCCGACCATCTGCAGCAACGCGCGAAAGCCGCCGTACGCGACGATACGCACCGAGCGCCTGCCGTCCGGCACCGCGCCATCGGCGCGCAGCGGTTCGATCGATACGTCGCGCAGCCCGCTCGACGCGGCGCGATCCGCCAGTTCCAGCATCAAAGCGGCCCATTCCGGCGTACGCGGCGAACGATCGCCGTGTGCCGCCGCCGGCTGCACGCCGCGTTGCCGTGCGGCGGCCACCAGGACACGCCGCGCGTCGGCCTCCCGCATCTGCGCCGCTGCGAGCAACGCGCGGCTATGCGCGAGCCCGCTCCAGTCGGCAGCATTCGCCAGATGAATGCCGCCCGCCAGCACGGCCGCGAATGCGAGCCCGCAGCCTGCGAAGTGCGCAGCCGCCGGCGACATGCGCCGCATGCCGCCCCGCCGTCCGTCGCCGCGCAGTGCGGACCGATGCGCGAGCGCCATCATGTGCCGCCTCCCGACGCTTTCCGGGACGCCATCGCGTCGTGCCAGCGCAGCTGGACCGAGAACCGGAACGGCATCCCGCCTGTAGCGACCGGCGCATCGGAAGCTGGCTTCAACGCATCGATATCGATCCGCCAGCCACGTTGCTCACGTGCCATCCCCGCGAGCCATCGCGCGGCCGCTCGGTAGCTCGCGGCACGCGCATCGATCACGGCACCGGCCGACGTCGTGCGCAGCGCGTCGAGCCGGACGGTGCCGTCGCGCACCTGCGCCAGCGTGGCCAGCAGCCCTGCGACGTGCCGAAAAGGCGCGGCAAGCGCGGCCGCCTGCGCATCGCGCTGCGCGGCAACGGCCGCCGCCCTGGCTGCGCGTGTCGCGGCCCCCACGTGCGGCTGCAACTGCCGCAGTCGCACCTCCAAGCTGGCACGCTCGGCATCCACACGCCACGCCGCCGCGGTGGCAGCGCCCGTCCACAGGCCGGCGCCGAGCACACCGAACAGAATCGCCGCACCGCACTGCGCGGCCCGGCGACGTCGCAACGCCTGCGCCAGCCGCACGCGGTACGGCAGCAGGTTGAAACCGCCCGGCTCCGCACGACAGGCCGTCATTCCCACACCCCGCGCAATGCCAGCCCGAATGCGACAGCCCATGCCGGGCCGCCCGGCATGCCGGTGGGCGGGCACGGTTGCCCGCTCCAGCCCGTGCAGTCGAACGACACCGCAACCGCGCCGAGCACATCGCCGATCTCGGCGACGGACGTATCGAAGCGGGCGATGCAACGCTCGTCCCCGGCCACGAGTACGCAACACACGGCCCCGAGCGCGCGCTGGCGCAATGCATCGGAAAACGCCCCCGGCACGGCGCCGGACAGCGTCAGCACCGGTACGGCCAACGGGCCGTCGATTCGCCAGCCGTGCACGCCCGAGTCATGAAACCAGAGCGCCGCGTAGGGGCCCGCCTGCGCGTCGGGTTCGAATTGCGCGGCATAGCGCAACGCACGCAGCGCCGCGGCCGACTCGCCGTCGACCACCGTCAGGTCGACACCGGCCTGGGCAGCCACGTCGATCCGCCGTTCGAGCAGCGCCAGCGGCGCCACGGCAACCTCGATCTCGCCCGCTCCCGCGCCGCCCTCCTGCCGCCAGTCGAACGCGAGACTGTCCGGCGCCAGCCCCGAGATGCGTTCGGCCGCCTGCCGCGCGGCGTCCTCGACGTCGGCCCGCCCGGCCAGGTCGAGCGTCGCGGTGCGCATCTCGTCATCGTGCAACGCCATCACGCCGCGCGCGTCGCACCGCACGCCGGCCGCCGACAGCCTCGACACGGCGGCGGCCAGCGCACGCGCAACAGCCGCCCAGCGCGCATCCTCCGGCCCGCCCGCCAACCCGACCGGCTCCCGCTCGAGTCCCTCGACGCACACCTCCGCACCCCGGCCGCGCCGGCTCAGCACGACCACCCTCACCTCATGCGCACCGACGTCGATTCCCGTCGACCGGTGCCCGCCCTGTGCAAACCGCGCTCGCCATCGTCCCGCCATCCCAGCCTCCCGAACTCGTCGCGGCCCATGCCGCGTTTCCGAGACCTGATTCTGCAAATCAGCGCGTGCGGCCGACAGTCAGCCTAATGGCCAGCATCCGCTCCCGACGACCATGCGCGGGCTATGCTGGAAGTACGCCAGGCCGCGTCTTCGCGGCGGGCGGCCCCCGCGTCAGGACCGGTCTTACCGGGCAGCTATAATCGCGGGACTGTTTTCCGGTATGCCTATGCAATCCACGACTCCTACGTCCCCGCCTCCCGCCCCGGAGCCGAAGAAGCGGCCCTGGTGGCAAAAAGTCCTGCTCGGATTCGCCACGATGTGCGTGGCGCTCGTCGTGGCCGGTGGCCTCGTGCTCGGCTACGCGCTCGTCGTTGCGTGGCCGAACATGCCGTCGCTCGACGCGCTGACCGACTATCGGCCGAAGGTGCCGCTGCGCATCTATACGTCCGATCACGTGCTGATCGGCGAATTCGGCGAAGAGCGCCGCGACGTCGTCCACTTCAAGGACGTGCCCGACTCGCTGAAGAAGGCGATCCTCGCGATCGAGGACGCGCGCTTCTACGATCACGGCGGTGTCGACCTCACCGGCATCGTCCGCGCCGGCTTCGTCGCGCTGACGAACGGCCATGCATCGCAGGGTGCGAGCACGATCACGATGCAGGTCGCGCGCAACTTCTTCCTGTCGAGCGAGAAGACCTACACGCGCAAGATCTACGAGATGCTGCTCGCGTACCGGATCGAGCGTGCGCTGACGAAGGATCAGATTCTCGAGGTCTACATGAATCAGATCTATCTCGGCCAGCGCGCGTACGGCTTCGCCAGCGCCGCGCGGGTCTACTTCGGCAAGGACCTGAAGGACATCTCGCTGGCCGAAGCCGCGATGCTCGCCGGGCTGCCGAAGGCACCGTCCGCGTACAACCCGGTCGTGAACCCGAAGCGCGCGAAGGTGCGCCAGGAATACATCCTGCAGCGGATGCTCGAGCTGAATTTCATCACGCGCGAACAGTACGACGAAGCTTCCGCTCAGCCGCTCGTCGTCAAGGGTCCGGGCCGCGATTTCAGCGTGCACGCCGAGTACGTCGCGGAAATGGTCCGACAAATGATGTACGCGCAGTACCGCGAGGAAACCTACACGCGCGGCTTCAACGTCGTCACGACAATCGACTCCGCGGATCAGCAGGTCGCGTACACCGCGCTGCGCAAGGGCATCATGGATTACGAACGCCGGCACGGCTATCGGGGGCCGGAAGGCTTCATCGAGCTGCCGGCCGGGGCCGACGACCGCGAACAAGCGATCGACGATGCGCTGCTCGAACACCCCGACAACGGCGAACTGATCGCCGCGGTCGTCACGGCCGCCAGCCCGCGCCAGATCACGGTCGCGTTCATCGACGGCAGCAATGCGACGATCGAAGGCGACAACCTGCGCTTCGCGTCGGGCGCGCTGTCGGCCAATGCGCAGCCGAATCGCCGCATCCGCCCGGGCGCGATCGTCCGCGTCGTGAAGAACGACGCCGGCAAATGGTCGATCACGCAGTTGCCGCAGGTCGAGGGAGCGTTCCTGTCGATCGTCCCGCAGGACGGCGCGATCCGCTCGCTCGTCGGCGGCTTCGACTACAACAAGAACAAGTTCAACCACGTCACGCAGGCGTGGCGGCAGCCGGGTTCGTCGTTCAAGCCGTTCATCTATTCGGCGTCGCTCGACAAGGGCCTCGGGCCGGCAACCGTGATCAACGACGGCCCGCTGTATTTCAGCGCCGCCGAAACGGGTGGCCAGCCGTGGGAGCCGAAGAACTACGGCGGCGGCTTCGAAGGCCCGATGTCGATGCGCACCGCGCTGCAGCGCTCGCGCAACCTCGTGTCGATCCGGATCCTGAACCACATCGGCACGAAGTACGCGCAGCAGTACATCACCCGCTTCGGCTTCGACGCCGAACGCCATCCGGCCTACCTGCCGATGGCACTCGGCGCGGGCCAGGTCACGCCGCTGCAGATGGCGGGCGCGTACTCGGTCTTCGCGAACGGCGGCTACCGCGTCAATCCGTACCTGATCGCCGAAGTCACCGATCCGAACGGCGCGATCGTCGTGCGCGCACAGCCGCTCGTCGCCGAGCAGAACGCGCCGCGCGCGATCGACCCGCGCAACGCGTACGTGATGAACAGCCTGCTGCAGAGCGTCGCGCAGCGCGGCACGGGCGCACGGACCAACGTGCTGAAGCGCACCGACCTCGCGGGCAAGACCGGCACGACGAACGACTCGCACGACGCGTGGTTCGCCGGCTATCAGCACACGCTCGCCGCGATCGCGTGGATCGGCTACGACAATCCGCGCAGCCTCGGCGATCGCGAAACGGGGGGCGGCCTGTCGCTGCCGGTCTGGATCGAATACATGGGCGCCGCGCTGAAGGGCGTGCCCGAATTCAAGCCGACGGTGCCGGACGGTGTCGAGTCGCTCGGCGGCGAGCTGTACTTCACCGAGTTCGCGCCGGGCCACGGCTTCGTGTCGACGGTCGGCGTACCGCAGGCGCCGGCCGCGCAGAACGTCGACGCCACCGTGCCGCACGTCGACGAGCAGGAAAAGCAGGACATCATGAACCTGTTCGCGCACTGACCACCGGCACGGACATGAAAAAAGCGCCCTGCGGGGCGCTTTTTCTTTGGTACGACGCGTCGAGGCGCGGCCCGGCTTCGGCCGGAGCGGTTACGGCGCGCTGAACGTGATCGGCAGGCCGGCCTGCTGCGTCGCGTATTCGGTGAGCGCCGAGAAAAACTCGGTGCCCGTGCGCGTATCGCGCCATTCGCCGTCGATGAAACGGTAGTGGAAGCCGCCCGCCCTCGCGGCGATCCACACTTCCTTCATCGGCGGCTGCAGGTTGACGATGATCTTCGAGCCGTTCTCGAACGTCAGCGTCAGGACGCTGCCGTTGCGCTCCAGATCGATGTCGTGATCGCCGTCGTTGGCGTCGTCGACGGTACGCTCGACGGCCGCCAGCACGGCCTCGGCACGGGTCAGGTATTCGGTATCGGACATGCTAAACTCTATTGGTTCAATTGTTCAGGGACGATCATGCGAGTCGTTTTCCGGATGAGCGCGATTGTAGCGGCTTTGGCGATTCTTGCCGGCTGCGGTCAAAGCGGCGCGCTCTATCTGCCCACCGTGCCTCCGATGCCCAAGCCACTCCAGCAGCAGGACACCCCGCCGTCGGACGTGAAGCCGACCGATGAAAACGCGTCGTCCGACAGTGTGCCCGATTCGTCCGGCACGCCACTCACGCTGTCACCCGAATTGTCGAGCAGCGCATCGTCCATGCCTGCACCGGCGTCGAGCCCGGCCGTCGCGAAGTAACGACGCGCCGCCTGCACGGCTCACGAAGCAAGGCGATGACTTCCCGGTCATCGCCTTTTGTTTTTTTCAGGCTGCGCCGTCACGCGCGCACGCGCCGCCATCCCCATGCGATGAGCCGCCAGCCGAGCAGCACGGCGACGATTGCCGCATACAGCTTCGGCTGCGCCAGATTGTGCTTGCCGGCCCTCATCCACCAGAAGTGCAGCACGCCGAACAGCGCGATCGCGTAGATCGCGCTGTGCAGCGTCGCCCAGTGGCGGCCGAGCCGGCGCACCATGGCGCGCGGCGACGTTGCCGCGAGCGGAATCAGCAGCACGAACGCGGCAAAGCCGACCGTGATGAACGGGCGCTTGCCGACGTCCTTCAGGATCGCGACGACGTCGAACCACTTGTCGAACCACAGGTAGGTCGTGAAGTGCAGCGTCGCGTAGAAGAACGCGAACAGCCCGATCATCCGGCGAAAGCGCAGCAGCGTCGCGAACCCCGTCATGCGCCGAAGCGGCGTGACGGCGAGCGTGATGCACAGGATCACGAGCGTCCAGAGCCCCGTCGAGCGCGTGATGAACTCGATCGGATTCGCGCCGAGCCGGTCGGTCAGCCCGAACAGCACGAGACGCGCGAGCGGATAAAGGCCAGCCGCGAAAACCAGCACCTTGACCGGCGCGAGCCAGCGCGGCGCGGCGGGACGGACCGCGCCGCTCCGTGCGGCACGTGCAGCCTGGCCGGCGCCGGCTGTGGGCGCGGCCGTCAGGGTCGAAGGAGGCAGGTCGTTTCTCACCGTCGCCCTCAGAAATTCTTCTTCAGGTCCATGCCCTGATACATCGACGCGACCAGATCGCCGTAGCCGTTGAACATCAGCGTCTTGCGCTTCGGCGTGAAAAAGCCGTCCTCGCCGATGCGCCGCTCGGTCGCCTGGCTCCAGCGCGGATGATCGACGTTCGGGTTCACGTTCGAATAGAAGCCGTACTCGTTCGACGCGTACGTGTTCCAGCTCGTCTTCGGCTGCTTGTCGACGAAGCGGATCTTCACGAGCGACTTCGCGCTCTTGAAACCGTACTTCCACGGCACGACGATCCGCACCGGTGCGCCGTTCTGGTTCGGCAGCACCTGCCCGTAGACACCCATCGTCAGTAGCGTCAGCGGATTCATTGCCTCGTCCATCCGTAGCCCTTCCGAGTACGGCCAGTCGAGCACGGGCGTCGAGAGACCGGGCATCTGCGACGGATCGGCCAGCGTGATGAACTGCACGTATTTCGCGTTACCGGTCGGCTGCACACGCTTGATCAGCTCGGACAGCGGCACGCCGACCCACGGAATCACCATCGACCATCCCTCGACGCAGCGCAGCCGGTATACGCGCTCCTCGAGCGGCGCGAGTTTCAGCAGTTCGTCGAGATCGAACACCTTCGGATGCAGCACCTCGCCCTCGACGCTCACACGCCACGGGCGCGGCCGCAGCGTGCCGGCGTTCTGCGCGGGGTCGCTCTTGTCGGTGCCGAATTCGTAGAAGTTGTTGTAGGTGGTGATGTCCTTGAACGGCGTCACCTTGTCGGCCGCGACGAACTTCGGATTCGTCTTCGCCGCAAGCTTCGCGGCCCGCGCATCGGGCGACGCATAGGCGGCCATTGCTGCGCCGCTGCCACCGAGCAGCCCGCCCGCCGCCGCGAGGCCGGCCGCCTGTAATACGCGCCGCCGGTTCTCGAACACCGCACGCGGCGTGATTTCGCCGGGTGCAATATCGCCGCCGGTCAGTACGTTCCGCAAAGGGCGTTTGATCCACATCGTGCTGCTCCTCCTGCCTGCGCCGCGCGCAGTTTCATGAGCGTTCGACCCGACCCGTCTTGCGCCGTTCGACGCCAGGACCGCCCGCCCGTTACAAAAGAAAACCGCCGGGCACGCAGTGCACCGGCGGTTTCATAGTCGGACGAACAGCGGAAATCTTACAGCTTGCCGTAGCTGTGCAGCCCGGACAGGAACATGTTGACGCCGAGGAACGCGAAGGTCGTCACGAGCAGGCCCGTGAGCGCCCACCATGCGGCCACCGTGCCGCGCAGGCCCTTCATCAGGCGCATGTGCA
>NZ_NKFM01000187.1:0-506 GCF_002223085.1 Burkholderia sp. HI2714 | reverse complement strand
GGCCAGCAGGTAACAGTAGGTCGAATCTGCATCGACGCCGGCCAGCACCGGGCGATCGCCGTGGAAGATCTCGTCATGCAGGCCCACGCGGATGCCCGAGAGGTCCTGCTCTCGGTTGATGGCCCCCGCCCGCTGAGCGGCCCATTGCATCACGTCGTGCACGTGGCCTTCACTGATCGACAGGCCCAGCAGGTCGCGCACAAACTCGACCACGCCACGATACGAACTGCGGCAGCTCAGCGTGAGCGCGACGATCACCTGGCGCAGCCAGCGTGCCGTGACCGGCAGCGTGCCCAGCACCGGCTCGGCTGCCTCGGGCGCGGGCGTGAAGGCATCATCCAGCGCCGCGCGGGCCTTATGCTTCTGCTGGTAGACGAACTTGCGGCTCACGCCGTGCCCATCAGCCAGCGCGCGGATCGTGAGCCCGCCCGCCAAGGCCCGCACCGCCAGGTGCTTACGTGTTTCCCCAGGCAGTTGCGCCGCCGCGCCAGCCAATCGATTCATCC
>NZ_NKFM01000186.1:0-509 GCF_002223085.1 Burkholderia sp. HI2714 | reverse complement strand
CAAGCGACGCTGAAGGTTTGGCTCGAACGGGCATGGCGGATCTGCCGCCAGCAGAAGAAGGACAAAAACAAGCTGTATGCTCTGCATGCGCCGGAAGTCGAATGCATCTCGAAAGGCAAAGCGCGCCGGCTTTGTTCGGAAGGGGGTGGTTGCGCGGCAGCGTGAGGTCGAGTAGAAAGGGCAATTGATCTATGCCTCGTGAACGTTCATTGCCATACAAAGCCAGCCTGAAATCCGGAGCGCCGCGCAAACGCCCGAAACCGACGTATCGGGTCGCGAACGCCCGCGCCTACAATCAGAGCCTGAAGCGGCGAGGCCAGCTCAGCCTCTACTGCCCGGAGGGCGACCTGAAGGCGCTGTTCATCAACACCCAGCCGTATGGGCCGGGTGTGTCCGGGCGTGCCCCAACCTACACGAACGCCTACATCGAGCTGATCTATACGTTTTACCGGTTGTTTCGTTGGGCGATGCGTCAGATCACCGGCTTCATGGAAGAGTACTGGCGGCTG
>NZ_NKFM01000185.1:0-514 GCF_002223085.1 Burkholderia sp. HI2714 | reverse complement strand
ACGAGTTGACGTACCCTTGCGCTCGCCATTTCGATGGGCGGTGGCGTTGACGTGCGCGATTCAACTCGCGACGAGCTCGCGCTGCGCGCAGCTCGAAGCAGGCGCCTGAATTTCGCATGTCCGACTAAGTCGTTGATTGTTAACGTCGCTTCATGCGATGCCCCTGAAAATACGAAAGAAATTTGACGATTGTTGATCTCCATCCAATCAGGTCCCGCCTATCATTGGCACAGCGGTCGGTCAGGATGCAAGTACCTGACGGATCGCGGAACGTGGTTTGATAGTGTGGTGATGTCTCCCCTCGTTTGCGCCGGACTTAGGTCCGGCATTTTTTTCGCTGAAAAAGCATGAGAACTGACGGGCGAGTATAGCCGCATGTGCCCGGACTGGGCTTTGTTCGACAGGGTATGCGCTCAGTTGGTTGCGGGCGCAATTAGGCTGTCTTGACGCAAATCGCCTTGCCGAAGCTGTTCCACCGGTTCACGAGGTTCGCAATGATCACGCCCTCGCGCTG
>NZ_NKFM01000184.1:0-541 GCF_002223085.1 Burkholderia sp. HI2714 | reverse complement strand
GTATGCGGTCCATAAATGACGCCCTTCAAATGAGAGGCAAGAGGTCAGAAGCTAGGTGTCCGCGTGGACACTTTCACTCAGACCTCAATGACAGAAAAACAGGATCTTCGAAGCAGACTGGTAGTTGGCCGGAAGCGAGACGGCCGACGCGAATTTGACGAAGCCGCACGACAAGAACTGGTGGAGCTTTGTTTGAAGCCCGGTGTGTCGATTGCTCGCACGGCGATGGATCACGACGTCAATCCGAACCAGTTACGTAAATGGATTGCGAGCCATCAGCAACGGCAAGTCAAGGGATCATCGGGCGATGGGGCTGTGCGCGGCGATGCACCTGCTGATGCTCGGGAGTCGGCGGCCCGTCATTCTTGGCTCGAGGCGCCGTCTGCATTCGTGCCGGTCGTGTCGACACCACCATCGACATCACCCACATCGTCCCCCCCGACGATGACGCTCGCGTTGCAGGTGCGTCTGTCGAACGGTGTCGAGCTTGAGCTGGGCAAGGCCATCGCGACCATCGACGAACTGACGACCCTGGTTCAGA
>NZ_NKFM01000183.1:0-562 GCF_002223085.1 Burkholderia sp. HI2714 | reverse complement strand
CCGCCACTCCACGCTCGGTCAGGTGTCGCCAACCCAGTTTTTTCACGACTGGCTCCGCACGCAGGACGAGCAAAATCTGGCAGCATAACGACTCGCCCTTGGTGCGCGAAAAACCGGGGGAAGCTCAATCCTTGAAGCCCATCATCGGCCGGGTTCGGCGCTTGATGGCGCGGTGATCCTGCTCGACGATGTTGTTCAGATACTTCGACTGGCGGATCCTGATCGGCCGTTCACGCGTGGCGTTGAGGTCCTTGAGCGCTGCCAGGTTCGCCCCGCTTTTGTCGATCGTCACGGTCTCGGGCCCCCCGTTCTGCTCGATCGATTTTTCGAAATACCGGCGCGCCGCGGCCTTGTCTCGGTGGGCACGCAGCAGGAAATCAATGGTGTTGCCGTCCTTGTCGACGGCCCGGTAGAGATATTTCCAGGCGCCGCTGACTGTTACGTCTCGATCAATTTGAGGCGGAACAGGGGGTTTTTGTCTCGCGTACGTCGAGCACGATTTTACGAACATCGCCGCGAACATCGCGAGACACGGCACCTATGAGATAGGCCGGTACTCCTC
>NZ_NKFM01000182.1:0-573 GCF_002223085.1 Burkholderia sp. HI2714 | reverse complement strand
GATCAAAGCTCGTTTGCCAGCTCCCCGTAGCTTTTCGCAGGCTACCGCGTCCTTCATCGCCTGTGATCGCCAAGGCATCCACCACATGCACTTGTTCGCTTGACCCTATAACGAGTCTGTCTCGTTATAGGTTGAGTTCTCGCGTTGTGCCGTATTCCAATTTAAGTCGAACATAGAGTTCGAATCATCTTGAGATACATCGATACAATCACAACCCGGATAGTTTCCACGTCCATCTCAAGACGCTTCCGCTATCCAAATTACTTGCTTCTTCCAGATTGTTAAAGAACGACAGCTGATACTTTCGTACCGCTCTGACTGGCTCAATCGCCAATGAGAAAAACTCGAACCAAACTTCATTCGAATGTTTGTCATTGATGATTATCGAAAGCGGCCGGCATTATAACCGATTAAACCGCTAACAGACAGTCTTTCTGTCTTTATCAACAGCCGATAAGCGTGAGCGCTCAACTTGTGCGAGAAGCTCTGGAAAGGAGGTGATCCAGCCGCACCTTCCGATACGGCTACCTTGTTACGACTTCACCCCAGTCATGAATCCTACCGTGGTGACCG
>NZ_NKFM01000181.1:0-576 GCF_002223085.1 Burkholderia sp. HI2714 | reverse complement strand
CGAAACCGGGCTCGAACTGCTGCGCCAGGCTTCGCGCGGATTACCCCGTCACGCCGGGCGCATCCTGCGCACCGCCATGCAATTGGCCGTGCCCCGTGGGCTGAACCATCTGCCCGACGAACTGCTGCAGCAGGCCATCGGGGAAATGCGATGACCACCCCGCACGCCACTATCCGCGAGTCCATCATGTACATGTTCACGCGCAGCGCCGGCGTCGACGACCCGGCACTCTCCGACGAAACCGCCTTCGTCATCCAGTGCATCCTCGACGATCTCTGGCTATGGTTCAACACAACCTACGGCGAACAGGCTCGTCGCTACGTCCCGAAGGACGTGCCCGCGGCGGACCATCCACCCGATCCCGGCGACGCGCTGCCTGACAACCCATTCTGAACACCGGCCCCGGCTTCCAGCACCGGGGCCGTTTCGCTTCGAGCGCGCGACGACCGCATGCCATGCGGCCCATCATGTCTCGCGCTCAACTGCAGTGCATTTCTTCTCGCCGAACGCGCGACACCTGCCGCTGTCTCACGCCGAATATCTCGCGACGCCGATTCTCGTACAGGTCGCGACATA
>NZ_NKFM01000180.1:0-586 GCF_002223085.1 Burkholderia sp. HI2714 | reverse complement strand
ACTCGGCTCCTATTTGCTGGATCTCCAGCGAAGGGCATTGCCGCTCGACCCAAGTATAGATTTTTCTTTCCAATCAGTAGCTTAAGGTAATTTTGGCGAAAATTTCGCGAATCCCGGCCGACCCTGAAGTTGGACCAAGCGACGCAGGCGTACCTGAGGAAGACGGTGGTAAGCCCTCGACATGAAATGTCTCTACAATCATGGTTCGAACTGGACGGGACGAGCAACGAAGCTGATGGCATTGAAAGCGCTGGAACTGGGCTTTGTTCGACAGGGTATGCGCTCAGTTGGTTGCGGGCGCAATTAGGCTGTCTTGACGCAAATCGCCTTGCCGAAGCTGGGCTATGCGACCGGCGGCTTCTTTTTGCCATTTTGGGGTTCCTCTTGCTGGTCCCTATGACCAGCTCAGGCCCCGACCGTTCCACTTATCGGCCTGTCCGAATTTCCGCCGCCACCTCTCTCTGCCATGGCCGCAGGATATGACAAAGCGGTACAAGCTTTCCTCGACATAGTGCTGAGGGCCGGTGCGGCAAAACAACTCTCGGCAACGGACCTCGCCAACCTGCTGAGCGCGAAATCTAAGAAT
>NZ_NKFM01000179.1:0-598 GCF_002223085.1 Burkholderia sp. HI2714 | reverse complement strand
TACAGCCCGGAGCTCAATCGCATCGAGAAACTGTGGCACAAGATGAAATATGAGTGGCTGGCCTTCAAGGCGCGTGACATCCAAACCCTTGAAGAAGACGTCGATACGGTCCTTCAAGGATTCGGATCAAATTATAGATTTACTTTCTGTTGAGAGCTTAATTTCACAAAAGGGGTTGCGGAGACTGGGGCAGGTGCTTAGAATCACGCCTCTTTCGCGCTAACGGAAACGCAGCGCGGGGGAAAAAGAGAAGTGGTGCTGTTGATGTCGGTTTTAACGACTCCAGCGCAAACGGAATAAAACCGCAGTCGTCGCAACGAAGTAGTTAAAAAAGTTGTTGACGGATTTAAAAAAACGGTTGATAATCTCGATTCTCTGCTGCTGAAAACGCAGCGCTGCTGAGTAACACGAAGTTCCTCGCAGAATGCTCTTTAAAAATTAACAGCCGATAAGTGTGGGCGCTTGATGAAAGCGAGCTGATCCTCGGATCAGATAGCGAAAGTATCAAGAGTCTCACACTAAAGTAAGTCAGGTTTATGAAGTGATTCATATTCCTGTCAGCTTTGAGTGAGCGACCGGTTCTTAACTGAACCGAAAA
>NZ_NKFM01000032.1:0-171640 GCF_002223085.1 Burkholderia sp. HI2714 | reverse complement strand
GCTACCTCGTCTGGCTGTTCACGAAGCTGCCTCTCGCTGCAACCGCCGACGACTACGCGGCCCTCATGCCATGGAGCATGCCTGCCACTCCCAACCTCTGATGGGTGTCGTTAAAAGACCGCATACGGTTCAGGAGGGTGGGAATTGGCTGTCCTAGGCCGCCTGCTCTTGCTGTTCCAGAAAGCGCTTGCGGAATTCCATCGGGCGCGAGATGCCAGGGATCGGTGCCTGAGGGTTACCAGCCCCGGCCATCACGATCGATCCGAAGTCGAAGATTCGCCCCAGAATACCCTGGTGGATCTGGATGCTTTCGACTTTGCGGATGCCGATTTCAACAGTGCTGCGTCGGATAAACCCGAACTTCGCGACAATTCGCTTGTTCGTGACTGCCAGTTCCGTGGATTTGTACCGGATGAATACGTCCAGCCACAGGAGCAGGCCGATACCGAACAACGGGAGGAGTAGCAGGCCGAGAATGATTTTGGGAGCAAGGTGCCAAAGGCTCAGTTGCCCCTGGTAGACGACCTGCTCTTCGGACATGAGATTTTTTTGTACGTAATTCGCCACGATATCCCCGGGTGGTGTGTTTTCGGCAGAGGTGCCAGTTCTCTGAGTTATCGGCACATGCAGTCTTAACTTTACCCGATCGGGACGGGCGAATTGGCAGTTTGAGTGGCCTTCACGGTCGCCGACCTGTTGCGGTCAGCCCTTCCTATGTCGCGTCTCCCGCTCATCGAGCGCCTGAACGACCTTGCCGGCCACGGTGTCGGCGAAGAGGTCCATCGTTCGGTCGTCGACTGGCGGCACTCCCTTCACATCCCGTTCAAGGCTTTCTTCGAGCCTTCTCACGACCTCCGCATTCAGCGATCTGCCGTTCTCCTCCGCGAGCGCCGTCAGCCGGTCTTTCAATTCGACAGGCAGGCGCAGCTTCATTTGTGGATCTTCACGTGTCATGTCGTGATTATGATGGACCACGGTGGTGTTGACAATGAACCACGGTGGTGTATATCATGAGGTCACCGTGATCCCCAGTGTTGCCATCCACAGCGATGAGGAGATAGCTATGCGCGCCCAAGCATCGATGCAGCAAAGTTCCGTGCCCGTTCGCGTTGGTCAACTTGCGATTCTGTCGACTCGCCACGAGACGCGAATCATCCGCGTCCTATCGCGCGCTGCGGACATCTGCCTCGACTGGAAGGTCGAAATACTGGGCAGTCCACTCTGGTGCGTCGATGCGCGTACCAACCTGCCGGCGCTCACGAATCTTGCCTTGGTGAAGGACGGTCAGTTGTTTTCGCTCGAGACGGATGACATGGAGTTGTCACTGATCGAAGAGCAGGATGGTTGACGGAGTACCCCCAGTCGACGGCATTTTTAGTGCCTAATGATTAGGACAACATGATGATTAAAAATGAATCAACTGATCGCGAGGATTCGTCCCGCCTCGTCGAACGAATCGTCCAAGACGCTTTGCGTAACGCCTCGATTGCGTGCACCGATGCAGATGCGTTGGATATCGCTGGCGACGCACTGTGCCGCCTCGTCGAAATTGCCCGAGAGGAGGTGCGCCATGGATAGCCGCAAGAGCACGTCCCAATTGGGCCGCGGAACTCAAATTGTCAATTTGGTGGACTTCCGAAGAAATTCTCCAGCCGCTCGCACACTGTCGGAAGAGGACGCCCGACGCGAGCTTAAGCAGACAATCCTGTCCCTGTCGAATCATGTGCTTTCCTGTGCCGAGTTAGTCGCCAAATGCGGCGAGCTGTTCGAGGTGCTTGACGACGTGGGGGCGCATCATGGCTAAGACATCGTTTCCGATATCGATTGCCGGGTCTGACGGGCTCCTGCTTGTAGGGGCTGATGCACCGATAGCCGATTCCTTGGAGGAAGCGTCGAACACCTTGGAGGCAGCGCTCACCATCATTACTGCTGTCGCTAACGGCATGGAGGCGATTCCGGAGGCGCAATCGACACTTTATGGCGCCCTCACGTTGATCGGAATCAGCAAAGGTCTTGCCGATGCAGCACTCGTCAAGTACGGCTTGGCGAAGGACACGGAGGTGAACCATGTCTGACATTCGCACGCTTAAGACTCTCGCTGAAGAGCCTCTCGATAGGAATGCGATGACTGGATATTTTTCGGTCACGGCTGGTATGCCGGTTCTTGAAGCCCTGGAGGCTTCGTCATGCCATCTCAGCGTCGTGCTGGACGTGCTTCGAGACGCTGCATCCAATAGCACTGAATGTTCGAGCCAAATGTATGCCGCTATCGCAGTCGCAGCGATGGCCAAGGGACTACTCGATTCTGCTGTCTCAGCTATCCAGGCCGACGGTCGGGAGGCGGATCATGAATGAAAACACAACCCTTCCGCGATGTCCTGCTGATGCGTTGCATGCCGCGAGCAACGCGCTTTTGCACGCTGAGCAACTGCTAACAATTGTGCGGGACTTCATTCGGACAGAGCCGACCGACAACGGCCACGTTCTGGCGTTAGTGGCGTCCGCGATCAGCTATTTGCACGCGCAAGGAGTTGAGGCTGGCGAGACGGCGGACGACCTGTTGGCGCAGTCGATGTGATCTGCGTTTGTGATGGTGCGCTCTGACGATATATTTTGTCGCGCCGCAAGAGCGCAGGGGCAACGAAGATGCAAGAAGAACAATTTCTGATCCGTGACCGATGCTACGGCGTTTGGCATCGGCCGCGATCGATTGGCCGCTACCTTGAGCGCCGCAAAGCGCAATCGTTGACGATGGCCGATCTTGATAGCGTGCTGTTCGTCGAGTACGGATATGGGAACAAGGTTCCGTTGGCCCTTGTCGAGGTTGCCCGGGACATTGGTCAGGAGAAACCCACGGGCGTGATACGAGAACTGGCAAAGATGGCGAACCTGCCGGCATTCGTTGCGCTCTACACACCCGCGCAACAGGCGAATCCCACCAGTCCCGCGTGGCATGACATCGACGGTTTCCGCGTTCGACGTGTGTGGCCGAGACCGGAGGCGTCGTGGAGGTCGCTGACGCCGGGGCAGTGGGCAAACGCGCTGCTACAGATTCGGGACTGGCAACTGCGCAAGTATGTGTCGCGCGCCGCCGAAAACGATGCCCGCTTCTGACATCTAGTTTCGGTTGTCGCGGCACGACAACAACACGTTTTTCCTATCCTAGCGGCGCACCACTTTGCGATATCTCACGTAGACCGAATGCCGTCGCGACAGTATGCGTGCGTCACTCTGTAGACGTGACCGCCATTCTTCAGCGCAGGACAGGAGCCGCCGAAAAGTTGTTGCCAAGCCGTACGAGCCCCGCTAATCTTCCTTCATACCTAGCCCGGGTTAAGGGCATCGACTGCAAGACCTAGCTGTTGAAGAGCCATATGTGACGCCTGCTTTGCGGGCACGGTGACTAGATCACCGAATGAACTGAGTCGGGCCCACGCCCAAAATCCGTCCGTCGGTTCCTGATGGACTTGTGACTGCTTCGCCGGTAGGTGAAGCCCTCCATCGCCTTTTGCTTCCCGCAAAAGGCGCGATGTGCAATCCCCGTATGCCGCTCCCGCGGCAATCAATCCGTGACGTGCGCCCCCAGCGCTAACGCCATGTCTTGCTGCGTCCGTTTCAATCGCCCTCATGACGATTGGCGGCGCGCTCGGCCTCGGCGTCTGAAATCTCGTGTCGACTCGCTCGGCACACATCAATTCGCGCGGTCGGGGCATTGGCGCCCCCGATCGGTCGCAAAGCCAAAACACGGATCAAACGGGGGAAGCGTCTTCCCGTCACGCGTCGAACCTCATCGGGTTCATGCGTGCCGGGCTGCGCCAGCTGGCTGGCGTAGAACGCTCCCAATCTCACCAGGCCGAGGCTCGTGCCCCCGTTTGTTGTCTCCCAGCTGCGTTTGCGCGGCTCCGCCCAGCGGACAGGGAGGCAACTGGGGTCGAGCCTCACGTCATGGATGCGGGGTACGCATGTCGCACAAATCTCTCACGGCCGACCTGTGCCGTGCTGCGCGCGGGGCGCGTGGCAAACAGGCAAACTCGACCTCGAAAGGTCGCGAGAAGTCGCTCGCGCGTTTCGCGCGGTTTCTGTGGGATATGGGCTTTCAGGTCCACACGACCGGTCAGCTCAAAGAGAAGCATCTGATCGCCTGGTCGAACGACATGACAGGCCGAGGGCGCTCGAAGCGGACTGCCGTCAACAACATGACGCACATCCGAACGGCGCTCGAAGGGATCGGCCGCCGGCCGTTTGCCGACAAGATGAGCAATGTGGCGCTCGGTCTGTCGGGAGCAAGCCGGGCCGGCACGAAGCGACCGATGATGCGCGACGAGCTGGAACCGTATCGTGCCGCTGTTGCTGCGATCGATCCTGGCATCGCGGTTGTGCTTGAGATGCAGCTCGAGCTTGGGTTGCGTGCCCGGGAGGCGGTTCAAAGTATCAAGTCGCTGACTGAATGGCGGCGCGCTCTTTCGAGCCCGATCGGGGATGGCTTCGTGACCATCATCCACGGGACGAAAGGAGGCAAGACGCGACGGAGCCCGCCATTGGATCGGCAGCGCGCTGCCGAGCTGGTGGAGCGTGCGATTGGACTGTCGAACGAGTACGGCGGGAAGCTGGTCCGCAAGCCGGATCTGAAGCGCGCGATGGAGCGTTACCACTACGTCGTGCGCAAGGTCGGTATGACCGATGAGTGCGCGCCGCATAGCCTCCGGTACGCATACGCGACCGAGCACCTGGAGCGGCAGAAGGCTGCCGGCGTATCACGCCGAGAAGCGGCCGCCGGTGTGTCAACGTGGCTCGGCCACGGGGACGGCCGCGGCACGTGGGTGGAGCGGGTCTATGGGCGCGAGGCGTTGGCCGAATCGGAGGCGAAGTATGCATAAGCACGTCGACACGCTGCCGGAGGTTGGTCACTCGCGCTGGAGACAAATCGCGCCGTTTGTGGGTGTGTGCCGGGAGACGTGGCGAAAGCTCTGTTTGGCTGGGCGGGCGCCTCAGCCGATTCAACTATCTCCGCGGTGCACGGTGTGGAAGAACACTGAGATTCATCGTTACCTCTCCAACCCCTTGCAATATCGGGATGAGTAAGTCTGCCTATGGTGCAGTTCGGGGCTGCACTTCTCAAGTTAAGTGGCTAACGACCGATATGACGTATCAAGGAGGTGCGACGTTGTGGACATGGCAGATCTTGTCAATGCATACGGCATCGGTTCGGTCATAGGAGCCGTTGTTGTGGTGGTTTGTGCGAAGGGAGCAAAACCGTATAGTTTCACGACCCTCTTGGCAGGTGCAGGGTTGATCATTGTTGCGGCAACAACGGCATCAACGTTTTCAAGTCTCGAAATGATTGCGAAGTCGCTTCATTTGCAGCACCGGTTGAGTGATGGAGCGTTAGAGGAAAGTCTTCGCATCAACGGTTTGTGGGTGCTTATATGCCCCGCTCTTGTGGGAGCGATGGGTATAAATCTTTTGACTACATGGTTTCAGGCCAGCAAACCAACGGTCGATAGGGACTCGATTGAGGCGACTGTTCCGATGCGCACCGCGGAGCAACGCACCGCGAATTTCGCCAGTAATGTTCAACGCGAACAAGGATCGTCTCGACCCATGCGGCGAGTGCGGAGAAATGAGAGGGCGACGCTTGTACGGAGACGCTGAGAGACTTGGTATTCACATATCACGTTACTGAGATCGCTTTCCTCCGACTCTGCTTAGACCAAGTTGGCCAAGATGTTGTTGTCGAAGTAGACGTTCATGGCGCAACTCATCAAGGGCGACAGGGCAAATGGTAGGACATATTTCCTTCATGACAGCGTGATCTCTGGGTGTAAGGGCTACGAGAGCCTCCAATGCTCGCCTGCGTGGTCGGTGCATTGTGGCATGCGTTACTTTTCCTTTTAAAATTAGGAGTTTAGAGCTAAACTCCCAACATGCCGAAAAACGACCAACGTCCAATTCTTGAGTCTTTTACAGCTGCGCAGGCCGCGCGGCTCGGCGGGTTGTCGCTGGACATGGTCAACTACTTGTCGCGATATGGGATCGTTGTTGCGAGCGGCAATCACCGCCGCGGGCGAGGTTGCCAGCGAAAGTACCTATACGTCGACGTGTTGCTCCTCAAGATCGTGAGCAGTCTGTTGGAGAGAGGTGTCTCGGTCCTTCGCTTGAGGCGAGCAATGGCTGCGATTTTGAGGCGGCGCGACAAGGGCGATATCTTGTCGGCACGCTACTTGGTGACGGATGGACGTGCGATGTACTTTCGCGATGGTGATGTACTGGAGGTCCTAGAGTCTGGACAACTAGCCTTCGCCTTCGTCATGGATCTGTCGGGGGCCCGCAAGGAGTTGGATCGTGAGATTCGTCGCGAGTCCCGCGTCGCATGAAAATCGTGATAGCTGCGTCGGGTGCTATGATGCGCCGCTCAACCGGGATGATGTGAACTACGTGAACGACATACGCGTCCGTGTGACTCCTGAATTGGTTCGTGCCCGCTTTGGGCAGGATGCCGAACGTTATCTCGCCAATAAGGGGCGTGGCGGCGAAAATAACTTCAAAGGTGGCCGATACGAGCAATTTTTTGCGGCGCATCGCATTGCTCAATTGGCGGTTGCTTTTGTTAGCGACGGCGCAGATGCTTTGGTTGAGGCCCAAGCCTATGGATTTGTCGACGACCTCGTCGTGACGACATCTGGCGACGGAGCATATAGCGCCTATCAGCTTAAGAATTCTGGCAACGTCAGTTGGACGACTGGAGAACATCCAATCGCTGACGACTTCAGAAATCAGTACTCGATCACTCGAGATTTCGGTTACGCAAGCATCAGGCTGAAGCTTGTGTGTTCGGACGAGGCTTGTTGCGGAAGGCTGGAGCGCGACGTGCCGGCCGACATCAGTGAGTATTCGGCTGCTGAGCACTTTCCGTACGCAGCGGCTACCCACGAAATCTTGATGAGCAACGCTCGGCTTAGAGATGATTTTGCGAGCTTGCACATCAACGAGCGTGGAGGGGCGCTGGAGAGTGATGAGGTCGCGAGCTTGCTTATTGGGGCTTGGGCAAGCTTGCCACCTGAAGCCAAAGTAAGCGACGTCTACGCAAAGGTCCGGCGACTCTCTCCAACGATCATTCGACCAGCACGTTCGGATGCTGATGCGCTGGCAATGTTGCTCCCCGCATGTAAGGCAATACTTGACGCTGTGCAGCACTTTTCATACAACATTCGTCGAGGTGTGTTTCGATGGAGCGAAGAGTTCGGATTGTCCGGGCAATTGTCATACGATTGCTTTGATGACCGTTTCCGAGCGTTTCAGGACCGGATTTTGGACGCGCATCCCGCGACCCTTGACGACTTGCTGGAGTTGTTGCGATGAAAGCATACGGTCGCACTACCACTGACTACTCCTCGCGCAACACGGACACGCTCCTGGCGGCGCTTGCTAGTGAGCGGACGGATGTCGAGCACTACCGTGAGACCATGAAATCACTTGGTGGTGAACTGGCGCGCGCGATTGTGCCGAAGGTTAAGGGGCCGGATGCTGGCTCCACGATTTGTATCGCTTGCACCGTAGAGGATGCTGACTATTTGGCGCAAGGTCTGATAGATGGGCTCGTCGCACGTGGAGTCGGTGCGGATAAATTGCGCCTCTTCTGTTTCTGGAATGAGCGACTGACACGTTTCGACGATGAGCAGTCGGGATCGTTTGATATCGCTCCCATTGTGAAGCAGTACGAGGAGCCGGTTGATCTTGGCAAGGCGGTATTGGTCGTCATTAAGTCGATCATCTCAGGTGCTTGCGTGGTCAAGACCAACTTATCGCGGTTGATCGATAGGGCAGAACCCGAAAAGATCTTTGTAGCCGCTCCAGTTATGCACGTGGAGGCGAAGAAGCGTCTGGAAGAACAATTCCCTCCCAGTGTTTCTGAGCGCTTTGATTTCGTAACGTTTGCGATTGACCGTGTACGAAGCGCAGACCGGCACACAGTGGTTCCCGGCATTGGCGGTTCGGTATACGAGCGATTGGGGTTTGAAGATCGACTCGGTGCATTGCCATCTTTGGTTCTGTCCCGTCGCAAGGAGCGTCAGCGCGCCGCCTAGTGATTGGGCACAGACGTTTTAAGGTACACACTAAGGTACACAAAGGCCTCGCCTATTTGGCGGGGCCTTGTTGTATATGGTGTTTGGGGAGTTTTCTAGGTTTTGTATCGAAATGATCCTAGGGTCGTTGACCTCGTGGGGTGCTGCTTCATCCGCCTGCATCGTATCGGCACGCCTCGTCATACCTCTGTACAGTCCAGAATCGGGTAGCTGAATGGGGCACTGTTTGCCTAAACGCCCTATTTGGACAGTTTGGGGTCGACAACTCGACGCAAGCCTCTCGTGACGGCTCTGTCACGAAGCTGACTATTTCGCAGCATGTTGTTCGCGTGGATGTTTGGAGCTCCATGTTCGGACAATGTTTGGACCGATGTCGTGCTCCATGGTTGGCGCGATTGCCAGGCCTGTATCCGCTCGCGCTTCCCATTCTCGTGCTATTTCCTCGTCCGTCTCGCGTGCGATCGACTACCGCCGGCGCAACAACCCCTCGTGTTGCCCGTTCACCACGGGTCCATGCTTATGGCAAGCCGTCTGCTCGTCGGTCTCCAGATCTGGTTCGCAATCGAGCAGGCCGAGTGGAACCCGCGCCGCACCGTGTCTCGTTGCGCCACGGCCAACTGTGCGAAGGGATGCAAGCGCTCGCCACGCAGCTCAAGTAGCCGACTCGAAGGTAATGGGGTAGCGATCTCAGCGGGCAGCGTATTTCGTTGACAGGTAGACCTTAAGGGTCTAAATTGACTCGCGTTGGGTAACGCTCCGCGTAGCCCGCTACCTCCGAAAGGAACGACATTATGAATAGCATCGTATTCGCGGGAATTCCGCGCGACCACGCTTATGGCCCTCAAATATTTCCCGCCGACGCCGGAAGACCTGCGTGCGCTGAAAGTGCGCCTTGGATTCACCGGCGAGCAGATGGCTCAGATGTTCGGATTGGCTGGCAACAGTCAGTGGCGAAAGTACACGGGGGGAGTCGAGCCGAGACCGATGTCGTTGCCGATGCTGTTCCTAGCGCTAGCGCTGCAGGATCGTTCCGCGACTGTCGACCAAGTGCTCGAGAAGTGTCGGAAGGTCGGCGCAACGATCGAGCTGGACGACGAGTAACCGCCGACGGCGTGCTTGCTGCTACCTTTCCGAATACTCTTCCCAAATCTGCCGATCCGATCGCTCTCGTACCGAGTGCCTGGCGTAACGCCCGGGCGTCGAAGCCCGCGATTACTGTCACATCGGAGCTATTCGAACTTGCCGGTATCCGTGCGACAGAACATTGGCTGAATGTTCGCCCGACGGCGCGCCCGAGCCGGTGGTATCGGTTGATGTTCGAAGACCTCGTCGCTGGCTTCGGTCATATCCCGTTCCGCGCTGATGGCTGCGCAGCGTTCAAACGCAGCATCGAGGCCGCAACTTGCACTGACTGTAAAGCCTCAGAGGTGTGCGCAATCTCCGCCGCCGAAATCATTCTTCGCTGTTTGCTGGGTGCAGTGAAGGCACATGCGCTTCTCATGATCGCTGAGATCGGGCCTCGGATGGGTCAGGCGGCGCGTTGCGTGCAAAATGCGGAGGCGCATCATGGCTCAAAATGATGACGCAACTTTATCTATCGAGGAGGCGCGCCGCGAACTGCTGCAGGCATCGCGTCAACTGAGCGTTCTGTTGCTCGATTTGTCGATGGATCCCGAACGGGTGTTTGAACACTTTGCCGTACGTCGTGACGCCTTCTTCGAACTGTTGTCGGATCTGAGCGTCAAGGTCAATACGCGTCTGGAGGAAATGCTTCGTGAGTGAAAGCATGTGTCTTTCCGTTGAGAAGCAGCTTGATGCCGTGCAAGGCGAAGCGGGAGGCCTAGCGGGGGAGCGTTGTCGATGTCAACGTCACTTGGCCCGAACATCTTTCGAAGATCGGGATCATCAACAGAATATTCGCTGCGATATTCGGCGTGCTTGGCGGCCAGAACATGGGTCCTATGGCCAATTTCCGTGCATCGGCGGCAGCGACCCGCGCGCGAGCGCCCGTATTTCCAGATAGACATAGCCGAACTGCTGGGCGAGTCGTATCGATTCGATGCCCGACGCGATCTGATCGAAGACGCGGAAAAGGGGGCGATCCTCGAGCGTCTCCACGATGAAAGGCGCGCTGCGTTACAGGTATCCCCAATGCATACCGAACCGGACCACATCGGCTCGATCCCGCGAATGTCCGGATCGCCGCTTCGGACCCTGCGCCTGCATCAATCCCAATGACGATGATGGTGGTAATACCCATCCCCGTAATACCCGCCGCCGTCAGGCACCACAATACAGCCGCTCAACAACACGGCGACGCCGGCAATCAGCAAAAGGGCCTTCTTCATCGCGTTCACCTGCTCGGATTCAATATGAAACCCAGCATAGCGAGCGGTCCCGGCTCCGACTGTAAGCGATCGTATCCCGGCGCCGCAATCCGTAACGGCGGATTATTCCGGTCACAATGACCGTAACAAATAGCCAAACAGCAGACGTTTTCAGGCGGTGACGACCCTGTTTCGCCCCGTATCCTTCGCACGATACAGCGCGGCATCGGCGGCTTCGATCAATGCATCGGGCGTCGACAGATCGTCGGCCGACACGGTCGCGCAGCCGACGCTCACGCTCACGCGTCCGGCGGGTGCGGTCGGCATCGCGAGATCGAGCCGCAGCACCGCTTCGCGCGCTTCCTCGGCGACCAGCCGCGCACCGCGCGCCCCCGTGTTCGGCAGCACGATCGCGAACTCCTCGCCACCGTAACGCGCGACCATGTCCGCGGGCCGCCGCACCGCGCCGGCGAGCGCATTCGCGACCGCGATCAGGCAAGCATCGCCCTTCACGTGGCCGAACGCATCGTTGTACGCCTTGAAGCGGTCGACGTCGACCATCAGCAGCGACAGCGGTTCGCCTTGCCGTCGCGCCTGCAGGAACAGCGTGTGGAAATGATCGTTGAAGTGCATGCGGTTGAATGCGCCCGTCAGGCCGTCGCGCGCGGACGAACGGATCAGCGTCGCGTGCGCCTCGAACAACCGCTGGTACAGCATCGTCACTTCCCACGCGAGCACGCACACGAGCACGCCCGGCGTGAACATGCTGAACACGCGCGCGAGGTACCAGCCGACCGTGAAGCGATGGGTGCTCATCAGGTTCAGCGTCGTGTCGGTGAGGCAGGCGAGCACCGCGATCGCGAGCCACAGATCGAGCGTCGTGCGCAGCCGGCCGGTGGCCAGCACGGCCACGAGCGCCAGCGCATTGAGCAACCACACGATCAGCGCGACGGCGTTGACGGGCAGCACGGCCGCGTCGCCCGGCGGATGAAACGCGGGCGGCAGCGACACGTTCAGCGCGAACAGGCACAGCACTCCGGCGACGACAGCCGGCCCGCCGATTAGCGCGAGTGTCCACCAGCGTGTCTGCTGCGCACTGATCGGTGCGCGTGCCAGCCGCTCGCGCGCGAGCAGCGCGACCATCACGAAACCCGGGAAGCCGGCATGCCAGAAGATCCACATCCACGCGGCGCTTTGCGGTTGCGCGCCGAACAGCCCCTGTGGTGCGAACACGCCGGGAAAGGTGAGCAGCTGCAATGCGACGGCGAGCGCGGTAAACGCGTAGGCGCCGCCGAGCGCGCCGAGCACCGGCTGGCGCGTCACGGTGAACTGCGCGCCGAGAAAGAACGCCGCGATGCTCGCCGTGGTGAACACGGTGAGCGCGCACATCGGCATGAACGGCTCGACGGCTGGCAGCTCAACGCTCGCGTGCGGCGCGGCGATCCCGAGCGCGAGCACGATGACGAGCGCCGTCAGGGCGCCGAACCAGAGCTGACGGCGTGTCGTGTGCTGGATCAGGATGCCTTCCATGGTGTTCCCCGGGCACGTAGGCGGAAACGCCCGGGTCTTGCGCCGGGCGACAGGCAACCGGCCGCCGCGCGACCGGTGCGGCCTGATCCTATCGCGTTATGGGTGCGCGCTCAAACCCCGAGGCCGGGACCGAAGTTGCCGGCGACCCATTGCGTGACGGCGTTCACGTCCGCGTAGTCCTGTTCGGGCAGGCCGTCGAGCATCGACAGCACTTCGTTGCTGGCGCCGGCGTCGCGCGCGGCATCGACGATCGCATCCTTGTTGGCCGGGTAGCGGACGGCCGCGAGGACGTCGGCGATCTGCAGGTCGATCGTTTCGCTGGGAATGTCGTGCGGAGGCTGGGCGGGCTGGTCGTTCACGGCGGCGTCTCGCGGGGTGAGCGGATCAAGGGGGAATCGGATCGCGGCGAAGTTCGGGTGCTTGACAGGGCGCGTCACGCGTTCACATGCCAGGGTGGCCGGGCCGGCACGCCCCGCGGATGAACGGCAATCGACTCAATGCTCGCGTCGCACGCGGCGCCACGGATGCTTCCAGTCGATGTGCGGTGCGTTTTCGTCGCGCGGATGCTGGCGCCGATGTTCCTGCCAAAGTTCGTCGGAAAACAGCGCCGCGACGATCACGAGCGGCAGCACGAGGAATATTCCGAGTATGACTTGCTCGAACACGATAGCCTCCTTGCGGTGGCAGGAACCCTTGCTCCCATTCTAGGCTCTGAACTTCGCCCGCGTTCAATTTCTTACAGTGCGAAACAGGCCGGATGCGGCCTTGCCGCACGTGCGCCGGCATCAAAAAAGGACATGAACATGCAACTCCAGAACGATACCAACACGCTCGCGCTGCGGCCGCTGGAGCGCCAGGACCTGCGCTTCGTCCACGAGCTGAACAACGACGCCAAGATCATGCGCTACTGGTTCGAGGAGCCGTACGAAACCTTCTCGGAACTGTCACAACTGTACGACCGCCACGTGCACGATCAGCGCGAGCGCCGTTTCGTCGCGGTCGACGCGCAAGGCGAACTGGTCGGCCTCGTCGAGCTGATCGAGCTCGACTACATCCATCGCCGCGGCGAGTTCCAGATCATCATCGCGCCGCAACGCCAGAGGCGCGGCTACGCGGGCCAGGCGACGCGTCTTGCGATCGAGTACGCGTTCAAGGTGCTGAACATGCGCAAGCTGTATCTGATCGTCGATACGTCGAATGCGGCGGCGATTCACGTGTACGAGAAATGCGGATTCCAGCACGAGGCCGAATTGAAGGAAGAATTTTTCGGAAACGGCGCGTATCACAACGCCTATCGCATGTGCATTTTTCAGCGCGATTATTTCGAGCGCCAGTAAGCCACCCTGAATAAAGCAGGGTAAACACGCTGGCGAATGGCGCCTGCGACGGGGCTTTCGCGGGCGCCGAATACATGCGGCGTAGTACGGATAAATACGGATGCGCTTATACCTGGCATTTTTCTTGTATCGGGTAAATGCGATGCCGCGTTGCGGTAAAGTCGAATCGTTTCGGATGACTTTATGTGCGGCGCATCAAAATGATCTGGATATCGAAATGGATTATCCAAACCGTTCAATCGCCGCGTTGTAACTTTGATGAAAGTCTTGCTGAGTAACGCTTTCCGCCCGGCGGCGCGAGCCCGTTCGTCGGGTGGTGCGCGTCGTCGTGCCTGTGCGGGATGTGAAAAACAGGCTGCGCATGGGGTGCGACAATCCGCCGCTATTGCGGTCGCACAACAAATGTGCTTGCTATCGCTTGCCGGTCTTCTAAAGTGAAAAACGCGGGTTCACGATCACCTTTAAACACATAGCTAACCCAAGCCTGGTGCCCGCAAGCCTGGAGACAGAACATGATGAAACGTACCGGTATCCTTTTTGCCCTCGTCGGCGCATTTTGCGCGGTGTCGATTGCCCAAGCCGGCGGCGATTCGGCCGTCAAGCCGAAGCAGGAAATCCAGCTGACGAAGAACGCATGGGGCTGCCTGTCGAAAGACAATCTGGACTCCGTACTGAGTCACGAACGTGACGGCAAGTCGCAGGCGAAGCAGCAATACTTCGACGATTACCGGTGCCTGTCGGTGCCGGAAGGTCAGCGCTTCCGCGTGGTGTCGGTCGACCAGGGCGACGTGCAGTTCGTCAGCGCCGACAACAGCGACCAGCAGGGTCTCTGGACCGATTCGCGCTTCGTCAAGCAGTAACCGTCCATTCACCGCGACGTCACACGACGCGCGAGCGCGCCGGCCCGATGAGCCGGCGGCGCGAACCGAACAC
Organism: Burkholderia sp. HI2714; assembly: GCF_002223085.1. Taxonomy (NCBI): domain Bacteria; kingdom Pseudomonadati; phylum Pseudomonadota; class Betaproteobacteria; order Burkholderiales; family Burkholderiaceae; genus Burkholderia; species Burkholderia sp. HI2714. The sequence goes on along the minus strand of NZ_NKFM01000032.1, from coordinate 157,429 downwards.
GGCCCGGCACATGCCGGGCCGTTGCGCTGTGGGTGGCGCATGACACGCGCCGGACGGCCCGCATTCGGTATCATCACGGCCCGACCGAACCGAATGCCCGCCCGGGCCGACTCCGCATGGCGCTGAAATCCACGATCTACAAAGCCGAACTGCAAATCGCCGACATGGATCGGCATTACTACGCCGATCACGCGCTGACGGTGGCGCGCCATCCGTCCGAAACCGACGACCGGATGATGGTGCGTATTGTCGCGTTCGCGCTGTTCGCGCACGAGCGGCTCGAATTCTGCAAGGGGCTGTCGGACGTCGATGAGCCCGACCTGTGGCAGAAGGACCTGACGGGCGCGATCGACGTCTGGATCGAAGCCGGTCAGCCCGACGAGCGGCGCATCTCGAAGGCGGCCGGCCGCGCCGGGCAGGTCACGGTGATCGCATATGGCGGCAAGACGTCGGATATCTGGTGGCAGGGCGTGCGCAGCAAGGTCGAGCGGCTGCGCAACGTGCAGGTGCTGTCGCTCAACGACGGTGTCGCGGCCGCGCTCGGGAAACTCGCGGAGCGCACGATGCGCCTGCAATGCACGGTGCAGGACGGCGCCGCGTGGATCTCGAGCGCCGACCACGATCCGGTGGCGGTCGAGTGGACGGTGCTGAAGGCGCGCGCGGACGCGTGACGGCCCGCGTGCCGCCCGCGTTCAGCCGATCGCGGCCGGCGGCCCCTTGAATTCGAGCATGTTGCCTTCCGGGTCGAACAGGTAGATCGACGGCCCGTAGCCGCCGGCGCCGTAGCGTTCCGCGGGCGCGCCCGGCCGTGCGCCATGCGCGGCGAAATGGGCGGTCAAGGCGTCGGGATCGAACGGCTCGACGCGTAGGCACAGGTGATCGAGATTGCGTCCCGTGCCGGGCGGGCCGCTGTCGGGACGGTCGATCGGGCCGCCGACCGACAGCAGGTCGATCAGCGCGTCGCCGGCGCGCAACTGCACGAGGCCCAGATCGGGCTGTTCCTTCTCCACATGGCAGCCGACGGCGTCGCAGTAAAAGCGCGTCATCGCGGCCATGTCGGTCACGCGCAGCACGACGTGATCGATCGCGCGGATGGTCGGTTTCATGGGCAAGGCTCTCCTTCGCAGTCCACGAGCATCGAGTGTAGACGCATCGCGCCTGCGCCGCCGGCCGGAACGCGGCACAATCGACGGACGAAAAAAAGCCCGTTCACGCAGAGCGGAACGGGCTTAATCCATATCAGGAGGAGACATGGAGGAGACAGTTCCAACTATACACACGGCGATGGTGCGACGCAATATTCCGAATGCAAAAAAACGTCAGGACGGCGATTTGTCGCATCCGCAGTGCAACACAATGGTGACGGGACGATGACGAAAACCGCGCCGGAACAGCCGGCGCGCGCGTTTTGTCGGATTTATTTTCGGCTGATGCGCCCCGATTATCCGGGGCGAATCACAGAGCAAGATTCAGGGCGCGACGGCACGTGCCGATGTCTAGAGTAGGCACCATCTACACTAGAGAGTGCGAGGTTCAGATGAAAACCGCCTATCCGACCGATGATGCCCGCTGGGGCGCCGTCACCGAGCGCGATCCGCATGCGGACGGCGCGTTCTTCTACGCCGTGAGCACGACCGGTGTGTTCTGTCGCCCTACCTGCGCGTCGCGGTTGCCGCGTCGCGAAAACGTGTCCTTCTTCGCCGACACGGCCGCCGCGCGTGCGGCCGGCTTCCGGCCCTGCAAGCGTTGCCAGCCGGAAGGGCTGCCGCGCGAGCTCGAGATCGTCAACCGCGCGTGCGCGGTGCTCGACGCGCATGCCGAACGGCTCACGCTGCAGCAACTGAGCGATGCCGTGCACGTGAGCCCGTTTCACCTTCAGCGGCTCTTCAAGCGCGTGGTCGGCGTGTCGCCGCGGCAGTACCAGGCCGCGCAACGCGGCGCCGCGCTGCGGCAGGCGCTGCAAAGCGGCCAGCCGGTCACGCAGGCGGCCGTCGACGCGGGCTTCAACTCGCCGTCGCGGCTTTATGCGTCGGTGCCGCGCGAGCTCGGGATGGCGCCGTCGGCGTTCCGCCGGCAGGGCGCGGGTCTGCGGATCGACTATGCGACCGCATCGACGTCGCTCGGCACCGTGCTCGTCGCTGCAACCGAGCAGGGCATCTGCCGGATCGCGTTCGGTGACGAACCGGCAACGCTGGTCGGCGAACTGAGGGACGCGTTCGCGCGCGCCGAGCTGGTCGAAGCGTCGGCACGGCTCGAGCCGTTCGTCACGCAGATCCGCGCGTACCTGGACGGCACGCGGCACGCGTTCGACCTGCCGCTCGACATCGCGCCGACCGCATTCCAGCAGCGCGTGTGGGAGGCGCTGACGCATATTCCGTACGGTGAAACGCGCAGCTACTCGGAGATCGCCGAGGCGCTGGGTGCGCCGCGCGCGGTGCGCGCCGTCGCGTCCGCGTGTGCGTCGAATCCGGTCGCGCTCGCGATCCCGTGCCACCGCGTCGTACAGAAGGGCGGCGCGCTTTCCGGGTATCGTTGGGGCGTGCGCCGCAAGGCGACGCTGCTCGCGTCCGAAGCGCGTCATGTGCACGACGATCAAACCGAATTCGTTGCGGAGGGCAGCGCAGTTTGAGCATCGCAAAAACAACCATCACCTCCATCGTGAACGGCGGCCAGGTGCCGCCGTCCGCACAAATGGAACTGCGCTTCAATGCGCCTTACGACTGGGCGCGCGTGCTGCGCTTCTTCAGCGGGCGCGCGATTCCGGGTGTCGAGCAGGTCGCGGACGGCGTGTATCGCCGCATCGTCGACCTGCACGGCGATGCCGGCCGGCTCACGGTCGCGAAACATCCGCGCAAGCACTGCCTGGTCGCGACGGTCGAAGGCGCGGTCGCGCGTCATGTCGATGAGGCGTTCGCCGTGCGCGTCGCGACGATGTTCGACCTCGGCGCCGATCCGGCCGCGATCGGCGACGGGCTCGCGCGCGATCCGTGGTTTGCGCCGCTCGTCGAGGCCGCGCCGGGGCTGCGTGTGCCGGGCGCGTGGTCGGGGTTCGAGCTGGCCGTGCGCGCGATCGTCGGTCAGCAGGTGAGCGTGAAGGCCGCGACGACGATCGTCGGCCGGCTCGTCGAGCGAGCCGGCGAGCGCGTGGTTCAGGAAGACGACGGCGCGCCCGCATGGCGCTTCCCGACGCCCGATGCGCTGGCCGCCTGCGATCTCGACAAGATCGGGATGCCCGGCAAGAGGGTGGCGGCACTGACGGGCGTGGCGCGCGCGGTGGCGGCCGGCGACGTGCCGGTCGATCGCGAGCACGCGGACCTCGCGACGCTGCGCAGCGCGTGGCTCGATCTGCCCGGCATCGGCCCGTGGACTGTCGAATACATCGCGATGCGCGCATGGCGCGATCCGGACGCGTGGCCTGCCTCCGATCTCGTGCTGATGCAGTCGATCGCGGCGCGCGATCCGGCGCTCGACCGGCTCGCGACCCAGAAGCACCGCACCGAAGGCTGGCGGCCGTGGCGCGCGTACGCGGCGCTGCATTTGTGGAACGAAGTGGCCGACCGGGCGGGCGGCGCGCGCGGCGGGTGACCGCTGTGGCCTGCGGCCGGGTGCGACCTGGTGAGGCCGCGATGCAACCCGTTTGCGCAGGTGGTGCCGACATGCGCAGGCTAACCACCGGACACCGAACGCCGAACGCCGAACGCCGAACGCCGGACACCGGACACCGGACACCGGACACCGGCCGTAGCGGCAATTCCGCGCATCCGTCGTCGGCCAAATGCCGGGCGCGCGATGCCTCTTCACCCCGCTTTCCGCGATCGGTTCAGCGGCAGGGTTGCACCTGCCGCCACCCGTCCGCGCATCACGTTCCGTCCGACGAATTCGCGTAACCGGCGTGCCCGTTGCCGCCGCATGGAACCGGTCGCAGATACGGCGACCGCCGCGACCGGCCCGCCTGGCGGCCCGCTTCGGCCCGCGCACCGTGCCCGGCGCCACCTCAAGCGCGTGTTTCGGCGAGATGTTAAAGTGCCCGCTACCAACGAAGCGACCAACAATCCAGCCGGCCGCGTGCGGCGTTCTGCGCGCGGCCGTCACGCACTTGCGTCTCCATGTCGAACACCATGACTCACCGCCAGTCCGAACTGCTGCTGAATCGCCTCGACGCGCTGAGCTCGGGCCCGACGCGGCAGCATCTGCCCGACGGCCTGCGCGGCATCGAAAAGGAAAGCCTGCGCGTGACGCGCGACGGGATGATCGCGTTCACGCCGCATCCGCGCGCGCTCGGTTCGGCGCTCACGCATCCGGCGCTGACGACGGACTATTCCGAAGCGCTGATCGAACTGATCACGCCCGCGGAGCGCGACGCCGCGCTCACGCTCGAACGCCTCGACGATCTGCATCGCTACGTATATGCATCGCTCGGCGACGAGATCCTGTGGAACGACTCGATGCCGGGCCTGCTGCCGGCCGACGACCAGATCCCGATCGCCAACTACGGCACGTCGAACATCGGCCGCCTGAAGACGGTGTACCGGCGCGGTCTCGCGTACCGCTACGGCCGCACGATGCAGTGCATCGCGGGCATCCACTACAACTACTCGCTGCACGAGGAAGTGTGGCGGCGTCTGCATGCGGACGAAGGCTCGACGGCCACGCTCGTCGACTACCAGTCGGAACGCTATCTCGCGCAGATCCGCAACTTCCGCCGCCGCAGCTGGCTGCTGATGTACCTGTTCGGCGCATCGCCCGTGCTCGACACGAAGTTCCTGCGCGGCAAGCCGCAAAAGCTCGACACGTTCGACGCCGATACGCTGTACCGGCCGTATGCGACGAGCCTGCGGATGAGCGATCTCGGCTACTCGAACACGACGGCCCAGGCCGCGCTGCACGTCGACTACAACACGCTGCCGGGCTATCTCGACGCGCTGTCGAAGGCCGTGAGCGAGCCGTATCCGGCGTATGAGGCGATCGGCACGCATCGCGACGGCGAGTGGATCCAGATCAACACGAACGTGCTGCAGATCGAGAACGAGTTCTACTCGACGATCCGGCCGAAGCGCGTCACGTATTCGGGCGAGCGGCCGCTGCATGCGCTCGCGTCGCGCGGCGTGCAGTACATCGAGGTGCGCTGTCTCGACATCGATCCGTTCGAGCCGACCGGCATCGCACTGGAAACCGCGCGCTTCATCGACGCGTTCCTGCTCGCATGCGCGCTCGACGAGAGCCCGGCGCTCGATTGCCCCGCGTACAAGGAGGCGAACGCGAACTTCGGCAGCGTGACGATGGAAGGGCGCAAGCCGGGGCTGACGCTGCAGCGCGACGGCCAGCCGGTCACGCTGCAGGCATGGGCGGACGACCTGATGGCCGATATCGAAACCGTCGGCCGTCGTCTCGACGAGATCCGCGGCGGCGACGAGCATGCGCGTGCAATCGCCGCGCAACGCGAGAAACTCGCGGATCCGGAGCGCACGCCGTCCGCGCGCGTGCTGCGCACGATGCGCGAGCGCGGCCAGTCGTTCCTCGGGTTCGCGCTGGCGCAGAGCGAAGCGCATGCCGCGCATTTCCGTGCGCATCCGCCGTCGGCGGAGACGCTGCGCACCGAGCAGGCGCTTGCCGCGAAATCGCTGGCCGAGCAGGCCGAGCTCGAAGCGAAGGAGGCCGGATCGTTCGACGCGTTCGTCGCGGCCTATCGCGCCTATACGCTGAACCGCTTCAGCGTGTGATGTTTGCGCACGTGCACCGCGTCGGTCGGCGTGGTGCGCGATGCGTCTCTCCGTCGCCGGTCAGGGCGCACCGTTGTACGCTCGATCCGGTTGAATCTGCCGTCAGTGATGCGCGTACGTGCCGCGGTCGATTGCGTGCGGCAGCGCCGGCTTGCCCGATTCCACGTTTGTCCCGCCTTCGCTGCCGTAGCCGGTGTCCTCGCCGCGTGCCTGTGCGGCGCGGCGCATGATCGCCTGCATGTGGTCCGGAAAGTCGGGACTGCTCGCGAGGCTCGTCCGGTAGCCGGCGGCCTGCAATTCCACGAGTTCATGGCGGACATCGGCACGCGTCAGCGTCGACGCGGCCTGCGCGTGAGCGGCGAAGGCCGCGCCGATCAGCACGAACGCGCATGCAGCCTGTTTCATCGTCTTCATCGTGTTCACTCCGTGAGGTTCCGGTGCCGGGCCTGCCGTGGCCGGCGCGGGCGGAATCGATGCGGCCAGTCTAGGCTTCGGACGCCAAACGAAACATCCCGCCCGCCGTTAGGCACCTTTGCCGCATGTGCAACATTGCGCGGGTGAGCCGCTCGTGGCGGGCTTCCTGTCGAATGCGACAGCGGGCTGCCTGCTGCCGGTCAGCGGGCGGCGGGTGGTGCGTATCGGGTCGCTACGCATCGGGCTTGTCCCCCTTGTACAAGCGCCGTGCGCCTCCTAACCTCTTTTAAGCGACTGATCGGTTGGCCGTGCGACGTCGTTGCGTGCGCAAGCGCCTGATTGTTGTCGTGACCGCAGGACATCGCCTTGTACCGAACCCGGGGCATCCCGTTGCCAGCTCGGGTCGACTCTGGAGACACGATGAACCCCACCGACGCCCTACCGCCCGGCATCGTCTTCGCACAGCCGCTGACGCCGGTCGCCAACTCACTGCTGCTGTCCTTCCTCGTCGCCGCAATCCCGATCGCGGTCGCGCTGATCGCACTCGGCGTGCTGCGCCGCCCCGCGTGGCAGGCGTCGCTCGCCGGGCTCGTCGCGGGCCTCGCGGTCGCGATCGGCGCATGGGGCATGCCGGCGGGGCTCGCGTTCAACGCGGTCGGCGCCGGCATGGCGCTCGCGGTCGTGCCGGTGATGTGGATCGTCTTCAACGCGCTGCTGCTGTACAACATCGCGGTGAAGTCGGGCCGCTTCGACCAGTTTCGGCAGTGGATGCTCGACAACCTGCCCGACGATCGCCGCCTCGTGCTGCTCGTCGTCGCGTTCTCGTTCGGCTGCCTGCTCGAAGGGATCTCGGGATTCGGCACGCCGGTCGCGATCACGAGCGCACTCTTGATCGCACTCGGCTTCCCCGCGCTCGAAGCGCTCACCTACACGCTGCTGTTCAACACGGCGCCGGTCGCGTTCGGTGCGCTCGGCGTGCCGATCACCGTGCTCGGCGCGGTCACGTCGCTGCCGCCCGCGACCCTCGCGCAGATGGTCGGCCGCCAGCTGCCGTTCTTCGCGCTGCTGCTGCCGTTCTACGTGGTCGGCGCGTACGGCGGGCTGCGCTCCATCTCGAAGCTGTGGCCCGCGCTGCTCGTGTCGGGCGGCAGCTTCGCGATCGCGCAGTTCGTCACGTCGAACTTCCTCGGCTACCAGCTCACCGATGTGCTGTCGTCGCTCACGTCGCTGATCGTCACGATCGGTTTCCTGCAGATGTGGAAGCCGCAGCCCGATCCGCAATACGCGCTCGCGCGCAGCGTGCCGGCAACGGCCGGCGCCGCGCGCGCGGGCTTCGGCGGCTGGCTGCCGTGGCTCGTCGTGTCGGTGGTCGTGATCGTGTGGGTGCACGCGAACATCGCGGCGATCGGCGACGTGAAGATCAAGTGGCCGGGCCTGCACAACGCCGTGTTCGTGTCGCTGTACCACAAGCCCTATGCGGCGATCTGGGACTTCCAGCCGCTCGGCACGGGCACCGCGATCCTGCTGTCGGCGATCATCACGGCCGCGCTGACGCGCACCGGCGTGGGCGATTTCTTCGAGTGCGTGGTCAAGACCTGGCGGCAGACGTGGATCGCGATCGTCACGGTGATGATGATCGTCGGGCTCGCGTACCTGCTGAACTACTCGGGGATCAGCTACACGCTCGGCACCGGCGTCGCGTCGACCGGTGCGCTGTTCCCGCTGGTGTCCGCGTCGCTCGGCTGGATCGCCGTGTTCCTGTCCGGCAGCGATACGTCGGGCAATGCGCTGTTCGGCAACCTGCAGGTCGTCGCCGCGCGGCAGCTCGGCCTCGATCCGGTGCTGATGGCCGCGACCAACTCGTCGGGCGGCGTGATGGGCAAGATGATCTCGCCGCAGAACATCGCGACGGGTGTATCGACGACGGACCTGAAAGGGCAGGAAGGTGTCGTGTTTGCGCGCACCTTCTGGCACAGCGTGATTCTCACGCTGCTGCTCGGCGTGCTGGTGTTCCTGCAGCAGCACGTGCTGACGTGGATGATTCCGGCACTGCCGAAATGATGTGAGCGCAACGACAGAAGGAAGGCACGAGGAAAAACGAGGGAAGGCGCGGGAAAAGCGCCATTGAAGTGCGGAACCGGTGAGCGCGCGGCAGTTCAGCGCGCGTTCATCCGCCGCGCCGTTCGTCCTGCTTCATCCGTCCCGGCCGCGTCGCTGCCGGCCGGCAGGATGCATGCGAGGAATGCGTCGATCGCGGGGCTCTGGCGGCGCGCCTTCAGGTAGTACACGTATTCGTCGATCGTCGTGTCGACGCCGCGCAGCGCGATCACGCGCAAATCCGGATGGCGCTCGGCCTCGCCGAGCGGAAACAGGCTGCCGCCCACGCCGTGCAGGATCGCCTCGCGAATGGCTTCACGGCTGCCGATCTCGGCCACCGAGACGGCCGCGACACCGGCCGCCTCGAGAATCGTCTCCGTGCAGCGGCGCGTGACCGAGCCTTCCTCGCGAATCAGCAGCCGCACGTCGGCGAGCTGCGCCGGCTCGATCGCGTCGAAACGCGCGAGCGGATGGTTGCGATGCACGACGAGCACGAGCGGGTCGGTCGAGATCACCTTGCGTTCGAGGCCATCGGCGTCGTTGCGCTGCGACGAGACGGCGAGGTCGATGCGGAATTCCTGCAGCGCCTGCAGGATCTCCTCGGAGTTGCCGATCCGGCACGTGAGCGCGATCGACGGATGCGCGTTCGAGAAGCGGCCGACCGCGTCCATGATGTAGTACGGCCCCGTCGCACCGATCCGCAGGTGGCCTTCGAACAGGCCGCCGACGTTGCGCAGCATGATGTCGGTCTGCGCCTCGAGCGCGATCATCTTTTCGACGAGCGGCAGCAGCTCGATGCCGGTCTCGGTGACCTCGAGCTTGCGGCCGCTGCGGTAGAACAGCTCGACGCCGTACACCTGCTCGACCTGCCGGATCTGCGCGGCGATCGTCGGCTGGCTCACGCCCAGGTGGCGCGCGGCGCGCGTGATGCTGCCCTGCCGGACGGTCGCGTGGAACGCCTTCAGCTGATCGAACACGACTCGGCTTCTCCCCTCTGTATCGCGCGTCAGCGTAGCGCATGCGTATGTCGGCAGGATGAAAGGCGCGTCGTGTGCCGCTTCGAAAAAATTCCTGTGGGTAACCCAAAGAAACCTGCGGTAACCGGTCACGGCCGGGACACGCCGATGCGGGGTAATAACGGCAACGCACCACCGCCGGCCCCGCTCGACCGGCGCCCCACTCCTATCGACAACAGGGTTCTCTTCATGTCCTCGAACAATCGACGCGATTTCCTGCGCCTCGCCGCGCAGTCGGCCGGCGCAATGGCCGCCTACGCGGGCTTCCCGCCCGCGATCCGCAATGCGCTGGCGATGCCGGCCGCCTATCGCACGGGCACGATCCGCGACGTCGAACACGTCGTGATCTTCATGCAGGAAAACCGTTCGTTCGACCATTACTTCGGCGGCCTGCGCGGCGTGCGCGGCTTCAACGACCCGCGCCCGCACCTGCTGCCGAACGGCGCACCGGTGTGGCAGCAGCCGCCGGCATCGGTGTTCACGAAGCACTATCATTCGCGCGGACTCGATCCGTCGGCGCCGTACGTGCTGCCGTTCTACCTCGATCCGAAGCAGACGACCGAATTCCAGCCGGGCACCAACCACGGCTGGAGCAGCGGCCACCTGTCCTGGAACAACGGCCAGTGGGACCAGTGGGTGAACCAGAAGCAGGACGTGCTGACGATGGGTTACCTGAAGCGCCAGGATCTCACGTACCACTACGCATTGGCCGACGCGTTCACGATCTGCGATTCGTACTTCTGCTCCGCGCACGCCGACACCGCACCGAACCGCATCTACCTGTGGACCGGCACGGTCGACCCGCGCAACATCTACGGCAACCCGCCGAACGGCCCGGGCATCGGCGAGCGCGACGACGTGAACGGCTACACGTGGACGACCTACGCGGAACGCCTCGAGAACGCGAAGATCAGCTGGAAGGTGTACCAGGGCGGCACGGGCATCCCGGGCGACCCGACCGACAACTACACCGACAACTCGCTGATGTTCTTCAAGCGCTTCCAGGTGAAGGAAGGCGCGAGTGGCCCGCTGGTCGACAAGGGCGCGTCGGACCATACGCTCGCCGAGCTGAAGGCCGACGTGCAGGCGAACCGGCTGCCGCAGGTGTCGTGGATCGTGTCGCCGTACAAGTACAGCGAGCACCCGCAGGCATCGCCGACCGACGGCGCGTTCTACATCAACATGGTGCTCGAGGCGCTCACGTCGAACCCGGAAGTGTGGGCGAAGACGGTGTTCATCCTCAACTACGACGAGAACGACGGGTTGTTCGACCACGTCGTGCCGCCGGTGCCGCCGGTGACGAGCGGCGTGGGCGGCCAGGGCATCGTGTCGTCGAACCTGCTGTCGAATCTCGGCGACGAGCTGCTCGACCTGAACAAGTATCCGGGAGAAATGAGCCCGCTCGTGCCGGGCGCGGACCCGGGCGGCATCCAGCCGATCGGCCTCGGGCCGCGCGTGCCGCTGATCATCATCTCGCCGTGGACGAAGGGCGGCTGGGTGTGCTCGGAGACGTTCGACCATACGTCGGTGCTGCGTTTCCTCGAAGCGCGTTTCGGCGTGAAGGAGCCGAACATCAGCGCGTGGCGCCGCTCGATCTGCGGCGACCTGACGTCGGCGTTCGACTTCTCCGCGCGTCCCGACACGCGCACGGTCAGCTTCACGGTGCCGCAGCACATCGCGACGGCCGGCCAGGCGTACCAGGTGCCCGCGCAGCAGTCGATGCCGGCGCAGGAGCCGGGCACGCGCCCGGCACGTGCGCTGCCGTACGAGCTGTTCGTGCACAGCCGCGTGAACGGGCACGACGACAGCGTGTCGCTCGACTTCGCGAACACCGGTGACGCAGGCGCGGCGTTCTACGTGTACGACCGCCGCAACCCGACGACGGCGCCGCGCCGCTATGCGGTGTCCGCGCACGACCGCTTCGTCGACACGTGGAACACGTCGGCCGCGCGCGGCGACTACCATCTCGCGGCCTACGGCCCGAACGGCTATCTGTGCGAATTCCAGGGCAACACGCGGCTCGCGGCGGACGGCCACCACGCGAACCCCGAAGCGCGGATCGGCTACGACGTGCGCAACCGCCACGTGTACCTGCAACTGCGCAACAGCGGGCGCGCGACGTGCCGCGTGACGGTCGACAACGCATACAGCCACAAGCAAGCGCGGACCTACACGCTGGAGCCGGGCGAGCGCATCGAGGATCACTTCGAGCTGTCGTCGAGCCACGGCTGGTACGATCTGACGATCACCGCGACGACGCTGCGCGGCGGCAACGACAAGGTCGTGCGCCGCTTCGCGGGCCACGTCGAGACGGGCCGGCCGAGCCAGAGCGATCCGGGGCCGGTGAAGCACACGGCGGCCTGACGGCCGGCACGCGTCGCGCGATACGGGCGAGGTGGGCCCGCCGCGCGACTGCCGCCTGCCGCGCGCGTTTCGGTTGCATTCCGGCAGGCAGGATTGGTTTTTGGAAACTGAAAACTGTTGACAATGTGCCGGGTCGAGGGTATACAAGGATCATTCGCCGATATGGCGCCCTCGTTTTCTACCGCAGCCCTGCTGCCTGCCCGACCATGACAGCCCCGAACGCGCTCAGCGCCATCGAACTCCTGCAAAGCCAGTCGCTCGCGATGATCGTCCAGGACATGCTCGAGCGCGCGATCGTCTCCGGCGAATACGCGCCCGGCGAGAAGCTCAACGAAGTCGAGATCGCGACCAAGCTGAACGTATCGCGCGGCCCCGTGCGCGAAGCATTCCGCGCACTCGAACAGGCCGGCCTGCTGCGCAACGAGAAGAACCGCGGCGTGACGGTGCGCGTCGTGCCGCTGCGCGAGGCCGAGGAGATCTACGAAGTGCGCGCGATGCTCGACGAGTCGGTCGCGCGCGCGCTCGCGAAGCGCATCTCGCCCGACACGCTGAAGGTGCTGAAGGGCATCATCCAGTCGATGAAGGACGCCGCGAAGACGCACGATGTCACGCGCTATACCGAGCTGAACGTGCAGTTCCACGACGCGATGGTCGTGGGCGTCGGCAATACGCACCTCACCGATACCTACCGCCGGCTCGTGCGCCAGCTCGGCCTGCTGCGCCAGGCGGCGATCGAGGCCGAGGAGGATGCGATCGCCGTATCCGCGGCCGAGCACGACAAGATCGTGCAGGCGCTCGCGGGCGGCGACGAGGAGCAGGCTGTGGCACTCGTGCGAGAGCACTTGTCGCACGGCCTCGAGCGCATGCGCCGCACGCATGAGCAGGGCTTGCCCTCGACGGGCAAGGCGGCGCGGGAAAAGCCCGTGCGCGCGTAACTGCGCGGCAACTCCTGCGCGGGTTGCCGCGAAATGGTTGCCGCACAAAAGCAAAGGGACGCTTCGCAGCGTCCCTTTTTTCATAGCGGCTTCAGGTCATGCGGGTCCTGAAGGTTCTGAAGATCAACGCATCGTCACGCCTTGTCGGCTTTCCCGGCTGCGCTCGCGAATTTCGCGAGCCACGTGTCGACAACTGCCGGCGGCCGGCTCTCGTCCTCCGCGCGCTCCTTGCGGCGGATCGCATTGCGCACGATGTGCGCGCCGACATAGCGGATCGGCTCCGGCGGGAAATGACCCAGCGGGCCGCGCACGATCGGGCTGCGCGTCCACGCGTTGTCGAGGCCGAGCACGAGCGACGACAGGATCTGCCCGCCCATGTAGGTCGGCCCCACGCCGTTGCCCGAGTAGCCGAAGCCGTAGAACACGTTCGGTGCGTCGTCGAGGCGGCCGAAGAACGGGAAGCCGGTGACGGAGCGATCCGACGGCCCGTTCCAGCTCGCGGTGACCGGCACGCCCGCGAGCGACGAAAAGAACGCGCGCAGGCTTTGCGTGAGCTGCGCCTCGTACGGCGAGCGCCGGTCGAACACGGGCGCGATGCGGCTGCGCCACGAGAACGTATTGCCGCCCTTGCCGAGCATCAGCCGCCCGTCGGCGGTGGTGCGGTAGTAGTAGACGAAGATCCGCGAATCGAGCACCGACACGCCGTCCACGAGCCCGGTCTTTTCGAGCAGCTCCGGGCATTTCTCGGTGATGACCATGTCGCTCGACACAACCGCGATCGTGCGCTCGAACTGCGGGAAGCGGCCCGCCATCCACGCGTTGATCGCGAACACGAGCTTGCCCGCGCTCACGCTGCCGGACGGCGTGCGCACGACGGCAGGCTGGCCGGGCGTGAAGTCGAGCATCGGCGTGCGTTCGTGGATCCGGATGCCCATCGCGAGTGCGACGCGGCGCAACCCACGCACGAGCTTGCCGGGATGCACGGTCGCGGCGATCGGCGAGTAGACGCCGTCGAGATTGCGGGCGGAACCCGAGCGGCGCGCGACTTCGGCGGGCGGCAGCGGCTCGTAGCTGTGGATGCCGCACGCGGCGAGCGCGTCGAGCACCGGCGCGAGCGTGCCGACCTGCGCACGCGACGTCGCGGTGTACAGCGTGCCGTCGAGCCGCAGCTCGGCATCGATGGCATGCGCGCGGCAGAAATCGGCGATGTGCTGCACGGCGGCTTCGGATGCCTTCACGAGCCGGATCGCCTCGGCCTCGCCGAACAGCCGCCGCAGCGTCAGGAATTTCGCGGACCACGTGAGCAGGCAGCCGCCGTTGCGACCGCTCGCGCCGGCGCCGCACAGGTCGGCCTCGACGATCACGATGTCGAGCGCGGGGTTCTGCTGCTTCGCCTGGATGGCCGTCCAGAGCCCGGTGAAGCCGCCGCCGACGATGCACACGTCGGCCTGCGTCGCACCTTGCAGCGCGGGGGCGAGATCGCCGTCGTTGAACAGCGCTTGTTCGATCCAGAAGGGTCGCATGGGAGGGTTCGCCGAAAAGGGGCCATGCCGTGCACGGCCCGAAACAACTGACCGCCACATGCGAACGTGCATGCGGCGGGGACCATCACGTCACGCTGCCGCTTCGGCCGACACGCGACGCACGCCCATCGCCTTCAGCGTGTCCGCGATAGCCGCGACCGCGCCCGGGATGCCGGCTTCGCCGAAGTGGCCGATGCAGCCGACCCGGAACGTCTCGACCTCGGTCAGCTTGCCCGGATACAGGATGTAGCCGCGCTGCTTGACCTCCTGGTAGAACCGCTTGAAGTCGTAGTTCGGATCGTCCGGCGCGTGGAACGTGACGATGATCGGCGCCTGGATCGCCGGATCGAGGAACGGCCGGAAACCGAGCGCGAGCATCCCGTCGATCAGCGCGCGATAGTTGCGCTGGTAGCGGCCGCCGCGTGCCGCGAGCCCGCCTTCGTCGACGTATTGCGCGACCGCGGCGTCGAGTGCCGCGACCACGTGCGTCGGCGGCGTGAAGCGCCACTGCGTCGTGCGCTGCATGTAGACCCACTGGTCGTACAGGTCCATCGCGAGCGAGTGGCTGTTGCCTTCGCAGCGTTCGAGCGCACTGCGCTTCGCGATCACGAAGCCGAGCCCCGGCACGCCTTCGAGGCATTTGCCGGATGCGGCGATCACCGCGTCGAACGGCGTCGTGCGCGCGTCGATGTCGATCGCGCCGAACGAGCTCATCGCATCGACGATCAGCGCGCGGCCGTGCTTCGCGACGACCTGCGCGATGTCGTGCAGCGGGTTCAGCACGCCGGCGCCCGTTTCGCAATGCACGAGCGCGACGTGCGTGATGGTCGGATCGGCGGCGAGCGCGCGCTCGACGTCGGCCGGATCGACACGGCGATCCTCGCGGTAGTCGATCGTCGTCAGCTTGCGGCCGAGCACGCGGCAGATCTTCGCGATGCGCTGGCAGTACGCGCCGTTGTTCGGCACGAGCACGTGGCCGTCGCGCGGCACGAGCGTGCCGAGGGCCGCTTCGACCGAGAACGTGCCGCTGCCTTGCAGCGGGACGCATTCGTGCGTGCCTTCGCCGTGCACGATCTGCAGCAGGCGTTCGCGCAGCCGCGCGGTGATCGCGTTGAAGTCGCTGTCCCACGATCCCCAGTCGCGCAGCATCGCGTCGCGCGTGGTGTCGGAGGTCGTCAGGGGGCCGGGGGTGAGCAGGATGGGCTGGGCGGCGAGCGTCATGGTGTCTCCTTGATGAAGTCGGGACGTCACGTAAGTACGGTCAAAGAATCAACGGCGATGCGGGTTGCGCCAGGCCTGCGTACGGCGCAACAGTCGGTGCGAGATGCATGCGAACAGCACGCAGGCGAACGACGAGGTCGCGAGCACGAGCGTGGCCATCGCGGCGGCCGGGCCCATCTGGCCCGCGTCGTCGAGGTTCAGGATCGCGACCGATGCGGGCTGCGTGTCGGGCGAGTAGAGGAACGCGACGGCCGAGACCGTCGTCATCCCGTTGACGAACAGGTAGCGCGCGATCAGCAGGATCGCGGGCAGGCACACGGGCACGGTCACGCGCAGGAAGGTCTTGTAGAACGGCACCTTCAGCGACGCGGACACGGCCTCGAACTCGCTGTCGATCTGCCGGAGCGCGGTGACGGCGGTCAGGTGGCTCGATGCGTAGTAGTGCACCACCGTGACGATCGCGAGCAGCCACAGCGACCCGTACAGCCCGTTCAGCGGATTGCCGGGCGCGTTGAACAGGAAGATGTAGCTGATGCCGAGCACGAGCCCCGGCACGCCCATCGGCAGGATCGCGCACAGCGCGATGAAGCCGCGCAGCCAGCGTGCGCCGCGTGTCTTCTCGATCAGGTAGGCGCCGCCGAACACGACGATCGTGCCGCCGAGCGCCACCGTCGCGGCCATCCGCAGGCTGTTCTTGTACGCGTCGAAGATGCCGGCGCCGATCAGCCCCATCTCGTAGTGCTGCAGCCCGACGCTCATCTGGTACGGCCAGAACTTCACGAACGACGCGAACACCGAGATGCCGACCACCGAGATGAAGAACGCGCACACGATGCCGCAGTACGCGACCATTGCGGCGTCGAAGCCGCGCGACGGCTTCGGCTGGTACGGCGTCGAGCGCGCGCCGAGCTGCGACTGCTGGCGGCGGCGGATGAAGAAGTCGACGCCGAACGCGACGAGGGCGGGGCAAAGCAGCATCAGGCTCACGACCGCGCTGCGGTTGAAGTCCTGCAGGCCGATGATCAGCTTGTAGATGTCGGTCGACAGTACGTTGTACGAACCGCCGATCACCACCGGCACGCCGAAGTCGTTGATGCACATCGTGAATGCCACCATCGTCGCGCTGATCAGCCCGTACTTCGCACCCGGCAGCGTGATCGTGAAGAACTTGCGCATGCGGCGCGTGCCCATCGCGTCGGCGGCCTCGTAGAGCCGGCCGTCGGCCAGCGACAGCGCGGTGACGAGGATCATCAGCACGTGCGGAAACGACGCGTACACCATGCTCAGCACGATGCCCGGCAGCCCGTAGATCGAATGGCCGTGCAGCAGCGGCTTCAGCAGCCCCGCGTTGCCGAACCAGTAGATGAACGACACCGCGGACAACAGCGTCGGCGCGAGCAGCGGCAGCAGCGCGATCGTGCGCGCCGCGTTCTTCAGCGGCATGCACGAGCGCGTCAGCGCGTAAGCGAACGTGAACGCCATCGGCACGACGATCGACGTGACGAGCGCGCCGACCGTCAGCGAGTGCAGCATCGAGCGCAGTACGCCGCTGTCCTCGAGATACTCGACGAAGTTGTGTGCGCCGACGAAGCGTCCGTCCGCATCGACGAAGCATTTCTGCACGACGAGCGCGAGCGGCAGCAGCAGGAACATCGACATCAGCGCGGCCATCGCGACGAGCGCGAGCTGCGCAATGCGGTCGTGCCAGTGCGTGATCTGCCGCACGTCGGCGGGGGCGGAGGCGCCACGGCGGCGCTCGGTCAGGACGGTGCTCATTGCAGTCGCTCCTTCGCGCTCGGGAACACGCGGACATGCTCGCGATCGAGCGCGAGGTCGATGCGCGCGCCGGCCTGCACGCCCGTGCGGTCGACGTCGTGATAAGACAGGTCGGCGACGATCTCCTGGCCGTCGAGCCCGTCGATCCGGAAGCTCACGCGGCAGAACGCACCGAGGAATTCGAGCTTCTCGACGCGGCCGGCCAGCACGTTGTCGGCCGTCTCGCCCGGCACGCGGATGCGCAGGTCCTCGGGCCGCACGTAGACCGACACGGCCGTGCCCTGGGCTGGCCGGGTGGTGCCGTGGCGGCAGTCGAAGCCGACGCCGCCCGCGCGCAGCGTGCCGTCCTGGGCGACTTCGGCGGGGATCGTGTTGACGCGGCCGATGAAGTCGGCCACGAACGGCGACGCGGGCTGCCGGTAGATTTCGAGCGGCGTGCCGATCTGCTCGATCACGCCGTGGTTCATCACGACGATCCGGTCGGCCATCGACAAGGCTTCTTCCTGGTCGTGCGTGACCATGATCGTCGTCACGCCGAGCCGCTGCTGCAGCGCGCGGATCTCCTGGCGCAGCCGCACGCGCACCCGTGCGTCGAGCGCCGACAGCGGCTCGTCGAGCAGCAGCAGGCCGGGGGAGGTGGCGAGTGCGCGCGCCAGCGCGATGCGCTGCTGCTGGCCGCCGGACAGCTGGCCCGGATGCTTGCGATGGCTGTCGGGCAGGCCGACCAGCGCGAGCAGCGTGTGCACGCGCTCGTGGATCGCGTCGCGCTTCATCTTGCGGTTCACGAGCCCGTACGCGACGTTGTCGTACACCGTGAGGTTGGGGAACAAAGCGTACGACTGGAACACGATCCCGTAGTCGCGCAGTTGCGGCGGCAGCCGCGAGATGTCGCGGCCGTCCTGCATGATGTGGCCGGCGTTCTGCGTCTCGAGCCCCGCGATGATCCGCAGCAGCGTGGTCTTCCCGCAGCCGGACGGCCCCAGGAAGCAGATCATTTCGCCCTTCATCACGCTCAGGTTGATGTCGGTCAGGACCTGCGTGTCGTTGTACCGCTTCTCGATGCGTTCTACGCTCAGGTAAGGTGCCATGCGCGCCTCCATGCTGGGGCGGCCCGGGGGCCGGATTCGACGATGGAAAGGGGGCGCGGGGCGGCGCGCGGCGCGGCCCCGCGGCGGGTCGCGGTATTACTGCTGCGCTTTCGCGCCGTAGCGCTTCTGCCACGTATCGAGAATCGACTGGCGGTTCTTCGCCGACCATACGAAGTCGTTCTTCACGAGCAGGTCCGAGTAGTTGTCGGGGATGCCGGCGAGCTTGCGCGCGACACCCGGGTACGCGACGATCGCCCACCAGCGCGCGGTGATCTGGTTCGCCTCCTTGCTCGCCATGAAGTCGGCCAGCTTCTTCGCGGCGTCGGGCTGCTTCGTCGTCTTCATGATCGCGGTGCCTTCCATGTCCCAGCCGAGCCCTTCCTTCGGGAACACGAGATCGATCGGCGCGCCCTGCGACTGCAGTTCGTGGCCGCGGAACTCGAACGAGATGCCGATCGGGAATTCGCCGGTGCCGGCGAGCGTGCACGGCTTCGAGCCCGAGTGCACGTATTGCGCGACGTTCTTGTCGAGCGCGTCCATGAATTTCCAGCCTTTGTCGTCGCCGAAGGTCTGCAGCCACGCGGTCACGTCGAGGTAGCCGGTGCCGGACGAAACCGGGCTCGGCATCACGATCGCGCCTTTATAGACGGACTTCGTCAGGTCTTCCCACGACGTCGGCTTCGGGATGCCCTTGGCCTGCGCGGCGACGCGGTTGTAGCAGATCGTCGCGCCCCACACGTCCATGCCGACCCAGTGCGGCGGCGTGTTCGCGTCGCTGTACTTGCGCGTGAGCTGGTCGAAGTCCTTCGGCGTGTACGGCATCAGCATCCCCTGCAGGTCCAGCAGCGTCAGGCTCGATGCGGCGAGGCCGAGCACGACGTCCGCGCGCGGGTTGTTCTTCTCCGCGAGCAGCTTCGCGGTGACCGAGCCGGTCGAGTCGCGCACCCAGCGGATCTCGATATCGGGGTTCGCTTTCTCGAACGCGTCCTTGTAGGGCTTCATCGCCTCGTCTTCCAGCGCGGTATAGACGAGCAGCGACGTCTTCGCGTGCGCCGCCTGCACCGCGCCGAGCGCGACCGCCGCGGCCAGCGCGAAGCGGGCCGCGCCCGCCGCCCATGCGTTCAAACGCTTGTTTACCGGCACTTCGTTCATCTTCAGACCCCTTGACTGTGGCGCCGCGGCACGCGGCGGATGAGTGGAGACCAGCCCTCTTGCTGCTACGTTGTTTTGCTTTCTGTTCTCTGCATGTTGTTGACAATCTACAAATCATCAATTTTAATGTCAAGCATGGAAAACACCTCCCCTTCGGCGCGGCGCGGGCGCCGACGGCTCTACCCTTCGAACTGAAAGGAATGAACGTCATGAATGAAACGCCTGTATCCGTGGAAGTGAACGGCCGCCGCTACAACTGGATGAGCCGGCCCGTGGTGGTCGTGTGCGTCGATGGCTGCGCATACGAATATCTGGAAGAAGCGGCCGAGGCCGGCGTCGCGCCGTTCCTGCGCACGCTGCTGAAGCCGGGCACGGCGCTCAAGGGCGAGTGCGTGGTGCCGAGCTTCACGAACCCGAACAACCTGTCGATCGTGACAGGCGTGCCGCCGGCGGTGCATGGGATAAGCGGCAACTACTTCTACGATCGCGACACCGGCGCCGAAGTGCTGATGAACGATCCGAAGTACCTGGTCGCACCGACCGTGCTCGCGACTTTCGCGGAGCAGGGTGCGAAGGTCGCGGTCGTCACTGCGAAGGACAAGCTGCGCCGCCTGCTCGGCAAGGGGCTGAAGGGCATCTGCTTCTCGTCGGAAAAGGCCGACGAGGCGAGCATCGAGGAAAACGGCATCGACAACGTGCTCGAGCTGGTCGGCAAGCCGGTGCCGAGCGTGTACAGCGCGGATCTCTCGGAATTCGTGTTCGCGGCCGGCGTGCGCCTGCTCGAGACGCGCCCGATCGACCTGATGTACCTGTCGACCACCGACTACGTGCAGCACAAGTGCGCGCCCGGCACGGAAGGCGCGAACGCGTTCTACGCGATGATGGACACCTACCTGCAGCGCCTCGACGCGCTCGGCGCGATCGTCGCGATCACGGCCGATCACGGGATGAACGCGAAGCACGACGACGAAACCGGCGAGCCGAACGTGATCTACCTGCAGGAGCTGTTCGACGAGTGGCTCGGCGAGGATGCGGCGCGCGTGATCCTGCCGATCACCGATCCGTACGTCGTGCACCACGGCGCGCTCGGCTCGTTCGCGACCGTCTACGTGCCGGCGACGGCCGACGCCGAAGCGCTGCGCGCACGGCTTGCCGCGGTCGACGGCATCGAGGTCGTGCTGACGGGTGCCGAGGGCTGCGCGCGCTTCGAGCTGCCGCCGGCGCGCATGGGCGACCTGATCGTGATCTCGAAGCAGGACGTCGTGCTCGGCACGCGCCGCATCAAGCACGACCTGTCGGGCCTCGACGTGCCGCTGCGCTCGCACGGCGGGATCTCCGAACAGATCGTGCCGCTGATCTTCAGCAAGCCGGTCGCCGGCGACGTCTCGGGCCGCGCGCGGCTGCGCAACTTCGACATCATCGACATCGCGCTCAACCATCTGCAGTGATGCGTACGCATCCGTAAGGGGACACACTCATGAACGCCATTGCAGCATCGACGGACGTCCGCGAGATTCGTCGCGAAGCACTGCGAATCGATGGGGAACGGATTCATCGGGACGCGGTAATCGAAGTGCGCAACCCGTACGACGGCGCGCTGGTCGGCACCGTGCCGAAGGCGACGCTGGACGACGTGCGGCGCGCGTTTGCCGCCGCGCGTGCCTACCGGCCGACGCTCACGCGCCACGACCGCGCGGCGATCCTGCGCCGTGCGGCCGACATCGTGCGCGCGCGCACCGCCGAGATCGCAGCCCTGATCACGGCCGAGTCTGGTCTGTGCATCAAGGATTCGGCATACGAAGCCGGCCGCGTGGCCGACGTGCTGACGTTCGGCGCTGGAGAAGTGCTGAAGGATGACGGGCAGATCTTCTCGTGCGACCTGACACCGCACGGCAAGAAGCGCCGCGTGTACACGCAGCGTGACCCGCTGCTCGGCGTGATCTCGGCGATCACGCCATTCAATCACCCGATGAACCAGGTCGCGCACAAGATCGTGCCGTCGGTCGCGACCAACAATCGGATCGTCGTGAAGCCGTCGGAGAAGGTGCCGCTGTCGTGCTACCTGTTCGCGGACATCCTGTATGAAGCCGGGTTGCCGCCGCAGATGCTGCAAGTGCTCACCGGCGACCCGAAGGAGATCGCTGACGAGCTGATCACGAACCCGGCGATCGATCTCATCACGTTCACGGGTGGCGTATCGATCGGCAAGTCGATCGCATCGCGGATGGGTTACCGCCGTGCGGTGCTCGAGCTCGGCGGCAACGATCCGATCATCGTGATGGAGGACGCCGATCTCGACGAAGCGAGCACGCTCGCGGTGTCGGGTTCGTACAAGAATTCGGGCCAGCGCTGCACGGCGATCAAGCGGATGCTCGTGCACGAGTCGGTGGCCGATCGCTTCACGGAGCTGGTGGTCGAGAAAACCAAGGCGTGGTCATACGGCAATCCGGCCGATCCGTCGGTCGACATGGGGACGGTGATCGACGAAGCGGCCGCGAAGTTCTGCGAGCAGCAGGTGAACGACGCGATTGCACGCGGTGCGCGGCTGCTGGTCGGCAACGTGCGCAGCGGCGCGCTGTATTCGCCGACCGTGATCGATCGCGTGACGCCCGACATGCCGCTCGTGAAGTACGAAACCTTCGGCCCGGTATCGCCGATCATGCGCTTCCGCGACATCGACGAAGCGATCCGGATGTCGAACAGCACCGACTACGCGCTGTCGTCGTCGGTCTGCACGAACCGCTTCGACAACATCACGCGCTTCATCACCGAGCTGGAAGTCGGCAGCGTGAACGTGCGCGAAGTGCCGGGCTACCGGCTCGAGCTGACGCCGTTCGGCGGCGTGAAGGATTCGGGGCTGGGCTACAAGGAAGGCGTGCAGGAAGCGATGAAGAGCTTCACGAATACGAAGACGTATTCGCTGCCGTGGTAAGCGATGTGTAATGCGGACGCGCCGGCGCGAAGGCCGGCGCGCGTAATGTCCCTCGGCGGGATACGCCTGCGACGGGCGCCAGGCGACGGTCAATCGTCCTCGTCGCGGTGATGTCGCCAGCCGCGATGCCAGCCGTTGTCGTGCCGGTAGCGGCGGTAGCGATATTCGCCGTAGTACGGGCCGTAATAGGCGGGTGCCGGCTCGTACACGACGGGCGGCGGCGTGTAGTAGACAGGCGGTGGCGCCTCGATCACCGGCCCCGGCACGCCGAAGTACACGCCGACGTCGGTGTGCGCGAATGCGCTTGCCGACAGGCAGGCGGCCGCGAGGCCGACGGCACTGGAGAACAGGATGCGTTTCATTTGCCGTTCACTCCGTTCGCGGGGGCAAGGCCCGCGAGCAACAGGTTGATCTGCCTTCATGGTACGTAGCGCATGCCGAACGGGTGATACCGCGGTGTCGCTTCTGTAACCGCCGGTAACGAATCGTCGGACCATTGCCGCGCTGCATCGCGACGGATTTCATCTGAGGGATGAGGGGGCTGGTCGGCGCGTTATTCGTCGTGCTCATATCGATAGCCGATTTGCGTTTTTGCCGCGCATCGACGCGTCGGTAGAATTCGCGGACCTCTCGAACGGCATGCATGTGCCGCGGGAATATTCCCTCCAATCATTCGGGGTCCGCACCATGAAATTCCTTCGCTCCATCCTGGTCGTCGCCATGCTGCAGGCCGTTTCGGTCACGAGCGCACTGGCTGCCGACGACCTGTCGCAGATCAAGTCGTCCGGCGTGTTCCGGGTCGGTACCGAAGGCACGTACGCGCCGTTCACGTACCACGACGAAACCGGCAAGCTGACGGGCTTCGACGTCGACATCGCGACCGCGATCGCACAGCGCCTCGGCGTGAAGCCGCAGTTCGTCGAAGGCAAGTGGGACGGGCTGATCGCCGGCCTCGACGTGAACCGCTACGACGCGGTCGTCAACGAAGTGTCGATCACCGACGCGCGCAAGGCGAAATACGATTTCTCGACGCCGTACATCACGTCGCGCGCGGTGCTGATCGTGCGCGCCGACAACACGACGATCCGCTCGTTCGACGACCTCAAGGGCAAGAAATCCGCGAACACGCTGACCAGCAATTTCGGCAAGCTCGCGGCCGCGCACGGCGCGGACGTCGTGCCCGTGCAGGGCTTCAACGAATCGATCGACCTGCTGAGCTCGGGGCGCGTCGACGCGACGATCAACGATTCGCTGTCGTACCTCGATTTCCGCAAGCACAAGCCGGACGCGAAGCTGAAGATCGCGGCGACCGACACGGGTGGCGCGAGCGACGCATCGGGCGTGCTGCTGCGCAAGGGCAGCCCCGCGCTGGTGGCCGCGATCGACAAGGCGCTCGCGGACATCAAGGCCGACGGCACCTACGCGAAGATCTCGCAGAAGTATTTCGGCCGCGACGTGTCGCAGCCGTGATGCGAGGCTGAACGATGCCGGCCTGGCTTCATCTGATGGCGGAATCGCTGCGGCCCCTGCTCGTCGCGGGGCTCGTGTTCACGGTGCCGCTCACGCTCGCGTCGTTCGCGATCGGCCTGTTGCTCGCCTTCGGCGCAGCGCTCACGCGGTTGTTCGGGCCGCGCTGGGCGCAGGCCGCCGTGCGTTTCTACATCTGGCTGTTTCGCGGTTCGCCGCTGCTCGTGCAGCTGTTCGTGATCTTCTATGGCCTGCCGAGCGTCGGCATCGTGCTCGATCCGCTGACGGCCGCCGTGATCGGCTTCTC
Source organism: Burkholderia sp. HI2714 (assembly GCF_002223085.1). Taxonomy (NCBI): domain Bacteria; kingdom Pseudomonadati; phylum Pseudomonadota; class Betaproteobacteria; order Burkholderiales; family Burkholderiaceae; genus Burkholderia; species Burkholderia sp. HI2714. The sequence goes on along the minus strand of NZ_NKFM01000032.1, from coordinate 133,417 downwards.
GCTGAACGTCGGCGCGTACAACGCCGAGGTGATTCGCGGCGTAATCGAATCGATTCCGAAGGGGCAGTGGGAGGCCGCGTACTCGATGGCGATGACGCGCCCGCAGGCGCTGCGTCGCGCAATCCTGCCGCAGGCCGCGCGCGTCGCGCTGCCCGCACTGTCGAATTCGTTCATTTCGCTCGTGAAGGACACGTCGCTCGCGGCCGTGCTGACCGTGCCGGAGATCTTCCAGGCCGCGCAGCGGATCGCGGCCGTGACCTACGAGCCGATGATTCTCTATACGGAAGCCGCACTGATCTATCTGCTGCTCAGCTCGGTGCTGTCCACGCTGCAGCGTCGCCTCGAAATCCGTTTCGGCCGCCACGCGCTGTTCCAGGCGGAGTGGCGATGATCCGGCTCGAACGCATCGACAAGTCGTTCGGCTCGCATCGCGTGTTGCACGGGATCGACCTCGCGTTGCAACCCGGCAGCGTGACGGCGCTGATCGGGCCGTCCGGCAGCGGCAAGAGTACGCTGCTGCGTTGCGTGAACCTGCTCGAAGTGCCCGAGGCGGGCACGCTGACGGTCGGCGACGCACGCATCGACTTCTCGCCGGCGCAGCGGCCGGCGCGCGACGCCGTGTTCGCAGTGCGGCGCCAGACCGGCATGGTGTTCCAGAACTTCCAGCTGTTTCCGCATCTGAGCGTCGTGCAGAACGTGATGGAAGGGCTCGTCACCGTGCAGCGCTGGCCGCGCGAACGGGCCCGCGAACGCGCGCTCGCGCTGCTGGAGAAGGTCGGCATCGCGGACAAGGCCGACGCATGGCCCGGCACGCTGTCGGGCGGCCAGCAGCAACGCGTCGCGATTGCGCGCGCGCTTGCGCCGTCGCCGCAGGTGCTGTTGTGCGACGAGCCGACGTCGGCACTTGATCCGGAGCTGTCCGTCGAAGTGGTCGAGGTGCTGCGCCAGCTCGCACGGGAAGGCACGACGATGCTGATGGCCACCCACGACCTGCGCCTGGCCGCGTCGATCGCGCACGACGCGGTGTTTCTCGCGGAGGGCCGTGTCGTCGAAGCCGGTGCGTCGCGCGACCTGTTCGGCGACCCGCGCGATCCGCGCACCGCGAAGTTCATCTCGACGCTCGCGCAGGGCGTGCCGGTGTTCTGACGCGACCCGCGACGCGGATTACCGGCGGCGTCAACCTTGCCCTGGCCCGTCGAGCACCGCCGCGACGATCGCCTCCGGCGCATCTTCCTGCACCAGGTGGCCCGCGCGCGGCACCCTGATCAGCTGGCCGTGTGCGATACGCTCGGCGAGCGCCTGTCCCTGTTCGAGCGGAATCCACGCGTCGTCCTCGCCCCATACGATGCGCACCGGAAAGTCCGGCGGCGCGTAACGCGCCTCGGCTTCCTCGATGTAGCGCTGGCGCATCTGCGCGATCTGGCGGTAGAACGCGGCCTGACCGTCGGGCGTGAGCCACGGCGCGCGGTAGATCGACAGCGCCTCGTCGCTCAGCGGCCGGGCGACCGCGTTGCCGAGATAGGCCGACACGAGCGCGTGATGCGCGTAAGCAGGCAATCCGGTGAACGCGGCTTCGTGCTGCGCGACATGACGCACGAACGGCGAACCCTGCGGCGCGATCGCGACCGGATTCACGAGCGTGAGATCCGCATAGGCGACGCCGTCGAGGAAGTGCGCGCGCAACACGGTTGCGCCGCCGTAGTCGTGTGCGAGTACGCGGGGGCGTGAGATTGTCCACTCGTCGAGCAGCGCGCCGAACAGCCCGTTCTGGCGGCCGAGCGATACGTCCGCGTCCGGCATGTCGGACTGGCCGTAACCGAGCAGGTCATAGAAGAACACGCGATGACGCCGCGCAAGCCACGGTGCGATCCGGCGCCACACCTGCGACGAAAACGGCGTGCCGTGCACGAGCACGAGCGGCGGCCCTTCGCCGATCGTTCCCCAGGCAATCCGGTGGCCTTCGAATATGAAGCGATTGGCGAGTTCGAGCATCGGCATCTCCGTGCTAACCTGTTTTGGTTGTTAACAGGTTACTCCGGATTATCCGGGTGTGAAACCGAATAGGTGAAAATAAATGGTTACTCGACACGAGCCCGCGCGAGCCGCGCCCGCATGGGGTGCAGCCGATTTCGTCGGCGGCCATCCGGCGCTCGACTTCCTCAACACGGTGGCCGACACGGGCAAGACGCGCGATGCGGACAAGCTCGTCGACTGGCCGGCCGTGCATGCGTGGGCGGAACGATCGGGGCTGCTGGCGCCGGCCGATCTGGCGCGGCTGCTGCGCCATGCGCGGCAGGACGACGCGGACGCGCTGGCGGCGCTGCATCGCTTTCGCGAGGATGCCTACACGGCGATCGCGCACCTGACGGCCGGAGGCGGCGGCACGGCCGGCGCGCGCGCGGCCGGCCGGCTCGCCGTCGCGATTCGCGAGGCGATCGGGCGCAGCGCATTCGATGCGGTCGACGGCCGGTTCGCGTGGCGGCCCGACGCGCGCGCCGCGTCGCGCTGGGTCGATGCGGCCGCACTCGGCTTCGAGCAGTTGCTGCGCAGCGACGATTTCGCGCGCGTGCGGCAGTGCGGCCGGTGCACGTGGTTCTTCGTCGATCGAGGTCGCGGCGTCGGGCGCCGCTGGTGCGACATGCGCACGTGCGGGAATCGCGCGAAGGTGGAGGCGTTCAGGGAGCGGTGACGCGCGCGCCGTACCGGTTGTCGTGCCAGGCGGTGCGCGGCCGGCGCGCGAGCGTCATGGGGAGGTTCCGTGCGACCGATGCTCCGGCCACAGCGTCGCGGCGACGAACAGCCCGGCCGCGAGGAACGGCGCACCGATTGCCAGCAGGATCGCCGTGAGGCCCCAGTGATCCCAGAAGCGGTCGACGACCGCGCTCTCGGGGGTGACGGGGTCGTACAGCACGTTGACCGCTTCGCCTTCCTGCAGGCCCGGATGCGACGACGCCGAGCCCTGCGCGAACGTGATCAGCCGCCCGCTGTCGGTCGTGAACGCGACGATCGCCGAATACAGCGACGTGCGCGAGCGGGCCGACCGCGCATTTTTTGCGATCTCGACGACGTGGCCGGTAGAGCGCGCGTAGTGGTGGACGATCTGCCACTGACGCAGGCCGGTTGCGCCGGCACCGGCGATGAAGCCCGTGCCGATCGTGATCGGAATCAGCACGATCGCGATATCCCAGCGGCGTCGCGCCTGCTTGCGCTCGGCTCGGGTCGGCGGTGCATCGAATTGCATGCGGTGGCGCTTGCCGACGATCAGCAGGGCGCCGATCGCGAACGACGCGACGGCGAGCAGTGCCGACACCGCCGCCGGAAACCAGCGTTGCGCGAAATCGTCGATCAGCGCGGGGCGCTCGGGATGGACGGGGTCGAGCAGGACGTCGACGTTTTCGCCGATGTCGTAGGCAGGGATGGTCGAGGCGGTATTGCCGGCGATCTCGCGGCGCTGACCGTCGTTCGCGAGATACGCGACGATCGGCCGGTACGCGCGCATCGCGTCGCTGTCCTGCACGATACGGACGACCGTGCCCGGCGTGCGGACCAGATGACCGGTCGCCTGGCCGGTCGTGACGGCGAGCACGCCTGCCAGTACGAGCAGCACGGCGCCGAGCGCCAGCGCGACGAGCGCGCCCTTACCCGGCATGGCCGGATCTGGTTCGTGCGTCGCACTGCGGATGCCGGCGTGATCGTGGGAGTGGCGTGTCCCGACGGACTTGCCGATATCGGCGCAACCAGGCTCTCTGAATGGTCGGGTCTCGGTTACATGCTTCCATGTCTGACGTCCCATGTTCTCTCAGTGCCGGCGGGCAAACGGCAGTGCCTGCGCCGGTCGTGTGATATTTGTCGGACGATTCTAGCGGAAACGATGCGGAGCGGGCGTGCGGAGGCGTATTGCGACAGGGCGCGCCACGAATGCGGCGGCGGAAAAGGAAAAAGCCCGGTCAGCTTTCGCTGACCGGGCTTCGGAATTCCTGGTGGGGCGTGAGTGACTCGAACACTCGACCTACGGATTAAGAGTCCGCTGCTCTACCAACTGAGCTAACGCCCCCAACAGAAGAAAGATTATGCACGGGTATTTCGGGTCTTGCAAGCCCTTTCTGCAAATTTCCTGAAAATATTTCGTCACGGCAACGGCGGCTGTCGGTCCGGCATCGAGCGATCGGAGTTTCCGCGCTCCCGGTATGATGACGCCACACGTGTTGCGCGGCGGTCGCGCAACACTTTCTGGGCTTTCGAAGATGGACGAAAACGCAGTCCGCGAATTGCTGGATCGCCTGCTGGCCCCCTGGGTCCGCTCGCTCGGTCTGGTCCCCGTGTCGATCGGCGACGACAGCGTCACGCTGCGCCTGCCGTTTTCCGGCGAATTCCGCCATTCGGGCGGCATCATCTGCGGCCAGGTGTTCACGGCGGCCGCCGACACCGCGATGGTGGTCGCGATCTCGGTCGCGCTCGGCGAGTTCCGGCCGATGACCACCGTATCGCTGAACACGAACTTCATGCGGCCCGTGCGCAAGGGCGACGTGCTCGTCACCGCACGCGTGCTGCGGATGGGTCGCAACCTCGTATTCGGCGAAGTCGAGCTGTTCGACGAGGACGGCAAGATGGCCGTTCACGCGACGTCGACCTACGCGCTCGTCAGCTGAGCGGCGCGATGTTCGACCAGATCGTCTTTGCGGGCGGCGGCAATCGCTGCTGGTGGCAGGCCGGCTTCTGGGACGTCGCCCAGCCGGCGCTCGGCCTGCGCCCGCGCGTGATCACCGGCATTTCGGCCGGCGCGGCGACCGCGTGCATGCTGTATACGCGCGACGCCGCCTGGGTGATGCGCTATTACGAAGAGGCGCTGCGCCACAACCGGAAGAACGCGTACTGGGGCAACTTGTTCGGACGCGAGCCCGTGTTTCCGCATTACCGGATTTACCGTCAGGCGCTGCTCGACATCTATGGCGAGCCGTTCGCGAAGCTGGCCGCGGCGCCGGAGATCCGCATCGGCGTGTCGCACGTGCCGCGCTGGCTCGGCGCGCGCAGCGCGGTGGCCGCCGGCCTCGTCGCGTACAACATCGAGAAGTACGTGCGCAAGACGCTGCACCCGACGCTCGGGCGCACGCTCGGCTTTCGGCCGGAATTCGTGCGCGCGCAGGCCTGCACGCGCGTCGACGATCTCGCCGACCTGATCCTGCAGTCGTCCTGCACGCCGCCGTTCACGCCGGTGCTGCGCCGCGGCGGCTGGCCCGTGCTCGACGGCGGGATGGTCGACAACGTGCCGGTCGACGCGCTCGACCCGACGCCGGGCGACGTGCTGGTGCTGGTCACGCGGCTGTACCCGCGTCCGCAGATGTTCACGGTTGCGCACGGCGAGCAGCGGCGGCTGTACGTCCAGCCGTCGAGCAAGGTGCCGATTTCGAGTTGGGATTACACGAGCCCGTCGCAGATGCGGCATGCGTACGACCTCGGGCGGCGCGACGGCGAGCATTTCCTCACGCGCGTCGGCGCGATGACGGGCGGCCGCGTGGCCGCCTGAAGACGGGAAGCAGGAAAGCGGGGCCGCGCGGCAGGCGCGGCCCGCGGCGCTCAGCGCACGCGGCGCGGCGTCAGTGCTTCCGGGTTGACGACGCTCGACATGTCGCCCTGGTCGAACGCCAGGATGTTCCGGAATGCCGCGCTGAAGTAGAGCTCGTAGCTTTCGCGCTCGACGTAGCCGATGTGCGGCGTGCAGATCACGTTTTCCATCCGCAGCAGGCTGTAGCCCTGCAGGATCGGCTCGCTTTCGAACACGTCAATCGCGACCATCCCCGGGCGGTTGTGCGACAGCGCGTTGACCAGTGCATTTTCCTCGAGCAGTTCGGCGCGGCTCGTGTTGACGAGCAGCGACGTCGGCTTCATCCGCATCAGGTCTTCCTGCTTCACGATCCCGCGCGTGTCGTCATGCATGCGCAGGTGCAGCGACAGCACGTCGCTCTGCTCGAACAGCGCTTCGCGGCTTTCGGCGGCCGTATAGCCGTCGGCGCGCGCGGCCTCGAGCGAATGCTCGCGGCCCCAGATCAGCACGTTCATCCCGAACGCCTTGCCGTAGCCGGCGACGAGCCGGCCGATCTTGCCGTAGCCCCAGATGCCGAGCGTCTGGCCGCGCAGCACCTGGCCGAGGCCGAAGTTCGGCGGCATGGCCGACGTCTTCAGGCCCGACTGTTGCCAGGCGCCCTGCTTCAGGTTCGCGACGTATTGCGGAATGCGGCGCTGGGCGGCCATCACGAGCGCCCAGGTCAGTTCGGCGGGGGCGATCGGCGAGCCCGTGCCTTCGAGCACCGCGATGCCGCGGTCGGTACAGGCTTCGAGATCGATGTGGCTCGAAATGCGGCCGGTCTGGCTGATCATGCGCAGGTTCGGCAGCTTGGCGAGCAGTTGCGACGAAATCGGGGTCCGTTCGCGAATCAGCACGAGTGCCTCGACTTCCGCCAGACGGCTGGCGAGTTGTCCCAGTCCGCGCACCGTATTGTTGAAGACCTTCACGTCGTGGTCGGCAAGCATCTCGAAGCAGTTCAGCTTGCGGACGGCGTCCTGGTAGTCGTCGAGGATGGCAATTTTCATGGTGAGCGGGTGTCGCGCGTTGAAAGCGGCGGTGGCGGCGGCGCACATCGCGCACCCGTCCCGCCCGGCCGGGGCCGACATGATGCTACGTCGGCCGCCTCCATGGTGTCTTTTTAACAGGTTGTTACGCTCCGCCGCAATTGGCGGCAGCCTGACCCGGAGCCGCTTGCGCGGCGGGCGGAAGGGTGCGCTGTTGTGTCGCATCAAATACGTCCTTCCTGATTCGGCCACTTACTCGACGAGGTTCACCCAATTGTTGCTCCAATCAGAATAATTGGATCAACTATCCGCAGAAGCCGAGGATTTTTGACTATTTTTATCGTCAACCACGGCCTTGTTGAGCAACTCTGCATCATTTCCGCTGTCGTAGGAGAATTACGCATTTGCTTCATCTTTTTGAAGTTGTAACAGCGGCAGGAGTCGTTTATGGATCATTTGCAGTCGATGCGCGTGTTCGTCAAGGTTGCAGATCTCGGCAGTTTTGCGCGGGCCGCGAGTGCAATGGATATCTCCAACGCGGTCGCGACGCGTCACGTCGCCGATCTGGAAGGCCGGCTCGGCACGCGTTTGCTGAACCGCACCACGCGCAGCCTTTCCCTGACGGAGTCGGGCCAGGTCTATCTGGAGCGGGCTCGCCAGATCCTCGATGAGCTGGAGGACGTCGAGCAGATGGTCGTTGCGCGCAATCACGAGCCGGTCGGAACGTTGCGCATCGTTGCGCCGGTCGTGTTCGGCCTGCACAACCTCGCGCCCGTGTTGCAGTCGTACACGGAGAATTTCCCGAAAGTGGTGCCGGATCTCACGCTGGTCGACCGGCAGGTCGATCTCGTCGAGGAAGGCTTCGACGTCGGCATCGTCGTCACGCGCCAGATGCGCAGCGCGAGCATCGTCACGCGGCGGCTGACCACCGGTTGCATGACCGTGTGCGCGACGCCGAGCTATCTGGAGAAGCACGGCGTACCGACCCATCCGGAGCATCTCGCCGAGCACCCGAGCTTGAGCCTGCCGACCGAATACTGGGGTGACGAGCGTGTGTTCACGGGGCCGGACGGCGAAGTGCGCGTGCGCCCGACCAACGTGATCGTCGCGAACAACACCGCGATGCTGCGCCAGTTCGCGCTGCTCGGGATGGGGGTCGCGATCCTGCCGAGCTACCTGATCGGCGGCGACATCGCGCGCAGCGCGCTCGTGCGGCTGCTGCCGGATTTCCGGCTGCCGCAGGTCGAGATCAACATCGCTTACCCGAGCCGGCGCCATCTGCCCGCGAAGGTGCGCACGTTCATCGACCACCTCGTCGAGCATTTCAGCCACTCGACCGACGCGACGATGGGCGAGCAATGGGCCGCGCAGAGTCCGGCGCTCGCGCCGATCGGTGTCGAGACGCGTGCCGAGCAGCCGGAGTCGGCCGACCCGAACCTGTCGCCTCGCCTGCCGCGTTCGCCGCGCACGCGCGTCGCGGCACCGTCGCCGCTGTAACGGCGCGACGGCCGGGCGGCGGTTGCCGCCGGCATAAAGAAAAACGCGGATCGAGCAATCGATCCGCGTTTTTTTATGGCTGCCTGCCGGAGCCGGATGCGCCGGGGGAAGCCCCGGCGGCCAGGTCATTACGAGCCGGTCTTGCGTGCCGTCGTTTTGCGAGCGGCCGTCTTGGTCGCGGTCTTGGCGGCGGTCTTGCGAGCCGGTGCCGGTTTCTCTTCGGCGCCTTCCGTCACGGTTTCGGCATCCTTCGTCGCTGATTTTGCCGTCTTCTTCGCGGCAGCGGCCTTCGGCTCCTTCTTCTCGAACTCGAAGCCGATCTTGCCGTCAGGCTGCTTCACGAGGAAGGCCTTGAAGTTGCGGCCCGTGCGCGACGACTTGAAGTTCGGCAGCAGATCCGTGCGGCCGTCGGCAAGCAGCTTGCCCATCTGCTCGCGCGTGATTTCCTGCTGCAGGATCACCTTGCCCGAGCGGAAGTCGCAGGTCTTCGGGTTGGCCACCGAGTGCTCGCACACGTAGCTCATCCCGTGCTCGAACACGCGGCCCTTGCACTTCGGGCACGCACCGACCGGCTCCTGCGCGGAGAAGTCGGGTGCTTCGCCTTCCTCGCCGCCCGTGTCCTGGCCGAAGTCGAACTCCAGCTTGTAGTTCTTCGTCTCGTCGTCGAAGGACAGCTTGAGGATCGCCGAGAACGGGCGGCCCATCTTGCTGCGGAAGCCGGACAGCGGGCCGATCGTCTTCTCGCGCAGCAGCTCCTCGACTTCCGCGATCTCGAACTGCCGGCTGCCCGGGATCTTCGAGATCGAGAACTCGCACTTCGTGCACGCGAAGCGGCGGTAGTTTTCCTTCACCTGGCCGCCGCAGTTCGGGCACGGCGTCTCGAGCGTCGCGTAATCGCCGGGGATCGTGTCGGAATCGTATTCCTTCGCACGCTTCACGATCTGCTGCGTCATGCGGGCGATTTCCTGCATGAACGCTTCGCGCCCGAGGTTGCCGCGCTCCATCTGCGACAGCTTGTATTCCCATTCGCCGGTGAGCTCGGGCGCGGTGAGTTCCTTCACACCAAGCCCGCGCAGCAGCGTCATCAGCTGGAATGCCTTCGCGGTCGGGATCAGTTCGCGGCCTTCGCGCACGAGGTACTTCTCGCCGAGCAGCCCTTCGATGATCGCCGCGCGCGTGGCCGGCGTGCCGAGGCCCTTCGCGGCCATCGCCTCGCGCAGTTCGTCGTCCTCGACGAGCTTGCCCGCGCCTTCCATCGCGGACAGCAGCGTCGCTTCCGAGTAGCGTGCGGGCGGCTTCGTGACGAGCGCGACGGCGGCGATTTCGTCCGTCTTCACCTTCTCGTCCTTCTGCACCGGCACGAGGTTCGCATCCGCGCCTTCGGCGTCGCGGCCGTACACCTGGAGCCAGCCCGGCTCGACGAGCACCTTGCCTTCAGTCTTGAAGTGATGGCCGGCGACTTCGGTGATCCGCGTCGTGACGCGGAATTCGGCGGCCGGGAAGAACACGGCGAGGAAGCGCTTCACGACCATGTCGTACAGCTTCTGCTCCGGCTCGGACAGCGACTTCGGCGCCTGCAGCGTCGGGATGATTGCAAAGTGGTCGCTGATCTTCGAGTTGTCGAAGATCCGCTTGTTCGGCTTCACCCAGCCCTTGTCGAGCACCTGCTTCGCATGCGGCAGGTAGTTGTTGCTCTCCTTGAGCATCTCGAGCGTGGACTCGACCGTCGACAGATAGTCTTCCGGCAGTGCGCGCGCGTCGGTACGCGGGTAGGTCAGCACCTTGTGCTTTTCATACAGTGCCTGCGCGAGGCCGAGCGTGTTCTTCGCCGAGAAGCCGAAGCGGCTGTTCGCTTCACGCTGCAGGCTCGTCAGGTCGAACAGCAGCGGCGACAGCTGCGTCGACGGCTTCGATTCCTCGGAGACCGTGCCGATCTGGTCGCGACACGCGGCGACGATCGTTTCGGCAGCCGGCAGGCTCCACAGGCGGGAGTCGCGCTTTTCCGGATCGAATTCGTCGCGCTTGAATTTAGGGTCGTACCACTTGCCTTCGTAGAAGCCCCCCGCGCACGCGAATTCGGCCTTCACTTCCCAGTAGTCGCGCGGGATGAAGCGGCGGATTTTCTCTTCGCGTTCGACGACGATCGACAATGTTGGCGTCTGAACGCGGCCAACTGTCGTCAGGAAGAAGCCGCCGCCCTTGCTGTTGAACGCGGTCATCGCGCGGGTGCCGTTGATCCCGACGAGCCAGTCGGCTTCCGAGCGGCAGCGTGCGGCGTCGGCGAGCGGCAGCATGTCCGCGTCGCTGCGCAGGTTCGCGAAGCCGTCGCGGATCGCCTGCGGGGTCATCGACTGCAGCCACAGGCGCTGGACCGGCTGCTTCGCTTTCGCGTGCTGCGCGATCAGGCGGAAAATGAGCTCGCCCTCGCGCCCCGCGTCACATGCGTTGATCAGGCGGTCGACGTCCTTGCGCTTCAACAGCTTGGTGAGCACCTTGAGGCGCGACTCGCTTTTTGCGATCGGGTTCAGGTCGAAATGCGGGGGGATAACGGGCAGATGCGCGAAGCTCCATTTCCCACGCTTGACCTCGTACTCTTCCGGGGCGGCGATTTCCAGCAGGTGGCCGACAGCGGACGAAAGGACGAAATCGTCGCTTTCGTAATACTCGTCATGCTTGGTAAAGCCGCCCAAAGCGCGTGCGATGTCGTTCGCGACAGAAGGCTTTTCCGCAATGATCAGTGCTTTGGACATGACAGGTGTGTGTTGGTAGACCGGGTTCGCCGGTTGTGGGTCCCTTTTACGACCGCTTTATAGCACACGCCGCAGCGATGGCGGCTCGGCGTGCAAAAAGCGGCTCATCATAGAGGGGGGCTGCAACGGCGGCAAGCGCCCGGCGCGGCGGGGCGCGCAAATGTGCGCGAAACCACCGGGCCGGCTCGCGAATTCAGGCTTCGACGGCCAGGATGTTGCGCAATTTCGGTGCGTGCGGCGCACCGGGTACCGCGCTCAGGTCGGACAGCATCCGCTCGACGATCGCCGCATGCGGCAGCACCGTGCCGAAGAAGCGGGCGGTGTGGGTATCTTCGATCAGGATCGTCGGGAAGTTCTCGACGTCGAGATCGTCGAGCTGGTCGGCATGCGTTTCGATGTCGATCCAGGCGAAGCAGGCGTCCGGATGCGCGTCGGCGAGCTGGTCGAAGGCCGTCCGGTAATCGCGGCACGTGCCGCACCACTCGGCGCACAGGCAGGCGACGAGCAACGTGCCGGGATCGGCGAGGCGCTCGGCGATCCGATCCGCATCGGTGTCGAGATTCAGCGCGGGCATGGGTTTCCTTGGATATCGTCGGCGGCCAGGCCGCCCCTATGCGGGGGAATGTAGCACGCCGTGCACGGGCGGGGTGCGTGCTGCGTCAAGCCGTGCGAAGCGTCCGCCGGGGACGCTGGCGACGCGGCCGGCCAGTTCCAGCGCAAGCAGCGCGCGGTGCAGCACGTCGTCAGGCAGGCCGCTGTGCTCGGCGAGCCATTCGTAGGTGACGGGGCCGTATCCCAATGCGGCAAGCACGGCCTGTTCGGATGGGGTGGCGGGCAGCGGTGGCGCCGGCGACGGTGCTTCGTCTCGGGCGGGCGCGGTGGCCGGAACGGCGTCGCCGGTTTGGATAACACCGGTAGCGGCACGCTGAACGGCGGCTTCGGTTTCGCGGAGGTCGCCGGTGTCCGCGCACGGATGCCCGGAACACGCCGCACCGCCTGCCACGCCGGCTTTCGATTCGCCCAGCCCGTATTCCTCGAGTACATCGAGCGGCGCCGCCGTCAGCTTCGCGCCGTCGCGGATCAATGCGTGGCAGCCCTGTGCGAGCGGCGCATGGATCGAGCCCGGCATCGCGAACACATCGCGCCCCAGTTCGTTCGCGAGCCGCGCGGTGATCAGCGAGCCGGAGCGCGGCGCGGCCTCGACGACGAGCGCGCCGACCGCGAGCGCGGCGATCAGCCGGTTGCGCTGCGGGAAGTGGGCGGCGCGGGCCGGCGTGCCGAGCGGCCATTCCGACACGATCGCGCCGTGCGCGGCGATCTCGTGGGCGAGTGCGCGGTGCCGCGCCGGATAGACGAGATCGGCGCCGGTCGCGATCACCGCGACCGTGCCCGACCGGCCGTCGAGCCCGCCACGATGTGCGGCGGCGTCGATCCCGAGCGCGAGGCCCGACACGATCGGCAGTCCGGCATCGGACAGTTCGCGTGCGAAGCGCGTTGCGTCGGCGAGCCCCTGCGGCGTGGCGTGACGGCTGCCGACCACGGCGAGACTGCGCGCGTGCAGCAGGTCGAGCCGGCCCTTTACATATAGCAGCAGCGGCGGATCGTGCAGGTCGCGCAGCCGTGGCGGGTAGGCCGGATCGTTCAGCGTGACGAGTGCGTTGCCCGGCGCATCGAGCCACGCGAGCGCGGCGTCGGTGCGCGCGTCGAGATCGCCGCGCGCGCTTGCGCGCACGGCCAGGGCGGCGGCGGCGCTGGTTACGGCGGCGATGGCGTGGTCGGGCGCACGCAGCAGCGCGTCCGGCGAGCCGAACGCATCGAGCAGTGCCTGCAACACGGCGGGGGTGAGGCTGGGCGCATGCGCGAGCTGTAGCCACGCGCGCACCGCAGAGGTGGTCAGCGCTTGCGGCGACATGAGGCACCCCTCGAATGCGGTGGCCAGCGGACCGCGTGGCGCCATGATAAAATTTTCATCATCCGAAATACTCGACAGGGCCGCGCGCGCAGGCGCCCGGCCAATTGCAGGAGGCGTGATCCGCGGCATTGATTCGCCGCGCGTCCGCCTCATCTTCATTGCATCCCGGCGGCAGCGCCAGCCGGCCGGATGGCCGATGCGGCACGCCGCTCCACCGAATACCGAACGCCATGGCTTTACTCAATATTCTTCATTACCCCGACAAGCGGCTGCACAAGGTCGCGAAGCCCGTCGACAAGGTCGACGACCGGATCCGCAAGCTCGTCGCCGACATGGCCGAGACCATGTATGCGGCGCCGGGCATCGGCCTTGCCGCCACGCAGGTCGACGTGCACGAGCGCGTGATCGTGATCGACGTCTCCGAGGAGAAGAACGAGCTGCGCGCGTTCATCAACCCCGAGATCGTGTGGTCGAGCGATGCAAAGCAGATCTATGAAGAGGGCTGCCTGTCGGTGCCCGGCATCTACGACGAAGTCGAGCGTCCCGATCATGTGCGCGTGCGTGCGCTCAACGAGCAGGGCGAGACGTTCGAGCTCGACTGCGAGGGCCTGCTGGCCGTGTGCGTCCAGCACGAGATGGATCACCTGATGGGGCGCGTGTTCGTCGAATACCTGTCGCCGCTCAAGCAGACGCGCATCAAGACGAAGATGAAGAAACTCGAACGCGCGATGTAACGCGCGTTCGCCCAGCCCGACCCCGAACGCTGTCATGACCCATACGTTGCGCGTAGTTTTTGCCGGCACGCCGGAATTCGCCGCGGCTGCCCTCGCCGCGATCCACGAGGCCGGTTTTCCGGTGCCGCTCGTGCTCACCCAGCCCGATCGCCCTGCCGGGCGCGGGATGAAACTGCAGGCGAGCGCGGTGAAGCGCTACGCGGTCGAGCACGGGATGCCTGTCGCGCAACCGCCGTCGCTGCGCCGCGCGGGCAAGTACCCGGCCGAGGCGGCCGATGCGATCGAGCTGCTGCGCTCGACGCCGCACGACGTGATGGTGGTCGCCGCATACGGCCTGCTGCTGCCGCAGGAAGTGCTCGACATTCCGCGCGACGGCTGCATCAACATTCACGCGTCGCTGCTGCCGCGCTGGCGCGGCGCCGCGCCGATCCACCGCGCGATCGAGGCCGGCGACGCCGAGACGGGCGTCACGCTGATGCAGATGGACATCGGCCTCGACACCGGCGCGATGATCGAGGAAGCGCGCATCGCGATCGCGCCCGACGAGACGACCGCGACGTTGCACGACCGGCTCGCCGCCGAAGGCGCGCGACTGATCGTCGACACGCTCGTGAAGCTCGAGCGCGACGGCGTGCTGCCGGCGACGCCGCAACCGGCCGACGGCGTGACCTATGCGGAAAAGATCGGCAAGCACGAAGCGGCGCTCGACTGGCGCAAGCCGGCCGACGTGCTTGCGCGCCAGGTGCGCGCGTTCGATCCGTTCCCGGGCGGCGTCGCGACGCTCGACGGCGCGGCAATCAAGCTGTGGGCGGCCGAGCCGGTGGCGGTGCGCGGCGACGCGGCGCCCGGCACGATCGTCGAAGCTGCGCCGGAAGGCGTGGTCGTCGCATGCGGCAGCGGTGCGCTGCGCGTCACGCAGTTGCAGAAGCCGGGCGGCAAGCGGCTGCCCGCGCGCGAATTCCTGGCCGGCTCGCCGCTCGCCGCAGGCCAGCGTTTCGCGCTGACCGACGTTGCCTAAAGCGGCCTGACCGCCATCCGACACGGCCTGCCGGGCATGCGCAATCGGCCGGACGGCCGAGTCGCGCGGCGCGGCAGGGGCGCGTAGAATTTCCCTGCGCTCTCCGGTTTCGAGGTTTTCATGTTCGGCATCACCCATTTCGGCTTCTTCGTGCTGGCAGTCTTCCTGCTGAACGTCACGCCCGGCCCCGATACGGCCTATATCGTCGGCCGCAGCGTCGCGCAGGGCCGCGGCGCGGGGTTGATGTCGGCGCTCGGCATTTCGGCCGGCTGTTGCGTTCACGCGCTCGCCTGCGCATTCGGCCTGACCGCGCTGCTCGCGGCGTCGGCTGCCGCATTCACGGTGATCAAGCTGGTCGGCGCCGCCTACCTGATCTACCTGGGCGTGCGGATGATCATCGCGAAGCAGGCGGCCGAGCCGTCGGGCACGGCGGCCACGCAAGCCGCGAAGCCGCTGCGCCAGCTGTTCATGCAGGGCTTCTGGACCAACGTGCTGAACCCGAAGGTCGTGCTGTTCTTCGTGTCGTTCTTCCCGCAGTTCGTGTCGGCCGACAGCCCGCACAAGGCATTGGCGTTCCTGACCCTCGGCGGCGTGTTCGTCGCGATGAGCACGGTGTGGACCAGCCTCGTCGCGTGGGTCGCGGGCAGTGTCACCGCGCGCTTCTCCGGCAAGCCGGGCGTCAAGAAGTGGCTCGACCGCACGGTCGGCAGCGCTTTCGTCGGCCTCGGGCTTCGTCTTGCAACATCGCAACGGTGAGATTGAATTTTTCCGGCAAGACCTTATCTAACAAAACGCTTACAATTTTCCGCCGTGCCCTTTGATGCGCGGCGGGTCCCCTGACGGATAAGGAGTGGGTATGTTCAATTGGGTCAAAACGGCGATGCTGATGGCCGCGATCACGGCCCTGTTCATCGTGATCGGCGGGATGATCGGCGGCTCGCGGGGCATGACGATTGCGCTGCTGTTCGCGCTCGGCATGAATTTCTTCTCTTACTGGTTCTCGGACAAGATGGTGCTGCGCATGTACAACGCGCAGGAAGTCGACGAGAACACGGCGCCGCAGTTCTACCGGATGGTGCGCGAGCTGGCCACGCGCGCGAACCTGCCGATGCCGCGCGTCTACCTGATCAACGAGGATGCGCCGAACGCGTTCGCGACGGGCCGCAACCCCGAGCACGCGGCAGTCGCCGCCACGACGGGCATCCTGCGCGTGCTGTCGGAGCGCGAGATGCGCGGCGTGATGGCGCACGAGCTCGCGCACGTGAAGCACCGCGACATCCTGATCTCGACGATCACCGCGACGATGGCGGGCGCGATCTCGGCCATCGCGAACTTCGCGATGTTCTTCGGCGGGCGCGACGAGAATGGCCGGCCGGTCAACCCGATCGCGGGTATCGCGGTCGCGCTGCTCGCACCGATCGCGGGCGCGTTGATCCAGATGGCGATTTCGCGGGCACGCGAGTTCGAGGCCGACCGCGGCGGCGCGCAGATTTCCGGCGATCCGCAAGCGCTCGCGACCGCGCTCGACAAGATCCATCGCTATGCGGCGGGCATCCCGTTCCAGGCGGCCGAGCAGCATCCGGCCACCGCGCAGATGATGATCATGAACCCGCTGCACGGCGGCGGCCTGCAGAATCTGTTCTCGACGCACCCGGCCACCGAGGAGCGCATCGCGCGCCTGATGGAGATGGCACGTACCGGCCGCTTCGACTAAGCCACGGCACACCGTGCGGCAGTTGCCGCGCGGGGGCCGCCACACCACCCCGCACGCTTCGCGCTGCGGGGTGTTTCATTTGCGCGTGCCGTAAAGGGGCCAAAGGGCCTGCAGCATCGCACGCTACAATGCCCGGTTTGGGATGACAGGGCCCACGGGCGCCGCGATCCCGCCGTTTGCCGCATTTGCTTGCTGTGCCCGTTTGCCGCGCTTGTTTGCCGAATTTGCTCCGATGACACGAACCCGTTCTACCGCTCCGTCTTCTTCCGGCCGCCCGGCGCGCCTGTCCGCGCTGCATCTCGCGCCCGATTCGCTCGGCTTCGCCCTCGACGCGGCCGCGCAGGCGGTCGATGCGGTGCGGCGCGGCACCGCGCTGCCGGCGGCGTTGTCGGCGGTATTCGCGCAAATGCCGTCCGGTGCGCAGGCGCTCGCGCGCGGGGCGACGCAGGACGTCGCCTACCGGACGATGCGCCGCCTCGGCAGCGCGGACTGGCTGATCGGCCGGCTCATCAGCAAGGCGCCGCCCGCGTACGTGCACGCGGTGCTCGCCGGAGCGTTCGCGCTGCTGCTCGACCCGGCGGACGAGGCCGCGTATCCGGCGTTCACGGTGGTCGACCAGGCCGTGACCGTGATCGGCGCACGCCGCGAATGCGCGTTCGCGAAGGGGATGGTCAATGCGGTGCTGCGCCGTTTCCTGCGCGAGCGCGACGCGCTCGTCGCGGCGCTGCAGGACGATGTCGTCGCGCGCTGGAACTACCGCGCGTGGTGGGTCGATTCGGTGCAGCGCGCCTGGCCCGACGCATGGCAGGCGATCCTCGCGGCCGGCGAGCGGCAAGGGCCGCTGACGCTGCGCGTGAACGCGCGCCGCGCGAGCGTCGACGCGTATCTCGATACGCTGCGCGAGAACGGGATCGAAGCGACCGCGATCGGCCGGCATGCAGTGCGGCTCGCGTCGGCGCTGCCGGTCGATCGCATTCCGGGGTTTGCCGACGGCGTCGTGTCGGTGCAGGACGCCGGCGCGCAGCTCGCAGCCGAATGGCTCGGTGCGCGCGACGGCATGCGCGTGCTCGACGCATGCGCGGCGCCCGGCGGCAAGACCGGCCATATTCTCGAACTGGCCGATGCGGACGTCGTCGCGCTGGAAAGCGACGCCGCGCGCGCGGCACGGATCGGCGAGAACCTCGTGCGGCTGTCGCTCGAAGCGGACGTGCGGGTCGGCGATGCGGGTGCCCCCGACGCGTGGTACGACGGGCGCCCGTTCGACCGCATCCTTGCCGACGTGCCGTGCTCGGCGTCCGGCATCGTGCGGCGGCACCCCGACATTCGCTGGCTGCGCCGCGAGGCCGACATCCCGGCGCTCGTCGCGGAGCAGCGCCGCATCCTGGCGGCGTTGTGGCCGCTCGTGAAGCCGGGCGGCGAACTGCTTTACGTGACCTGTTCGGTCTTCCCCGAGGAAGGCGAATTGCAGGCCCGCTGGTTTGAAGCGGCCTGTGAAGATGCGGTACGATTGGACGCCCCGGGCCAGCTGCTGCCGGGCGGAGTGCAGGGAGGGGCGGCCGCCGGCGCACTCGACCAGAACACCGATCACGACGGATTTTTCTACGCGCGGTTTCAGAAACGGTGACGATCAAACACCTTTTTCCACTTCGGCTCGCGGCCGTCCTGATGGTCGCGTTGACGCTGTGCCTGGCTGTCGTCCGGCCGGCGCATGCCGAGTCGATCGCCGTGCAGCGCGCGTCGCTCCAGTCTGACGGAAGCGGCTGGGCGCTCGACGCACGCTTCGATTTCGAGCTGAACCCGAACCTCGAGGATGCCGTCAACAAGGGCATTCCGCTTTATTTCACGACCGACTTCGAGTTGAGCCGTGCACGCTGGTACTGGTTCGACGAGCAGCCGGTGGCGGTGACGCAGACGATCCGCCTGTCGTTCCAGCCGCTCACGCGCGAGTACCGCGTGTCGACGGGCGGCTTGCAGCTCGGCTTCCCGTCGCTGAAGGATGCGCTCGCGGTGGTCCGCCACATCACGTCGTGGCACGTGATCGACCGCAACCAGGTGCGCGCGGGCGAAACCTACACGGCATCGGTGCGGATGCAGCTCGATACGGCGCTGATGCCGAAGCCGTTCCAGGTCGATGCCGTGAACAATCGCGACTGGACGCTCGGGTCGGACTGGAAGCGCTTCAACTTCACGGTGACCGAACGTGCTAAATAAAGTGCGCCGCGCGGCCAGCGGGAAGAGCCTCCTCATCCGCGTGATCGTCTCGACGGTCGCGCTGACCGCGCTGCTGCTGCTCGTGCTGCTCGCGGCCGCGAGCGCGAACACCGAATTCTTCGACCGCTACTACTCGTGGCTGTACGCGACGAACATCGTCGTCGCGCTCGTGTTCCTGCTCGTGGTGCTCGGGCTGATCGGGATGATCGTCGTGCGCCTGAGGAAGGGCAAGTTCGGCACGCGGCTGCTCGCGAAGCTCGCGGTGTTCTTCGCGCTCGTCGGCGTGGTGCCGGGCGGGATCATCTACATCGTCTCGTACCAGTTCGTGTCGCGCAGTATCGAGTCGTGGTTCGACGTGAACGTCGAGACGGCGCTGACGGCCGGCCTGAACCTCGGCCGCGGGATGCTCGATGCTTCGCTGTCCGATCTGCAGACGAAGGCGCGGCTGATGTCCGACCAGCTCGCGAGCGTCGATGCGAACACGAACGGCACGACGCTCACGCTGCTGCGCTTGCGCGACCAGTTCGGCGTGCAGGACGCGACGATCGTCGAGCCGAGCCGCGGCGGCTCGGGTGCGGCGCCCGACCTGCACATCGTCGCGCAGGCGTCGGGCAATTTCGCGGCACTGATTCCGGACGACCTGCCGACGCCGCTGATGCTGAACCAGGCGCGCGAACACGGCGCGTACGCGGCGATCGAGGGTGAAGTCGACGGCGACCCGCGCGCGCACGGCGCGAAGGGCGCGCTGCGGTTGCGCGTCGTGCGGCCGATTCCCGATGCATCGACGTCGCTGCTGCAGCCGGCGGAACGCTTCCTGCAGCTCACGCAGCCGGTGCCGCCGACGCTTGCCCACAACGCGGACGCCGTGCAGCGCGCGTATCGCGAGTACCAGGAAAAGTCGCTCGGCCGCACGGGGCTGCGCAAGATGTACATCGGCACGCTGACGCTTGCGCTGTTCCTCGCGACCTTCATCGCGATGATGCTCGCGCTCGCGCTCGGCCAGCAGCTCGCGCGGCCGCTGTTCCTGCTCGCGCAGGGCACGAAGGAGGTCACGGAAGGCGACTACACGCCGAAGCGCGAGATCAAGACGCGCGACGAACTCGGCTTCCTCACGCAGTCGTTCAATGCGATGACGCGTCAGTTGTCCGAGGCGCGGCTCGCGGTCGAGAAGAACCGCGTCGCGCTCGAGCATTCGAAGACGTATCTCGAGAGCATCCTCGCGAACCTGACGGCCGGCGTGTTCGTGCTCGACCGCCAGTTCCGGCTGACGACGGCCAATCGCGGCGCCGAGCGGATCTTCCGGCAGCCGTTCAACACGCTGATCGGCACGACGCTCGACCGGATCGGCGTGGCCGCCGGGTTCGGCGCGATGGTGCGCAAGGCGTTCGCCGATCGCGAGGCGGCATCCGACGGCGGCAGCGGCGATCGCGGCCACTGGCAGCAGCAGTTCGCGATCGAGGTGCCGGGCGAAGCCGATCCGCTGACCTTGCTCGTGCGCGGCACGCGCCTCGTGTCGACGGTCGAGGGGCAGGCCGACGATCCGCAGACGTCCGGTTACGTCGTCGTGTTCGACGACATCTCCGACGTGATTTCCGCGCAGCGTTCGGTCGCGTGGGGCGAGGTCGCACGCCGGCTCGCGCACGAGATCAAGAATCCGCTGACGCCGATTCAGCTGTCGGCGGAGCGGCTGCAGATGAAGCTCTCCGACAAGCTCGCACCGCCCGATGCCGATGTGCTCAAGCGCGGCGCGACGATGATCGTCAATCAGGTCGCCGCGATGAAGCGGATGGTCGACGATTTTCGCGAATACGCGCGCACGCCGCCGGCGGTGCTCTCGAACCTGCAGTTGAACGAACTGGCGAGCGAGGTGCTCGGGCTGTATGGTGTGGGCGAAGGCAAGAGCGCGATCGTCGCCGAGCTCGCGCCGTCGCTGCCGGTGATACGCGGTGACGCGACGCAACTGCGCCAGGTGATACACAACCTGCTGCAGAATGCGCAGGATTCGGTCGCGGAGTCGCCGCATCCGCGTGTGTTGATCGAAACCAAGACAGTAGAATATGGCGATCCCGACGCCGAGGGCAAAACGCGCGTCGCGGTACGTCTTACCGTGTCCGACAACGGGCCCGGTTTTCCGGCGCGCATCCTGACCCGCGCGTTCGAGCCTTATGTGACGACGAAGGCGAAGGGCACGGGTCTGGGGTTGGCCACGGTCAAGAAGATCGTCGATGAGCACGGTGCGCGGATCGATCTGCGCAATCGCATGCACGGCGAGACCGTCGAGGGTGCGCAGGTGTCGATCCTGTTCCTGCAGATGGCGAGCGATGCGCCAGGCGCCGAATCGGGCGTGCAGGACGGGGCGGCCCCCGCCAAGACAAAAGCAAGTGAGCAGACAAAGGCAGCGTAAATGGCAACCATCCTGGTGGTAGATGATGAAATGGGCATCCGGGAATTGCTCTCGGAGATCCTCAGCGATGAAGGACACGTCGTCGAGGCGGCGGAGAACGCGCAGGCCGCGCGGGAATACCGGTTGAATCAGGCGCCCGATCTCGTGCTGCTCGATATCTGGATGCCCGATACCGACGGCGTGACGTTGCTCAAGGAGTGGGCGGCGCAGGGGCTGCTGACGATGCCCGTGATCATGATGTCCGGGCACGCGACGATCGATACGGCCGTCGAGGCGACGAAGATCGGCGCGCTCGATTTCCTCGAGAAACCCATCGCGCTGCAGAAGCTGCTGAAGTCCGTCGAGCACGGTCTCGCACGCGGTGCGGCGCCGGTGTCCGCGAACGCGGCGGCGAAGGCCGGTGCGGGGCAGGCGGCGGGGCCCGCGGCGGTTGCGTCCGCGGCCGCGCTGCCGACGCTCGGCGACGACATGGCCTCGGCACTCG
This sequence comes from Burkholderia sp. HI2714, assembly GCF_002223085.1. Classification (NCBI taxonomy): domain Bacteria; kingdom Pseudomonadati; phylum Pseudomonadota; class Betaproteobacteria; order Burkholderiales; family Burkholderiaceae; genus Burkholderia; species Burkholderia sp. HI2714. The sequence goes on along the minus strand of NZ_NKFM01000032.1, from coordinate 112,126 downwards.
GCCTCGCGGGCCAGACGGCCGCGATCCCGTTCGACATCCCGTTGCGCGAAGCGCGCGACGCGTTCGAGCGCGCGTACTTCGAATATCACCTCGCGCGCGAAAACGGCAGCATGACGCGCGTCGCGGAGAAGACGGGCCTCGAGCGCACGCACCTGTATCGCAAGCTCAAGCAGCTCGGCGTCGAGCTCGGCAAGAAGCCGTCCGAAGGTGCCGTATAAAATATTTCGTGAAAGTACTTGATCAAGTAGCGAAGGGTGGATATACTTTCTCTTCTTCGTTGGCCCGGTAGCTCAGTTGGTAGAGCAGCGGATTGAAAATCCGCGTGTCGTTGGTTCGATTCCGACCCAGGCCACCAGAATTAAAACCCCAAGAATCGGAAGATTCTTGGGGTTTTTCGTTTGTGGTGGGGTTTGCGTGATGCATGGCGTGCCCGGCAGCGTTCGTGAGGGCATGGTAAAATCCGTGTCCGCTCAATAACTTAGCGCATCGCTTCATGCGCACGGCAGGCTGCCAGCGTGGCGCCGCCGTGGCGCGCGGCAACGATGCCGCGCGATGGGCGGTATAAGCGCTCCGCCGCGTTCGCGGCCGATTGCGCTGCCTATACTGGTCGAGCCGGCCCAGGCCGGCACGCGTCGGGCCGCCCGGCGGCAGCCGGCCCCGGGGCGCAGCGCGACGCGAGCCTACACATTCACGGAGTATCACGGTGATTCGGACAGACGCTAAAGACGGCGCGCTCGTGTTGTTTTCCGGCGGGCAGGACTCGGCCACGTGCGTGGCTTGGGCCCTCGAACGCTACCAGACGGTCGAGACGCTCGGCTTCGATTACGGCCAGCGCCACCGCGTCGAGCTCGAATGTCGCGAAGGCGTGCGCGAAGCGCTGAAGCGTGACTTTCCCGCCTGGTCGGACCGGCTCGGCGACGATCACATGATCGACCTGTCGGTGCTCGGTGCGATCAGCGATACCGCGATGACGCGCACGATCGAGATCGAGACGGCGGCGAACGGCCTGCCGAACACGTTCGTGCCGGGCCGCAACCTGATGTTCATGACGATCGCCGCGGCGATCGCCTATCGCCGCGGGCTGCGCGTGCTGGTCGGCGGGATGTGCGAGACGGATTTCTCCGGCTATCCCGACTGCCGCGACGACACGATGAAGGCGCTGCAGGTCGCGCTGAACCTCGGGATGGATACCCGCGTCGTGCTCGAGACGCCGCTGATGTGGCTCGACAAGGCGCAAACCTGGCAGCTCGCCGAACAGCTCGGTGGCGAAGCGCTCGTCGAACTGATCCGCGTCGAGACGCACACGTGCTACGTGGGCGAGCGCGCGGAACTGCACGACTGGGGCTTCGGCTGCGGCGAATGCCCGGCCTGCAAGCTGCGCAAGCGCGGCTACGAGGCGTACCTGAAGGGCGAGCGGGTGACCGAAGCGCCGCTGTGATGCAGCAGCAACGGCAGCGCCTGGTGATTAACGGATTCTGATCGACAGCGAGCGGCGCGAGCCGGACGAAGGACGATGACTTACGCGGTCAAGGAAATTTTCTACACGTTGCAGGGCGAGGGCGCGAACGCGGGCCGGCCGGCCGTGTTCTGCCGGTTCGCCGGCTGCAACCTGTGGTCGGGCCGCGAAGAGGATCGTGCGGAGGCCGTGTGCCGCTTCTGCGATACCGACTTCGTCGGCACCGACGGCGAGAACGGCGGCAAGTTCAAAGATGCCGAAGCACTCGTCGCGACGATCGCCGGCCTGTGGCCGGAGGGCGAGGCGCACCGCTTCGTCGTCTGCACGGGCGGCGAGCCGATGCTGCAGCTCGACCAGCCGCTCGTCGACGCGCTGCACGCGGCCGGCTTCGAGATCGCGATCGAGACCAACGGCTCGCTGCCGGTGCTCGAATCGATCGACTGGATCTGTGTGAGCCCGAAGGCCGACGCGCCGCTCGTCGTCACGAAGGGCAACGAGCTGAAGGTCGTGATCCCGCAGGACAACCAGCGGCTCGCCGACTACGCGAAGCTCGACTTCGAGTATTACCTCGTCCAGCCGATGGACGGCCCGTCGCGCGATCTCAATACGAAGCTCGCGATCGACTGGTGCAAGCGTCATCCGCAGTGGCGGCTGTCGATGCAGACCCATAAATATCTGAACATTCCCTGAGCCCCGGCTTTTGACATCGTGCTGATTACCCGAAAACTCGAATTCGACGCGGGCCACCGCATTCCCGACCACCGCAGCCAGTGCCGGAACCTGCATGGCCATCGCTACGTGCTCGAAGTCACGCTGCGCGGCGATCTCGTCGATACCGAGGGGGCGCCCGACCGCGGCATGGTGATGGATTTCGCCGACGTGAAGGCGCTCGCGATGGAGCACCTGGTCGGCAAGTGGGACCACGCGTTCCTGGTCTATGCGCGCGACGACGTCGTGCGCTCGTTCCTCGAGCAGATGGCCGACCACAAGACGGTCGTGATCGACCGGATTCCGACCGTCGAGAACCTCGCGGCGATCGCGTTCGACATCCTCGCGAACGTGTACGACGCGCACTACGGCGTGAACCTGCGGCTCGAGCGCGTGCGCCTGTACGAAACGCCGAACTGCTGGGCCGACGTCGAGCGCCAGCCCGGCCGCTGATCCCGCCTTCCCGGCAGCCCCGCCAGCCGGCGCGGGCTGCCTGACGCCGCACCCCGCGGCCTCGTCCCGCCTCGCTCCCCGTCCGTTCCCACATTTCGCGTAACGCCGCGCTATGATCGTTGCGTGGCGCGGAAAAACGCTGCCGTGCGCAGGTCGTGCGGCCGGCGCTGTCAGATCGGCCGCCCACGGCCGACCAACGTTCCAGGGCCCGGTCCTGGCGCCGCCGTGCATCGCTGCCCGGCATGTCGCGCTCCGCTTTGCCCGTTGCTTGTCCCGTTCGATTGCCGTTCCGTCCAGGAGCCCGTATCGATGAGCACGCTCACCAATTCCCTCAAACAACGCCTGCGCGACGGCGACGATCCGCTGTACGGCCTGTGGTTGTCGCTCGGCAGCGACTCGGCCGCGGAAGCGCTCGCGCATGCCGGCTACGACTGGCTCTGCATCGACATGGAGCACGCGCCGAACGACAGCCGCGATGTTGCATCGCAGCTGCGCGCGATCGCCGCCGCCCATCTGCCGAGCGAGCCCGTCGTGCGCGTGCCGGCGCGTGAGCCGTGGCTCGTGAAGCGCGCGCTCGATGCGGGCGCGCGCACGCTGATGTTTCCCTGCATCGAGACGCTCGACGACGCCGCGCACGCGGTGCGGCTCACGCGCTATCCGTCGCCCGATTCGCCGGACGGGCTGCGCGGCGTCGCGGGCATGGTGCGCGCGGCGGCGTTCGGCATGCGTCGCGACTACGTGCAGACGGCGAATGCGCAGGTTGCAGTGATCGCGCAGATCGAATCGGCGCGCGGCGTCGATGAAGTCGAGCGGATTGCGGCGCTGCCCGGCATCGATTGCCTGTTCGTCGGCCCGGCCGATCTTGCGGCGAGCCTCGGGCACCTTGGCGACATCCGTCACCCGGACGTCGAAACCGCGATGGCGCGCGTGCTCGCGGCCGGCCGGCAGGCCGGCGTCGCGGTCGGGATCTTCGCGGGCGATACGGCGGCCGCGCGCCAGTATCGCGACGCCGGCTACCGGATGATCACGGTGTCGGCCGACGTCAGCTGGTTGTTGCGCGCCACGCGGCAGGCGCTGCAGGAGGTGCGGTCATGAACGGTGGCGATGGCGCGTGCCGTGGGCGCGCGCAGGGTGGGAGCGGGAGGCGCGGGCAGGTCGGCGCGGTGCTCGGCCTGTGGGTCGTGTGGATCGCGGCCGCCGCGCAGGGCGCGCCGCAGGCGAAGCCCGATCCGACGCACGAGACGCAGTCGGCGGTCGCCGACTACAACGCCGGCGACTATCGTGCGGCGCTGGTGCAGTTCCACGACGCGGCCGAGCGCGGCGACCGTCTCGCGCAATTCAACTACGCGATGATGCTGCTGACGGGCGAAGGCGTGACCGCGAACGTCGACGAAGGGTTGCGCTGGCTGAAGCGCGCGGCCGACGCGAACATGTCGCATGCGCAGTACGTGTACGGCCGGATGTTCGACGACGGCGAGTTCGTCGCGCGCGACCCGGCCGAAGCGCACCGCTGGTTCCTGCGGGCGGCGAAGCAGGGGCACGTGCAGGCCGAGCTGTCGCTCGCGAACCAGTTCCTCGACGGGCGCGGCACGCCGCGCGACAACCGGCAGGCATTCACGTGGTACAAGCAGGCCGCGGACGCGGGCGAGCCGACCGCGCAGTACGTGACCGCGTCGTTCTACGAGCGCGGTGGCGACGGCGTCGCGCAGAACCTCAACATCGCGCGGGCGTATTACGCGGCGGCCGCCGCGCAGGGCGACGAGACGGCCGGGCTGAAATTCAAGGAGCTGAGCGCTCGGCTGAAGGCGCAGGGGCCGGCATCGGGCGCCGGCGCGGAGCCGGGCGGGGCACACGCGCCGCCGCCGTGAGTGGGGCGCGCGCCGCGCGGCACTGCGTGGCCGCGCTTGTCATCCGCAGTCGAAAAAAAACGGCGCCGAAGCGCCGTTTTTCTTTGTGCGGTGCGTGCCGCGCGGTCAACTCTTCATCAACCGCCGCTGCCGCCCGACGCTCATGATCATCCCGATCGCGATGCCGAGCGTCGTGAGCGCGGTGCCGCCGTAACTCATGAACGGCAGCGGCACGCCGACGACCGGCAGCACGCCGCTCACCATCCCGATGTTGACGAACGCATAGACGAAGAACGCGAGCGTGAGCGAGCCCGCAAGCAGGCGGCCGAACAGTGTCGCGCCCTGCGCGGCGATATAGAGCCCGCGTGCGATCAGCGCCATGTACAGTGTCAGCAGCACGAGCCCGCCGACGAGCCCCCATTCCTCGGAGAACACCGCGAAGATGAAGTCGGTGTGCTTCTCCGGAATGAATTCGAGGTGCGCCTGCGTGCCTTTCAGGTAGCCCTTGCCGAGCACGCCGCCCGAGCCGATCGCGATCACGGCCTGGATCGTGTGGAAGCCCTTGCCGAGCGGGTCGGAAGTCGGGTCGAGCAGCGTGCACACGCGGTGCTTCTGGTAATCGTGCATCAGCGGCCACTGCACTTCGGGCTGGCAGATGCGCTCTTCGAACACGGCGATCGAGCCGACCGCGATCACGCCCGCGACGAGTACCGGCACGATCAGCTTGAACGACAGGCCGGCGAGGTAGATCACGAAGAAGCCGGCCGCGAACACGAGCAGGCCGGTGCCGAGGTCGGGCTGCTTCGCGATCAGCCCGACCGGCACCAGCAGGATCCCGAACGCGGCGATGAAGTCGTACCAGCGCAGCCCGCCTTCACGACGCTGGTAGTACCACGCGAGCATCAGCGGTGTCGCGATCTTGAGGATTTCCGACGGCTGGATCACGACGCCGACGTTCAGCCAGCGCTTCGCGCCCTTCTTGGTCATCCCGAACAGCGCGACCGCGACCAATAGCGCGACCCCGAACGTGTAGAGCGGGACCGCGAAGCGCATCAGCGTCGTGGGCGGGATGTTGGCGATCACCCACATCAGCACGAACGTCAGCAGGATGTTGCGCAACTGGTCCTCGACGCGGCCCGGCATGTCGATCGCCGCGCTGTACAGCGTGACGATGCCGACGCACAGCAGCAGAAACACGATGAGGGCGAGCGGGCGGTCGAAGCCCGCGAACATCTGCTTGATCTTGTCGAGCCAGGCGCGCTTGTCGAATTGCATGCCTTTCTCCGTTAATGAGCGGTGCCGGCGTCCGCCGCCTTCGCGGGGGCCGTTGCACGGTGATTGTCGTCGCGCGGCGTCGCGACGAGCGGCTGCGCATCGCTGGCGGGCCGGCGCGGCCGGTGCGGGCGCCGGATCGGCGGCAGGCTCGCGGCCCTCGGCGCCGCGGCGCTGGCGCTGGCGGGCAGGGCGGCGCTCGCGGCGGCGGCCGCCGACGCTTCGGAGGCGGCCGCCGCCGATGCCGCTTCGGCCGCGCTGGCCGCGCTCGGCACGACCGGCTGCGGCAGCGCGGTGAAGCCGGCCGCGACGGCAGCAGGCTTGTTTGCGTCGCCGATCACGGGTGCGTTGATGGGTTCGGTCGCCGACGCCGCGGCAGCCACGGCCGCCGCCTCGTTCTGCGGGTTCTGGCGGTCGACGAGGTAGAAGTCGAGCACGCGGCGCGCGATCGGGCCGGCGGCCTGCGCACCCCAGCCGCCGTTCTCGACGACCAGCGCGACGGCGATCTGCGGATGGTCGACCGGCGCGTACGCGATGAACAGCGCGTGGTCCCGCAGGTGCTCGGCGAGCAGGTGGCCCTTGTAGTTGGAGCCTTGCAGCGAGAATACCTGCGCGGTACCGGTCTTGCCGGCAGCGAGGTACGGTGCGCCGCGGAACACCTTGTACGCGGTGCCGGACGGGTTCTCGATCACGTTCTCCATCCCGCGCTTCACGACGTCGATGTCGGCCTGCTTGAGCGGGATCGTTTCGCTTTCCTTCGGCACGGTCAGGCGGCGCCCGCGCGTGATCGGATCCTCGACTTCCTTCACGAGGTGAGGCTTCATCACGACGCCGTTGTTCGCGAGCGTCGCGGTCGCGTGCGCGAGCTGCAGGATCGTGAACGAGTTGTAGCCCTGGCCGATCCCGAGGCTGATCGTCTCGCCGTCGAACCACTTCTGCTGCGCGGCCTTCTTGAACGCCTTCTTCTTCCAGTCGGTCGACGGCAGGATCCCGCGCGCCTCGCCCTGGATGTCGATCCCGGTGATCTGGCCGAAGCCGAACGGCTTCATGAAGTTCGCGATCGAGTTCACGCCGAGGTCGCGCGCGAGCATGTAGAAGTAGGTGTCGTTCGACACCATGATCGCCTTGTTCATGTCGACCCAGCCCTGGCCCGAGCGCACGTCGTTGCGGAACGTGTGGCCGCCGAACGTGAAGTAGCCGGGATCCTGGAAGCCCCAGCCCGGCGTGCGCTTGCCGAGCGTCAGGCCGGCGAGCGCCATGAACGGCTTGTACGTCGAGCCGGGCGGGTAGGTGCCATGCAGCGGGCGGTTCAAGAGCGGCTTGTCGGTCGAGTTGTTCAACTCGTCCCAGGTCTGCTGGTCGATGCCGTCGACGAACGAGTTCGGGTCGAAGCTCGGCGACGACACGAACGCGAGCACGTCGCCCGTCTTCGGCTCGATCGCGACCAGCGCGCCGCGCTTGCCGGCGAACGCCTGCTCGGCCACCTGCTGCAGCCCGATGTCGAGCGACAGCACGAGGTTGTTGCCGGGCGTCGCCTGCGTGCGCGACAGCGTGCGCACCGGCCGGCCGCCGGCCGTCACCTCGACTTCCTCGAAGCCCGTCAGCCCGTGCAGCTCGGTCTCGTAGCTCTGCTCGACACCGATCTTGCCGATGTAGTCGGTACCCTTGTAGTTGTTCGCGTCGCGGCGCGGATCGTAGTTTTCCTGATCGCTGTCGTTGTCATCGCTCATCGCGTCGATGCGATCCTGGTCGCGCTTCGAGATCCGGCCGATGTAGCCGATCACGTGCGCGGCCGTCGTGCCGAGCGGATATTGCCGGAACAGCCGTGCGCGCACGTCGACGCCGGGGAAGCGGAAGCGCTGCGCGGTGAAGCGCGCGACTTCGGCGTCGGTGAGGCGCGTGCGGATCGGCAGGCTCTCGAAGTTCTTCGAGTCTTCCTGCAGCTTCTTGAAGCGGCGGCGGTCGCGCGCGTCGATCGGGACGATCTCGGACAGCTTGTCGATCGTGTTGTCGAGCGTGTCGTCGAGCTTCGACGGCGTGATCTCGAGCGTATAGGCCGAATAGTTCTTCGCGAGGATCACGCCGTTGCGGTCGGTGATGATCCCGCGGTTCGGCACGATTGGCGCAACGGAGATACGGTTTTCCTCGGCCTGCAGCGCGTATTTGCCGTGCTGCATCAGCTGCAGGTAGAAGAAGCGGCTTGCGAGCAGCCCGAAGCAGACGAACACGAACACGCCCGCCGCCGCGACGCGCAGGCGGAACTTCGAGAGCTGCTGTTGGGTGTCGTTGAATTCGGTCATGCGGCTAGGGTCTGTCTGGCCCGCGCACGGCGTGCGGGTGCGGGCGAGGTGCCGCCCCGGAGCGCGGCGCGCGGCGGGCGTGGAGGCGGCGGGTATTCAAGGCGGGCCCCTGGCTCAGATGGGGCGCGTATCGTCCGGATCGACCGGGCGGCGTTGCGGCATCAGCAGCAGATGGCTCGCGATCGGCCACAGCGCGGCTTCGACGAAGCCGTCGACCAGGTAGCGCCAGCCCGGGAACGCGGCGCCCATCAGGAGGCGGATCACGAACGGGACGAGCTGCGCGACGACCAGGAGCGGCGTGACGTACAGCACCTGCACGCCGATCGGCATCCACAGCACGCGGCGGTGGATCGTGATCGCGCCGTACGACAGCAGCGTATAGGCGAGCGCATGCTCGCCGAGCAGCCCCGCGTCATGCACGTCCATCAGGATGCCGAGCGCGAACGCGACGCCCATCCCGACCTTGCGCGGCTGGTGGATGTTCCAGAACAGCAGCACGAGCGCGACGAAGTCGGGCACGCCGGGCAGGCGGCCCCACGGCATCAGGTTCAGCAGGAACGCGGCGGCGAGGCTGAAGACGATGAAGTACGGATTGACCGGCTGCAGGATGTATTGCGGGCGATTCATCGCTGGGCTCCTGATTGCCCGGCCGCGGGCTTCGCGGGCGTGGCGGCGGGCTTGGCCGGAGCGGCCGGTGCCGCAGGTGCGGGCTTCGCGCCGGGCTGGGCCGCGGCGGCCGGCTTCGCATTCGCGTCGGCCTTGTCGGCCTTCTCGCCCTTCGCGGCGGCTTTCGCGCCTTTCTTGCCCTTCGCGTTCTTGTCGGCGGCCGGATCGGGCTCGGCCGGGCGCGGCGGGATGTCGTTCTGGTAATGCAGCACGAGCATCTGGCGCGCGCCGCGCACGGCGGCGACCGGCGCGCAGGTCACGCGCGCGAACGCCGTATCGGCGAGCTTGTCGACGCGCACGACCTTCGCGACCGGCAGGCCGGGCGGATAGACGCCGTCGAGGCCGCTCGTGACGAGCTCGTCGCCGACGACGAGATCCGCGCTGGTCGGCACGAAGCGCAAATCGAGCGAATCGCCCTTCGGCGTGCCGTAGATCACGCTGCGCAGGCCGGTGCGCAGCACCTGCACGGGAATCGCGAGATCGCGGTCGGTGACCAGCGTGACTTCGGACTGCAGCGGGAACACGCGCGTGACCTGGCCGACCACGCCGTTCTCGCTGACGACGGGCGCGCCGTTCTGGATACCTTGCTGCGAGCCCTGGCCGATCACGATCTTCTGCGTGAACGGATCGCTCGTGTCGTACTGGATCTCGGCCGGCGTCGACTGCGTCGCGATGTGCTGGCGCAGCTCGAGCACGGCGCGCAGGTGCGCGTTCTCCTGCGTGAGCACGGCGGCCTGGTTGGCTTGCGTGGACAGCTGCAGGTTGCGCTTGCGGAGGTCGTCGTTCTCGTGGCGCAGCGACGCGCCGGTGACGGCGATGTCGGCCGCGCCCATGAACAGGTCGCGCGGCACGAGCGCGGCGCGCTGCAGCGGATAGAGCACGGTGCCGAGCACGCCGCGGACGATTTCGAGCGTGCTGAAGCGCGCGTCCGAGACGAGGAGCGCGATGGCGAGGGCAACGAAGAAGATGAGCCGCGCGAGCGCGGGCGGACCTTGCTTGAAGAGGGGCGGCGGACTGTATTCCATGGTCGGCGCCGGGCGCGAATGATCGGTTAAATGATGCTCAGACGCGCAAACGGCGCGGCGGTTCGTTCTAAACGAGCGAGCCGGCCACGCCGCGGTTGCGTCATGTCAGGGAACTGCCTGGACGATCACTCGTACGAGAAGATGCTGCCCAGCTTGTCCATGCGCTCGAGCGCCATGCCCGAACCGCGCACGACGCAGGTGAGCGGATCTTCCGCGACGAGCACCGGCAGGCCGGTTTCTTCCGCCAGCAGGCGATCGAGGTCGCGCAGCAGCGCGCCGCCACCCGTCAGCATCATCCCGCGTTCGGCGATGTCGGCGCCGAGTTCCGGCGGCGTCTGTTCGAGCGCGATCTTCACCGACGACACGATCTGGTTCAGCGGATCGGTCAGCGCTTCGAGGATTTCGTTGCTGGAGATCGTGAAGCTGCGCGGAATGCCTTCCGACAGGTTGCGGCCCTTCACTTCCATTTCCTTGACTTCGGAGCCCGGGAACGCGGAGCCGATTTCCTTCTTGATCGCCTCGGCGGTCTGTTCGCCGATCAGCATCCCGTAGTTGCGGCGGATGTAGTTGACGATCGCCTCGTCGAACTTGTCGCCGCCGACGCGCACCGAACCCTTGTACACGATGCCGCCGAGCGAGATCACGCCGACTTCCGTCGTGCCGCCGCCGATGTCGACGACCATCGAGCCGGTGGCTTCCGACACCGGCAGGCCCGCGCCGATCGCAGCGGCCATCGGCTCTTCGATCAGGTAGACCTGCGATGCGCCGGCGCCGTGCGCGGCTTCCTTGATCGCGCGGCGCTCGACCTGGGTCGAGCCGCACGGCACGCAGATGATGATGCGCGGCGAAGGCGAGAACATGCGCGACTCGTGGGCCGTCTTGATGAACTGCTTGATCATCTGCTCGGTGACGGTGAAGTCGGCGATCACGCCGTCCTTCATCGGGCGGATCGCCTCGATGTTGCCCGGCACCTTGCCGAGCATCTGCTTGGCTTCCTTACCGACTGCCTGGATGGTCTTCTTGCCGTTGGGGCCGCCTTCCTGGCGGATCGACACGACGGACGGCTCATCGAGCACGATGCCCTTGCCGCGCATGTAGATCAGGGTGTTTGCGGTGCCGAGGTCGATCGCGAGATCGTTGGAGAAGTAGCTGCGCAAAAAACCGAACATTCAGAATCCTGTTTCGCTCTGGGCCGGCCCTGCATAGCGAGCGCTGAGGGCGGCAGCGGAAAAAATAACAGCCTCGGGAAGCGTGGCGGAAGCGGCCGCCGCGGCGCACGAAGCTGCGAGTGATGTCTACCGGGGATCGCACGATGCACGCACGGCCTGCCGAAGCGGGGCGAAACGGTGCGGGAAAAGGCTGCCGGGTTTGGGTCGAACGCGTAATGATACCTTATAATTTCACGGTATTTGAATCGAAACGGGCGGTATTTTTGCCGCTTCGGCCCCGATTTTTGAGGGTGGGATCGCACCCTCCAACCCCCCGCCGCAGTGCTGCTTTTGATGCGCTGCGCAGCCTTGTTTTTCCGGTGATCGCATGGCCCTGACCCTGACCGATGTGAAACGCATCGCGCACCTGGCGCGACTCGAAATGGCCGACGCCGACGCCGAGCACATGCTCGGCCAGCTCAATGAACTCTTCGGCCTCGTCGAGCAGATGCAGGCGGTCGATACCGCCGGCATCGCGCCGCTCGCCCACCCGATCGAACAGATCCAGGAAGTCGCGCAGCGCCTGCGTGACGACGCCGTGACGGAGGTCGTCAATCGCGACGACAACCAGCGTCCGGCGCCGGCCGTCCAGGACGGCCTCTATCTCGTGCCGAAGGTGATCGAGTAAGCATTCGATGACAAGCGCGCCGCCTCTGCGCCGCGCGCCACCCAGAATTCCCAGGAAAACCACTCAATGCACGCAAAAAGCCTGACCGAACTGCGCGCCGCGCTCGCCGCCAAGGAATGCTCGGCCGTCGAGCTCGCGCAGCTCTACCTGAAACGGATCGAAGCCGCGCGCGACCTGAACGCGTTCGTCCACGTCGACACCGATCTCACCCTCGCGCAGGCCAAGGCCGCCGATGCCGAGCTCGCGCGCGGCGCGGGCGGCGCGCTCACCGGCCTGCCGATCGCGCACAAGGATGTCTTCGTCACGCGCGGCTGGCACTCGACCGCCGGCTCGAAGATGCTCGCGAACTACGAGAGCCCGTTCGACGCGACCGTCGTCGCCCGCCTGCAGGCGGCCGGCATGGTCACGCTCGGCAAGACCAACATGGACGAGTTCGCGATGGGCTCGTCGAACGAGAATTCGGCGTTCGGTGCGGTGAAGAACCCGTGGGACACGAACGCGGTGCCGGGCGGCAGCTCGGGCGGCAGCTCGGCAGCGGTGGCCGCGCGCCTCGCGCCGGCCGCGACCGGCACCGACACCGGCGGCTCGATCCGCCAGCCCGCGTCGTTCGCGGGCGTGACGGGCATCAAGCCGACCTACGGCCGCGTGTCGCGCTACGGGATGATCGCGTTCGCGTCGTCGCTCGACCAGGGCGGCCCGATGGCGCAGAGCGCGTCCGACTGCGCGCTGCTGCTGAATGCGATGGCCGGCTTCGACGAGCGCGACTCGACGAGCCTCGAGCGCGACGACGAAGATTTCACGCGCCACCTCGGCCAGCCGTGGGCAGCCGGCAACGATGCGGGCAAGCCGCTCGCGGGCCTGCGCATCGGCCTGCCGAACGAGTATTTCGGCGACGGCCTCGCCGACGACGTGCGCGCGGCGATCGACGCGGCGCTGAAGCAATATGAAGCGCTCGGCGCGACGCTCGTGCCCGTGTCGCTGCCGAAGACGGAACTGTCGATTCCCGTGTACTACGTGATCGCGCCGGCTGAAGCCTCGTCGAACCTGTCGCGTTTCGACGGCGTGCGCTTCGGCCACCGCGCCGCGCAGTACGGCGACCTGCTCGACATGTACAAGAAGTCGCGCGCGGAAGGCTTCGGCCCCGAGGTGAAGCGCCGGATCCTGGTCGGTGCGTACGTGCTGTCGCACGGCTACTACGACGCGTACTACCTGCAGGCGCAGAAGATCCGCCGCATCATCGCGAACGATTTCCAGGAAGCGTTCAAGTCCTGCGACGTGATCATGGGCCCGGCGTCGCCGACGGTCGCATGGGATCTCGGCTCGAAGGGCGACGATCCGGTGCAGATGTATCTCGCGGATATCTACACGCTGTCGGTGAGCCTCGCCGGCCTGCCCGGCATGAGCGTGCCGTGCGGCTTCGGCGCGGGCGCGAATGCGAAGCGCCCGGTCGGCCTGCAGATCATCGGCAACTATTTCAACGAAGCCCGGATGCTGCAGGTCGCCGACGCGTTCCAGCGCGCGACCGACTGGCACAAGCAAGTTCCGGCAGGGGTGTAAGCATATGGCTACTCAATGGGAAGTCGTCATCGGTCTCGAGACGCACGCGCAACTGTCGACCGTCTCGAAGATTTTCTCGGGCGCGTCGACGCAGTTCGGCGCCGAGCCGAACACGCAGGCCTGCCCGGTCGACCTGGCGCTGCCGGGCGTGCTGCCGGTGCTGAACCGCGGCGCGGTCGAACGCGCGATCCGCTTCGGCCTCGCGATCGGCTCGACCATCGCGCCGCGCAGCATCTTCGCGCGCAAGAATTATTTCTACCCCGACCTGCCGAAGGGCTATCAGATCAGCCAGTACGAGATTCCGGTCGTGCAGGGCGGCCAGATCACGATCCAGGTGCCCGCCAACGAAAAGGCCGGCAAGGAAGCGTACGAGAAGACGGTCAACCTGACCCGCGCGCACCTCGAGGAAGATGCGGGCAAGTCGCTGCATGAAGACTTCGCCGGGATGACGGGGATCGACCTGAACCGCGCGGGCACGCCGCTGCTCGAGATCGTCACCGAGCCGGAAATGCGCAGCGCGGCCGAGGCCGTGGCCTACGCGAAGGCACTGCATGGGCTCGTCGTGTGGCTCGGCATCTGCGACGGCAACATGCAGGAAGGCTCGTTCCGCTGCGATGCGAACGTGTCGGTGCGCCCGGTCGGCCAGGAGAAGTTCGGCACGCGCGCGGAAATCAAGAACCTGAACTCGTTCCGGTTCCTCGAGGAAGCGATCAATTTCGAAGTGCGTCGCCAGATCGAGCTGATCGAGGACGGCGGCGAAGTCGTGCAGGAAACGCGCCTCTACGATCCGGACAAGCGCGAGACGCGTTCGATGCGCAGCAAGGAAGACGCGCACGACTACCGTTACTTCCCCGACCCCGACCTGATGCCGCTCGTGATCGGCCAGGACTGGATCGAGCGCGTGCAGTCCGGGATGCCCGAGCTGCCTGCCGCGATGCAGCAGCGCTTCGCCAACGAATACGGCGTGTCCGCGTACGACGCGGGCGTGCTGACGTCGAGCAAGGCGATGGCCGCGTACTTCGAAGCCGTGGTCGCGAAGGCCGGCACCGCGAACGCGAAGATCGCCGCGAACTGGCTGATGGGCGACGTGTCGTCGCAGCTGAACCGAGACGGCATCGAAATCGACGCGATTCCGGTCTCGGCCGCGCAGCTCGCGCTCGTGCTGCAGCGCATCGCGGATGGCACGATCTCGAACAAGATCGCGAAGGAAATCTTCGCGACGATCTGGGACGAGAAGGCGACCGACGAAGGCGCGGCCGACCGCATCATCGACGCGAAGGGGCTCAAGCAGATCTCCGACACCGGCGCGCTGGAAGCGATCATCGACGAAGTGCTCGCGGCGAACGCGAAGTCGGTCGAGGAATTCCGCGCAGGCAAGGAAAAGGCGTTCAACGCGCTGATCGGCCAGGCAATGAAGGCGACGAAGGGCAAGGCCAATCCGCAGCAGGTCAACGAACTGCTGAAGAAGAAGCTCGGCTGAGCATGACCGCGCGCCTGAACCACGCTTGACGACGGGCCGCCCCGAACCGGATCGGGGCGGCCCGTTGCGTTTTGGTGGATGCGTTATCGTATGCACCACAGCGTCCAACGGAGGAACGAATGGCGAAACAACCGTCGCTCGACGATTTCCGCGTGCCTTACAGCACGCGCGAGAAGGAAGCCGCCGCATTCAAGCTCGATGCGTTCGACCCGGCCGCGAAGCCGTTTTCGTCCGGATCGAAAGAAGCGGACCGCGAACGGCTGTCGGTCGTGTCGACCGAGCTCGACGTGCAGCAGGAGCGCCTGCACACGCAGCAGAAGAAGCGCGTGCTGCTCGTGCTGCAGGGGATGGACACCAGCGGCAAGGACGGCACCGTGCGCGCGGTGTTCCGCGAGGTCGATCCGCTCGGCCTGCGCGTGGTGTCGTTCAAGGCGCCCACGCCGATCGAGGCCGCGCACGACTTCCTGTGGCGCGTGCATGCGCAGGCGCCGGCCGCGGGCGAGCTCGCGATCTTCAACCGCAGCCACTATGAAGACGTGCTCGTGCCGCGCGTGCTCGACCTGATCGACACGAAGGAATGCGAGCGCCGCTACCGGCAGATCCGCGATTTCGAGACGATGCTGGTCGAGAACGGCACGACGATCATCAAGTGCTTCCTGCACATATCGAAGGACGAGCAGCGCGCGCGGCTGCAGGCGCGCATCGACGATCCGGCCAAGCACTGGAAGTTCGACATTTCCGATCTCGACGCGCGCAAGCACTGGGACGCGTACCAGTCCGCCTATCGTGACGCGCTCGCCGCGACGTCCGCCGAGCATGCGCCGTGGTACGTGATCCCGGCGAACTCGAAGACGCACCGCAACGTGATGATCGCCGAGCTGCTGCTGCGCACGATGACCGACATGAAGCTGGAATTCCCGCCGCCGAAGCCCGCGCTCGAAGGCGTGAAGATCCGCTAAGCTGCCCCCCTGAAAAACATCGAACTGAACGGAATCCGACATGATGCGAGTGATTACCGCCAACCTGAACGGCATCCGCTCCGCCGCGAAGAAGGGCTTCTTCGAGTGGCTCGGCGAACAGAACGCCGATTGCGTGTGCGTGCAGGAAATCAAGGTCTCGGCCGACGACCTGCCGGCCGAATTCGTCGAGCCGCACGGCTTCAAGAGCTATTTCCACCACGCCGAGAAGAAGGGCTACAGCGGCGCGGGCGTGTACAGCCGCCGCGAGCCCGATGACGTGATCATCGGCTTCGGCAGCAGCGAATTCGATGCCGAAGGGCGCTACGTCGAGGCGCGCTACGGCAAGCTGTCCGTCGTGTCGGTGTACGTGCCGTCCGGCTCGAGCGGCGAAGAACGCCAGCAGGCGAAGTACCGCTTCATGGACGAGTTCATGCCGCACCTCGCCGCGCTGAAGAAGAAGCGCGAGGTGATCCTGTGCGGCGACGTGAACATCGTCCACAAGGAAATCGACATCAAGAACTGGAAGAGCAACCAGAAGAACTCGGGCTGCCTGCCGGAAGAGCGCGAGTGGCTCACGAAGCTGTTCGACGATGTCGGCTATGTCGACGTGTTCCGCACGCTCGACCCGCGCGCCGAGCAGTACACGTGGTGGAGCAACCGCGGCCAGGCGTATGCGAAGAACGTCGGGTGGCGGATCGATTACCAGATCGCGACGCCGGGTATCGCCGGCACCGCGAAAAGCACGTCGATCTTCAAGGACATCAAGTTCAGCGACCACGCGCCGCTGACGGTGGACTACGACTACAAGAAGTGATGTTCCGCGCTGCGCCGCGCGTGCAGCAGTCGGATGCAAAAACGGGCCGCATGTCGAACATGCGGCCCGTTTCGTTTGGGGCGGCGATCGTGCGTATCGCCTTCGGCGCTTATTGCTTGATCGACGCCATGTCGATCACGAACCGGTACTTCACGTCGCTCTTCAGCATGCGCTCGTAGGCCGCGTTGATCTGCTGCATCGGAATCGTTTCGATATCCGACGTGATCCCGTGCTCCGCGCAGAAGTCGAGCATTTCCTGCGTTTCCGCGATCCCGCCGATCAGCGAGCCGGCGAGGCGGCGGCGCTTGAAGATCAGGTTGAACACCTGCGGCGACGGATGGTCGTGCTCCGGCGCGCCGACCAGCGTCATCGTGCCGTCGCGCTTCAGCAGGTGCAGGAACGGGTTCAGGTCGTGCTGCGCGGCGACCGTGTTCAGGATGAAGTCGAAGCTGTTCAGGTGCGCGTTCATCTGCGCCTCGTCCTTCGAGATCACGACTTCGTGCGCGCCGAGCCGCTTGCCGTCCTCGATCTTCGACGGCGACGTGGTGAACAGCACGACGTGCGCACCCATCGCGCGCGCCAGCTTCACGCCCATGTGGCCGAGGCCGCCGAGCCCGACGATGCCGACCTTCTTGCCGGGGCCGACGTTCCACTGCCGCAGCGGCGAGTAGGTCGTGATCCCCGCGCACAGCAGCGGCGCGGCGCCGGCCGGGTCGAGCGTCTCGGGCACGCGCAGCACGAACGCCTCGTCGACGACGAGCTGCGTCGAATAACCGCCGAACGTGATGTCGCCCGTCACGCGATCCTGGCCGTTGTAGGTGCCGACGAAGCCGTTCTCGCAATATTGCTCGAGGCCTTCTTCGCAGCTCGCGCAGGTGCGGCACGAATCGACGAGACAGCCGACGCCGACCAGTTCGCCGACCTTGAAGCGCGTCACTTCCGGGCCGGTCGCGGTTACGCGGCCGACGATTTCATGGCCCGGCACGACCGGATAGATCGTGTTGCGCCATTCGTTGCGGGCCTGGTGCAGGTCCGAGTGGCAGACGCCGCAGTAGAGGACGTCGATCTGGACGTCGAGGTCGCGCAGTGCGCGACGCTGGAATTCGAACGGGGCGAGCGGCGAGCGCGAATCGGTCGCCGCGTAGGCATAGGTAGTGCTCATGCGATGGGCTCCTTGTCCGGAAAGCATCCGGCGAAACAGACTGCCGTCGCATCATGTGGCGATGCGGCGAGGCAGGACGTCATCGTAAGGAGCGCGGCGCCGCAGTGAAATACACGAAGGTCTGGAAGATTTGCCTATTCCTCTCTAACTGCGTGCAAACAGCCGTCAAAACACGTCCAAGGTGCTAAATTGCGAGCCAGATTCTCTTGCCGGACAGGACCACGCAGATGAGCTTCGAGCCCCTTTTCGCCGATACGGGCGACCGTGTGCAGCGCCGCATGGTCGAGCTGCATACGCGCGTCGCGCCGAACGAGGGCGACACGCTCGCGGCGCTCGACGGCGTGCGCTTCATCCGCGTGAGCCGTCCGGTGCCGCGCATGCCCGTGTTGTACGAGCCGAGCATCGTCGTCGTGTGCCAGGGGCGCAAGCTCGGCTATCTCGGCGAGCGCTCGTTCGTGTACGACGCGCAGCAGTATCTCGTGCTGTCGGTGCCGCTGCCGTTCGAATGCGAGACCTTCGCGAGCCAGGGCGAGCCGTTTCTCGCGATCTCGATCCGCGTCGATCTCGCGGTGATCGCCGAGCTTGCGATCCTGCTCGACGAGACGCTGGGTGCGCCCGTCAGCGAACCGCTCGGCGTTGATTCGACGCCGCTCGATGCGCCGCTGGCGGACGCCGTGCTGCGGTTGCTCGAAGCGCTCGCATCGCCGCACGACACGCGCGTGCTGGGTCCCGCGATCATGCGCGAGATCGCGTATCGGGTGCTGACGGGCGCGCAGGGCGACGCGATCCGCGCGGCGCTCGTCCAGCAGCATCACTTCGGCCGCATCGCGAAGGCGCTGCGGCGCATCCATGCGGACCTGAAGGCCGATCTCGACGTCGAGACGCTCGCGCGCGAGGCCGGCATGAGCCTCGCGGTGTTCCATGCGCAGTTCAAGCACGTGACGGCGACGTCGCCGATGCAGTATGTGAAGGCCACGCGGCTGCACCAGGCACGGCTGATGATGGTGCAGGACGGGGTCGGCGCCGGTGCGGCGGCCGCGCGTGTCGGCTATGCGAGCGCATCGCAGTTCAGCCGCGAGTTCAAACGGCTGTTCGGCCGCAGCCCGGGTGACGAGGTGCGCTGGATGCGCGAAAGCGGTGCCCGGCCGGTCGCGGCGGAGGTGGATGCGTAGGGCGGCGTCGCGATCGGCCGCGCGGGGCGCTCAGCGCCGCACGACCTTGCGACGCTGCGCGCTGATGCCCGCGTAGTCGGGCAGTGTGTCGACGCGCTTGCCCACGGCCTTCGCGTACAGTGGCATCAGGTCCGGCAGCCGGTTCAGCAGATCCTGACGGCGCGCGGTGCTGTACGGGTGCGTGTAGATGAAGCCCGTCGCCTTATTCCCGCGTGTCGCAACCGCGAGCTTGTCCCACAGCGTGATCGCTGCACGCGGATCGAAGCCGGCACGGGCGGCGATGTCGCCGCCGATCACGTCGGCTTCGGTCTCGTCGGTCGGGTCGTAGTGGAGCGACTGCAGGCGTTCGCCGAGGTTCAGCGCCTGCGGCAGAGGCTCGCCAACGCCGAACAGCGGCGGCAGCGCGGCCGCGCGCAGCGACGTCTGCGAGGTCGCGCTGAAGTTGCTGCGCGCGTGTTCGCGCAGCGCATGCGCGATGCCGTGCGCGAGCAGCACGCCGAGCTCGTCGTCGTTCAGGCGGACGCGGTCGAGCAGGCCGCCGTACACGAGCACCTTGCCGCCCGGCAGGCAGGTCAGGCGAATGTCGCGCGAGCGGATCGCGTTGACGTCCCACGCCCAGCTCTTCACGCGGTCGTTCCATTTCACCGAATACGGCGCGAGCTTCGCGACGATCGCGCGCAGGCGCTTCACGCGCGGCTGGTTCGCCGGCAGCAGGCGATTGCTGTCGGCGGCCGCCTGCACGATCTGCGCGTATTCGTTCGCGGTGAGCTGCTCGAGCAGCGGCGACGGGATCAGCGTGCGGAAGGCAATGGTGTCGCCGTAGCGGACCTGCTGCGATGTCTGCGCATAAGCCTTCGCCGACGCGGCGGCGCCGGTCGGCTGCGCGGGTTCGGCGGTGGCCGACTGCGCAGGGGCGGCGGGCGTCGAAGTCGCCGGCGGTGAAGCGGGTGCCGTGGCCGGGGAGCCCGCGGCGGGGGCAGCGGGCGCGCCGGCGTCGGTCGCATGGGCGAACCCCGCGGCGAGCGCCGCGGCGCCGACGCTCAACGAAGCCGCAACGCGCGCGAGGCGGTGCAGGCCGTTACTGCGCACGGCTGGCCTCGCCGTTGCGCGCGGCACCGTTCCACGGCGCGATCTTGAACAGCAGCAGCATGCCGGGAATCGCGAGCGCGGTACACACGATGAAATAGTCGTACCAGCCGATCTTTGCGACGACGAAGCCGCTCGCGGCCGACGCGAGCGTACGCGGCACCGACGCGAGGCTCGTGAACAGCGCGAACTGCGTGGCCGTATAGCGCGGGTCGGTCGTGCTCGCGATATACGCGACGAACGCGGCCATCGTCAGGCCGGTCGTGAAGGTTTCGAAGCCGTAGACGATCGCGAGGGCGACCGTCATCGGGCTCAGCTTTGGCGTGATCTCGATACCGAACACCGACATGAACGACGCGAGCGCGTGGCTGGCCGCGACCGTGAAGTCGTACAGCACCGCGAGCACCGGCGAACCGGGGCCGACCTGCGCGAGCCACGCGAAGCCGAGCGTCGACACCATCTGCAGCGCACCGAAGATCCACAGCCCGCGGCCGATGCCGATCTTCACGAGCCAGACGCCGCCGATGATGCCGCCGGCCACGCTCGCGACGAGGGCAGTGGTCTTCGCGACGATGCCGATTTCGGTGCGCGAGAAGCCGATGTCGAGGAAGAACGACGTCGACAGCGTGGTGGCCATCGTGTCGCCGATCTTGAACAGGAAGATGAACGCGATGACGAGCAGCGCGCCGGCCCAGCCGTCGCGCTGGATGAATTCGCGGAACGGCAGCACGATCGCGTCGCGCAGGTTGCGCGGCGGCGCGCCGACCACTTCGGGCTCGCGCACGACGAGCGTCATCAGGATGCCCGGCAGCATGAACGCGCCGGTGAGCGCGAACACGGCGTCCCACGGCAGGTGGTCGGACAGGATCAGCGCGAGCGAACCGGGGATCAGCGCGGCAAGCTTGTACGCATTCACGTGCACCGCGTTGCCGAGGCCCTGCTCGGTGTCGCGCAGCAGCTCGCGGCGGTACGCGTCGATCACGATGTCGGCGCTCGCGCCGAAGAACGCGACGAGCGTGGTGAGCGCGGCGACCGTCCAGATCGAGTCGCGCGGCGACACGAAGCCGAGCGCGGCGATCGCACCCGCGACCAGCAGCTGCGTGAGCAGCAGCCAGCCGCGCCGGCGGCCCGGCCGCCAGCCGGGCAGGCGCGGGACGTAGCGGTCCATCAGCGGCGCCCACAGGAACTTCCACGTGTACGGGAACTGGATCAGCGCGAACAGGCCGATTTCCTTCAGGTTCACGCCCTCGGAGCGCAGCCATGCCTGCACGAGGTAGACGAGCGTGAAGAGGGGCAGACCCGACGTGAAACCGAGGAACACGCAGATCAGCATGTGCGTGTTCAGATAGGCTCGCCAGCCGGGGTGATCCTCGTGAGCGGTGAGTGCGGGCGCCTCGTGTGGCGTTTTCGACATGGACTGGAACTGGATAGCGTTGACTGATTGCGGCGGCAGCGCAGGCGACGGCGCGGGTCGCGCAGCGGCGCGGCCGCACGTGCGTGCGGGCCGACGGCGTCCGTCAACGGCTCCCCGGCTCAGCTGCGCTTGACGCGGTAGACAGCAAGACTACCACGCCAGTTCGCTCCCCATCGAATCGGTTGGCCTTCGTGCAGCACCACGCGGTCGAGGATCGTCACGCCGACTTCGGGCGCGAGCGCCTCGAAATCCTCGATCGTCAGCACCCGCACGTTCGGCGTGTTGTGCCACTGGTAAGGCAGCGATTTCGACACCGGCATCCGGCCGTTCAGCACCGACAGCCGGTGCGGCCAGTAGCCGAAATTCGGGAACGACACGATGCATTCGCGCCCGACCCGCGCGGTTTCGCGGAGGATCGCGGCCGTCTGGTGGATCGTCTGCAACGTCTGCGACAGGATCGCGATGTCGAAGCTGTGGTCCTCGAACAGGCGCAGGCCGTCTTCCAGGTTCTGCTGGATCACGTTGATGCCGTTCTTCGCGCTCGCGAGCACGCCCGCGTCGTTCAGCTCGATCCCGTAGCCGGTCACGTCCAGTTCTTCCATCAGCAGCGCGAGCAGCGAGCCGTCGCCGCAACCGAGGTCGAGCACCGTCGAGCGCGGTTCGACCCAGCGCGCGATCGTGCGGAAGTCCGCGCGCGCGGACAGGGAATTCAGTGCTTGCTGGTTCATGCACCCACCTCGATGGCGATTCGTTCGTAATACGCGCGGAGCAGGTTGTGATAGCGCGCGTCGTCGAGCAGGAATGCGTCGTGGCCGTGCGGCGCATCGATTTCCGCGTAGCTGACCGTGCGCTTGTTGTCGAGCAGCGCCTTCACGATCTCGCGCGAGCGGGCCGGCGCGAAACGCCAATCGGTCGAGAAGCTCGCGATCAGGTATTTCGCCTGCGTGTGCGCGAGCGCGGCCTTCAGATTGCCGTCGAACGCCTTGGCCGGGTCGAAGTAGTCGAGCGCGCGCGTGATCAGCAGGTAGGTGTTCGCGTCGAAGTAGTCGGCGAACTTGTCGCCCTGGTAGCGCAGGTACGACTCGACCTCGAACTCGACGTCGAAGCTGAAGTTGTACGCGTCGAGCGCGCCGTCGGCACGGCGCAGCGCACGGCCGAATTTCTCGGCCATGTCGTCGTCGGACAGGTACGTGATGTGGCCGATCATCCGCGCGACGCGCAGGCCGCGCTTCGGCTTCACGCCGTGTGCGTAATAGTCGCCGCCGTGGAAATCGGGATCGGACAGGATCGCCGAGCGCGCGACCTCGTTGAATGCGATGTTCTGCGCGGACAGCTTCGGCGTCGACGCGATGTCGATACAGTGCGCGACGCGCTCCGGATACATCAGGCTCCACGCGAGCGCCTGCATCCCGCCGAGGCTGCCGCCCATCACCGCGGCGAAGCGCTCGATGCCGAAGGCATCCGCGACGCGCGCCTGCGCGTGCACCCAGTCCTCGACGGTGACGACCGGGAAGCTCGCGCCGTACGGCTTGCCGGTGGACGGGTCGATGCTCATCGGGCCGGTCGAGCCGAAGCACGAGCCGAGGTTGTTCACGCCGATCACGAAGAAGCGGTTGGTATCGAGCGGCTTGCCCGGGCCGACCATGTTGTCCCACCAGCCGGTGCTGCGCGGATCGTCCGCGTAGACGCCGGCGACGTGGTGCGACGCGTTGAGCGCGTGGCAGACGAGCACCGCGTTCGAGCGCGCGGCGTTGAGTTCGCCGTACGTCTCGACGACGAGCTGATAGTTGCCGATCACGCTGCCGCTTTGCAAGCGCAGCGGTTCGGCGAAGTGCATGGTCTGTGGAGCGACGATGCCGATCGATTCCATTCGTTCCGCCTTATGACTGGGCAGCTAAATGGTGTCGGCGATGCGCGGAGGCGAAGGTGCGCGGCTGACGACCTCTTTAGCCGCATTTGTAGTGAACCGCCGGGACAAAGACAGCATCAACGCCCTGGCCGGTTCGCGCGCCCGCAATCGAGTCAGCAAATCGGCGCGTGTCTGGCTGCCGCCCTAGGGGCGGCAGTCGGCAAAGTATAGCGGAAATTGCGGAGCGCGGATTCGGGCGCGCCGGGCGGGGCCGCCGCGCCCGCGTCATCTCACTGCAGGATCAGCCGCAGATGCGCATCGGCCTGCTCGCCGGGCGATTTCTGGAACCCGCCTTTCGCGAAGCGGTGCCAGCGCCCGATCACGTAGCTGACGAGCAGGCTGGCGCGCGTGGCCGGATCGTAGTCGGCCGGCAGTGCCAGGCCGCTGTTCTGCTGTGCGCCGGCCTCGGCGCGCGCAACACGCAGGCATTGCTTGACGGTCGCCTCGATACGGTCGAGCAACTGGTTCACGCGTTCGGTGAGCCGCTCGTCCTCGCCCACCAGCGCCTCGCCGGTCAGCACGCGCGTCATGCCGGGGTTCTTCGCGGCGAAGTTGAGCATCGTCAGCGCGATCGTGCGCGCCTGCTGCACGCCGTTCGGCTCCTTCGCGACGATCTGGTTGACGAGGCCGAACAGCGCCTGCTCGATGAATTCGATCAGCCCCTCGTACATCTTCGCCTTGCTGGCGAAATGCCGGTAGAGCGCCGCTTCCGAAACGTCGAGCCGGGCCGCGAGCGCGGCGGTCGTGATCTTCTCGGGCTTGGGCGCCTCGAGCATCGTCGCGAGTGTCTGCAGGATCATCACGCGCCGCTCGCCCGGCTTCGGGCGCGGGCGGGACGGCGTGGCCTGGTCTTCCTTTACGGCTTGGTCCTGCGGGTAAGTCGGCTGCATTTCTGTCGCCCCGATCGTGTGCCCAGTCGCAGCGATTTTAACGAACGAATGCGCTGATCGACATAATGTGGACGGCCGATGCTCGGCAGATGGCCCGGCAGGTGGCCGGTGATCCATACGGTACCGATGCCGAGCCGCTTGTAGCGTTTCAGGTGGCTGCGGGTATCTTCGACGAGGATCGCATCGGCCAGCCGCGCATGCGCGGCACGCAAGGCCCGGCGCAGCATCGTGTGGTCGGGCTTCGCGCGCCATGTGCGGCGGTCGCGCATGTGCTCGATCGCGATCACGCGCTCGAACAGCCGCTCGATGCGCAGCTCGCGCAGCACCGCGCGCGCATAGTTCTCCGGCGCGTTGGTCAGGATCAGCTTGCGGCCCGGCAGCGCGGCGACGATGCGCGCGAGGCCGCGCTCGGCGCGCACCATCGCCGGCAGGTCGGAAAACGTGTGGACGACGCGCAGGAAGTCGTGCGGGTCGATCGGATGATGGCGCGTGAGGCCGAGCAGCGCGGCGCCGTAGCGCTCGGTGTAGCCGGTGCGCAGGCGGTCGGCTTCGGCGCGCTCGACCTGCAGCGCGTCGATGATGTACTGCGTCATCGCGCGGTTGATCTCCGGAAAGATCGCGTGCGATGCGTGGTGAAGGGTGTTGTCGAGATCGAACAGCCACACCGGCGCGCCGGCGCGGGGCCGGCTGCGTGACACGCGCCGGCGCAGCAGCGGAGCCGGCAAGTCGGGTGTGGCGGTCTTGCTGCGCTTGCTCAATGCGAGCGGATCATCGTGCCGAACGGCTGCTCGGTCAGGATTTCCAGCAGGACCGAGTGCTCGATCCGGCCGTCGACGATGTGCACCGACTTCACGCCGCTCTTCGCGGCGTCGAGCGCCGACGAGATCTTCGGCAGCATGCCGCCGGAGATCGTGCCGTCTTCGAACAGCGCGTCGATCTCGCGTGCGGAGAGATCGGTCAGCAGGTTGCCGTCCTTGTCCATCACGCCCGGGATGTTGGTCATCATCAGCAGCTTCTCGGCGTTCAGCACGGTGGCGAGCTTGCCCGCGACGAGGTCGGCGTTGATGTTGTACGAGAGACCGTCTTCACCGAAACCGATCGGCGAGATCACCGGGATGAACGCGTCGTCCTGCAGCGCCTTCACGACTGCCGGGTTGATCGCCTCGACTTCGCCGACCTGGCCGATGTCGATGTACTGGCCCGGGTTGTCGCGGTCCGGCATCAGCAGCTTGCGCGCGTGGATCAGGCCGCCGTCCTTGCCCGTCAGGCCCACCGCGTGGCCGCCGAAGTGGTTGATCAGCATCACGATGTCCTGCTGCACTTCGCCGCCCAGCACCCATTCGACGACTTCCATCGTCTCTTCGTCGGTGACGCGCATGCCCTGGATGAAGGTGCCGGCCTTGCCGATCTTCTTCAGTGCATGATCGATCTGCGGACCGCCGCCGTGGACGATCACCGGATTGATGCCGACCAGTTTCAGCAGGATCACGTCGCGCGCGAAGCCTTGCTTGAGCCGCTCTTCCGTCATCGCGTTGCCGCCGTATTTGATGACCACGGTCTTGCCGTGGTAACGGCGAATGTACGGCAGTGCCTCGGCGAGGATTTCTGCTTTCAGCGTGGGGGCGATCTGCGAGAGGTCGATGGGCTCGGACATGGCGGCGGCTCTGGCTGGGAACGTTGAAACACGGCGAATTGTACAGGAGTGGCGCAGCGCAGCATCGGGTTTTTGGGCGGGCCGGAACACCGGCGGCGTGGCGCGGGCACCGCGCGCGGCGGCCCGCCGGCTATGGCGCGGCGCGATGCCGGCCGCGATACGGGCAGCGGTGCGCGGGCGTCGCCGGAGGGGCGGTTCGCGCGCGTTCGCGATGGCCATCGGCCGAACGGCCGGCGTGCAAAATCCGTTCGCCGCGCTATGCTTGTCGCGTAGGGCGGCTTCCCGCCCGCTCGAGCGCTTCAGCCATGACCGATTCCGCCGCCGACGCCCGTTCCGCCCCGCGCCGCGCGCGCTGCCCGCACTGCGGCCGCAGCTTCGACTGCGGCGCCCGCACGCAGCCGTTCGAATGCTGGTGCGCGTCGATGCCGGTCGTGCCCGGCGGTACGCCGCCCGCGGCCGGCGCACGCTGCCGCTGCCCCGAGTGCCTGGCCGACGAGATCGCGCAGCGGATGGCCGGCGCGGCCGGTTGACGGCATCGGCCGCGCACGTGGGGCGTCCCGTTCGCCGCGCGCCGATCCGGCCCCGCTAGAGGCGCCGCCCGCTAAACGGGTAAACTGCTCGGATGCAACGAATCACCACCACCGGGCGCGTCAACCTCAGTCACCTGTTCTGGCTCCGCAATCTCGCGATCATCGGCCAGCTCGTGACGATCGGCGTCGTGCAGACCTATTTCGGCGTGCATCTGCCGTTGCCGGCGATGCTGATGGTCATCGCGCTCGAAATCGTTTTCAATGCGCTCACCTGGGTGCGCGTGCTGCGCGCGCGGCCCGAGACCAATTTCGAGCTGCTCGGCCAGCTGTGGGTCGACCTCGGTGCGCTGTCCGCGCTGCTGTTCCTGTCGGGCGGCACGACCAATCCGTTCGTGTCGCTGTACCTGCCTTCGCTCGCGATCGCGGCGGCCGTGCTGCCGTGGCACCTGATGATCTGGCTCGCGGCGTTCGCGGTCGCGTGCTACGCGGCGCTCGGCTTCGACTCGGTGCCGCTCAACATGGACAACCCCGCGAACCTGTTCGACTATTACCGTACCGGGATGTGGGCGAACTTCATGGTCAGCGTCGGGCTGATCGCGTGGTTCGTCGCGCGCATGTCGAATGCGCTGCGCCAGCGCGATGCGGCGCTCGGCGAAGCGCAGCAGCACCTGCTGCGCGACGAGCGGGCGGTCGCGCTCGGCGTGCAGGCCGCCACCGTCGCGCACGAGATGGGCACGCCGCTGTCGACGATCGCGATGCTCGCCGAAGAGCTGCGCGACGCCGCGCGCGACGATCCGGGGCTGGCCCGCTACGAGGCCGACCTGAAGGTGCTCGAGGAACAGATGACGCTCTGCACGTCGGCGCTCGCGCGCCTGCGCAGCCGCGCGAGCGCGCCCGCGAGCCGCCAGCCGGTGGACGACTGGCTCGACACGTTCGTCGAGCACTGGCGCCTGCGGCATCCGCATGTGCAGTTCGAATTGCTCGGCGCGCGCCCGGCGGGCGTCGCGCTCGACGACACGGTCGCGGCCGGCCAGATCCTGACGATCCTGCTCGACAACGCCGCGCGCGCGAGCCCGCAGCGCGTGACGCTGGCCGCGAAGGTCGCGCACGCCGGCACGGCCGACGAGATCGAATTCGAGGTATGTGACGACGGGCCCGGCATTCCGGCGGCGTTGCGTGAATCGCTCGGCGCGATGCCGGTCGACAGCACGCAGGGCGGGCACGGGGTCGGCCTGTATCTGGCGTTCAGCGCGGCCGCGCGGCTCGGCGGCGAGATCGAACTGTCCGATGTCGTGCCGCGCGCGGCGGGCGGCAACGGGCGGGCCGGCAGTGCGGCGAATGGTCACGCCGCGGCAGGATCGGCACAGCGCGCGGGCCAGCGCCTGACCGAACGGACAACCGGCGCGCCGGACAGCCGCCCGGCCGGCACGACCGCCGCGCGCGGCACGCGGGCCGTGCTGCGGCTGCCGGTCGTGCGTGTCGCGACGCCGGCCGCCTCAACCAACACGTAGACGGAGAAACCACATGAGCGAGAACAATTTCCTGGTGATCGACGACAACGAGGTGTTCGCGGGCACGCTCGCGCGCGGCCTCGAGCGCCGCGGTTACGCGGTCCAGCAGGCGCACGACAAGGAGGCGGCGCTCCGGCTCGCCGCGGGCGGCAAGTTCCAGTTCATCACCGTCGACCTGCATCTCGGCGAGGATTCGGGCCTGAGCCTGATCGCACCGCTGTGCGACCTGCAGCCCGACGCGCGGATCCTGGTGCTGACCGGCTACGCGAGCATCGCGACTGCCGTGCAGGCGGTGAAGGAAGGCGCCGACAACTATCTCGCGAAACCCGCGAACGTCGAGTCGATCCTCGCCGCGCTGCAGACCAACGCGACCGAAGTGCAGGCCGACGAAGCGCTGGAGAATCCGGTCGTGCTGTCGGTCGACCGGCTCGAATGGGAGCACATCCAGCGCGTGCTGGCCGAGAACAACAACAATATTTCGGCGACGGCGCGCGCGCTGAACATGCATCGCCGCACGCTGCAACGCAAGCTCGCGAAGAAGCCGGTGCGGCAGTAAGCGGCGCGCCGCGCCGTGGTCGTCACGGCGAGGGCGATTCCGTACGACGCGTGCCGCGGGATACGGCGCGCGATCGCGCAGGCGGACGGGCGGCGCATGGCGGCCTGCCGCGCGGCGCACCAACGAAAACGGGCGGCCCGCCGGGCCGCCCGTCTCGCATTCGACGCCGCGCGCGTTACAGCACGTAGCGCGACAGATCTTCGTCCTGCGCCACTTCGCCGAGCGCGCGATCGACATACTTCGCATCGATCGTCACGCGCTCGCTCGCATGGTTGCCGGCCGAGAACGACACGTCCTCGAGCAGTTTCTCGATCACCGTGTACAGCCGGCGCGCACCGATGTTCTCGGTCTTCTCGTTGACCGAGAACGCGATCTCCGCGAGACGGCGGATGCCGTCCTCGGCGAATTCGAGCTGCACGTCTTCGGTCGCGAGCAGCGCCTGGTACTGCTTGACGAGGCTTGCATCGGTCGCGACGAGGATCGCTTCGAAATCGTTCACCGACAGCGAGTCGAGCTCGACGCGGATCGGGAAGCGGCCCTGCAGTTCGGGAATCAGGTCGCTCGGCTTCGCGAGGTGGAACGCGCCGCTCGCGATGAACAGGATGTGATCGGTCTTCACCATCCCGTACTTCGTGTTGACCGTCGTGCCTTCGACGAGCGGCAGCAGGTCGCGCTGCACACCCTGGCGCGACACTTCGCCGCCGCTGCCTTCGTTGTTGCGCGACGTGATCTTGTCGATCTCGTCGAGGAACACGATGCCGTTCTGCTCGACGTTCTGCACGGCCTTCGTCTTCACTTCCTCGTCGTTGAGCATCTTCGCCGCTTCCTCGTCGGTCAGCAGCTTCAGCGCTTCCTTGATCTTCACCTTGCGGCGCTGCTTCTTGCCGCTGCCGAGGTTCGAGAACATCGAGCGGATCTGCTCGGTCATCTCTTCCATCCCCGGCGGCGCCATGATGTCCATGCCGGCCGACGGCTGCTCGAGGTCGAGCTCGACTTCCTTGTCGTCGAGCTGGCCTTCGCGCAGGCGCTTGCGGAACGTCTGGCGCGTCACGTTGTTGTCGTCGTTCGCGTGCTCGGCGTTGCCGCCGAAGCCCACCGCGCGCGGTTGCGGCAGCAGGATGTCGAGGATGCGGTCTTCCGCCTGGTCGGTCGCCTTGCTGCGCACCTTGCGCATTTCGGTTTCGCGCGTCTGCTTGACCGAGATCTCGATCAGGTCGCGCACGATGCTGTCGACGTCGCGGCCGACGTAGCCGACTTCGGTGAACTTGGTCGCTTCGATCTTGATGAACGGCGCATCGGCGAGCTTCGCGAGGCGGCGCGCGATTTCGGTCTTGCCGACACCCGTCGGCCCGATCATCAGGATGTTCTTCGGCGTGATTTCCTGGCGCAGCGGGTCGGCGACCTGCTGGCGGCGCCAGCGGTTGCGCAGCGCGACCGCGACGGCCTTCTTCGCCTTCGCCTGGCCGATGATGTGCTTGTCGAGTTCCGAGACGATCTCGGCAGGGGTCATGGTGCTCATGGTGCGGTCCTTACTCGATCGTTTCGATGATGCGGTTGTGGTTCGTGTAGATGCACATGTCGCCGGCGATCCCGAGCGACTTCTCGACGATCTCGCGCGGCGACAGCTCGGTGTTCTCGACGAGCGCGCGAGCCGCGGCCTGCGCATAGGCACCGCCCGAGCCGATCGCGCAGATCCCGCCTTCGGGGTCGAGCACGTCGCCGTTGCCGGTGATGACGAGCGTGGTGGTGGCATCGGCCGTGATCAGCATCGCCTCGAGGCGGCGCAGCATCCGGTCGGTGCGCCAGTCCTTCGCGAGCTCGACGGCCGCGCGGGTCAGGTTGCCCTGGTGCTTCTCGAGCTTCGCCTCGAAGCGATCGAGCAGCGAGAACGCATCGGCGGTGCCGCCCGCGAATCCGACCAGTACCTGGTTGTTGTAGATCCGCCGCACTTTCCGCGCGCCACCCTTCATGACGATGTTGCCGAGGGTTACCTGGCCGTCGCCGCCGAGCGCGACCTTGTCGCCGCGCCGGACCGAAACGATGGTCGTGCCGTGAAATTGCTCCATCTGCGTTCCTTGAGAAAAACGGGGAAGAGTCGGGCGGCGCGGGGCGCCGCCGCATGAATCGCAGTGCGCCGGGGAGCGGCCCGGCGCGCATCCGTTTCATTTTAGGGCGGGCGCCGGGATATCAAGAGGGGCTGGCAAATCGGCCGGCAGGGGCCTGTTCCCGCTAATAACGGGCTTGTGAACGTGTCTTGCCGGTCGTCCCCCAAGGGGACTTCCTTTGGGCGCGTGCAAGAAGCAAGGAGCGCCGTTTGGCCGAGCCAAACAAGCGACGCGCGACGCAGCAATGCGGCCAGCGCAAGCCCGTTATTAGCGGGAACAGGCCCCTAAACCGGTGCCGGAAAAACAAAAAGCGCGCGGCAGGCCGCGCGCTTTCGGGAAGCAGCGTGTCTGAGCGGAACGCCGCTCGATCAGTCGCCGAACAGCTTCTGGCGCAGCTCGCGGCGCTCTTGCGCTTCGAGCGACAGCGTGGCGGTCGGACGCGCGAGCAGGCGCGGAATGCCGATCGGCTCGCCGGTTTCCTCACACCAGCCGTAATCGCCGGAATCGATGCGGGCGAGCGACTGCTGAACCTTCTTGAGGAGCTTGCGTTCGCGATCGCGCGTACGCAGTTCGAGCGCGTGCTCTTCCTCGATCGTCGCGCGATCGGCGGGATCGGGCACGATCACCGTCTCGCGCAGGTTCTCGGTCGTCTGGCCTGCATTCTTGAGGATGTCCGCCTGCAACTGTTCGAGCCGATTTTTGAAGAAGGCGAGCTGATCCTCATTCATGTAATCCTTGTCGCTCATCTTCAGGATTTCGGCTTCGGTCAAGAGTTTCTTCGTCATCTGCTTGCTTCTTCAATGTGCGGCAAATCGATAGATATTGCCTGCACTTTGGGATTACCCGCAACCGCCCTTGCAATCATTTGCGATTTGCCGCCGCGGGGCCGAAAGCCTCTGGAAAACCGGTTCTCAAATACCAGGATAGGCCTGGCGCGGAGTTGCGCGCGCTGCGAACCGGTGTGCTGCGCGGCACATCGCATCGGCCGCGGCCGGGAGGCGGATTGGCGATCCGGCGCGGTTGCGATGCCCGGAAAACTGGTTCAGCAAGAACCGGGCCTGTTTGTTGCCGTACTCCAGCGGGCACGTATTGTAACTGAATCGCAAGCGGGCGCCGTATCGGGTCGATCCCCGTCGGCTGCGCCAATATCTAGAAAATATAACGCGCAAATCGAGAAAAAGCGATGACGGCGAAACCCTGCCCGGAAAAGGCGCCCCGCGGCCGCAGCAGCCGCCCGCGAGGCGGCCGTGCGGCGGGGGCGCGACGGTCGCCCGCGCGCGTCAGGCGAGGCAGGCGTCGAGGCCGTCGGTGATCAGGTCCTGCGGCAGATCGACGCCGATGAACACCATCTTGTTCGTCTTCTTCTCGACCGGGAGCCACTTCGAGGCGAGGTCGCTGCCCATCATCTGGTGCACGCCCTGGAACACGACCTTGCGGTCGACGCCCTTCATGTACAGCACGCCCTTGTAGCGCAGCATCCGCTCGCCGTAGATCTGCAGGATGCCGCCGAGGAAGTCTTCCAGCTTGTTCGGGTCGAACGGGCGGTCGTTGCGGTACACGAACGACTTGATCTTGTCGTCGTGATGCGCGTGGTGGTGATGGTGGTGGCTGTGATCGTGATCGTGCGCGCATTGACCGTGATCATGGTCGCAATTCGCGTGATCGTGATCATGGTCGTGATCGTGGTGGTGGTGCGCGTGATCGTCTTCGGCGAGGAAGTCGGGGTCGATCTCGAGCTTCGCGTTCAGGTTGAAGCCGCGCAGGTCGAAGATTTCCTTGATGTCGGCTTCACCGAAGTTCACGACCTTGATCGCGGCCTTCGGGTTCATGTGCATCAGGCGGTGCTTGAGGTCGGCCACCGTCTGGTCGTCGACCAGGTCCGACTTCGTGATGAACAGGCGATCGGCGAAACCGACCTGGCGCTGCACGACTTCGTGCTCGTCGAGCTGCGCGTTCGCATGCTTCGCGTCGACCAGCGTGATGACCGCGTCGAGCAGGAAATCGTCGGCGATCTCGCTGTCGATGAAGAAGGTTTGCGCGACCGGGCCCGGGTTCGCGAGGCCCGTGGTTTCGATCACGATGCGGTCGAAGTCGAGCTTGCCTTCGCGCTTCTTCGCGGCGAGATCGCCGAGCGTGCGCGCGAGGTCGCCGCGGATCGTGCAGCAGATGCAGCCGTTGCTCATCTGGATGATCTGCTCGTTCGAATCCTGGATGAGGATCTCGTTGTCGATGTTCTCTTCGCCGAACTCGTTCTCGATCACGGCGATCTTCATGCCGTGCTGTTCGTTCAGGATGCGCTTGAGCAGCGTCGTCTTGCCGCTGCCGAGGAAGCCGGTGAGGATGGTGACGGGAGTGGCCATGTCAATCGCCTGTTGTTCGTGAATCGGGGTCAAAACCAGGATGTGCGTCGCGCCCGGTTAGTCGAGCGCGCAATCCTCCATTGAAACATACCTTTGACATCCTCCCCACTCTGGACCTCTGGCCGCCGCCATTTGGCGGAAAGAGCGGGGATTCCTGCCGCGTCTCGAACGATGATGCGTGTCTCGGATCGCCTCGGTGGGTTCCTGCTTCGCGGAGTGGCCTGATTGCGCCGGCTCTCCACAGGCTGCAACGCGGTGTCCCCGCGCCAGTATGTTGATCGCGCCGACCACGTCGGCATGGTCCTCATGCCCGCACCCGACACAGTGGAATGCGGCCTGCGTCTGTCGGTTCTCGGCGCTCACCGACCCACAGGCCGGACACGTTCGACTCGTATTCGCCGGCGGCACCGCGACAAGCCAGCCGCCGTTCCACGCCAGCTTATAGTCCAGTTGGCGACGAAACTCGAACCACCCCTGATCGAGAATGGCTTTATTCAGGCCAGACTTGGTCCGAACATTTTTGCCCGGCGCATCTGGGCTGCCTGCCGCCGACCTAGACATATTGCGTACCTGCAAGTCCTCGATGCATACCATCGCGTGGTTTTGGCTGATGGTGGTCGTGGCCTTGTGCAGATAGTCGCGGCGGGCATTGCCGATGCGGGCATGGATACGCTGGATACGGGCCGTTGCCTTCTTCCAGTTGTTGCTGAACTTGACCTTTCGGCTCAGTGCCTGCTGCGCACGACGCAGCTTGGCCTCGTGCCGCCTGAAGCTGTTGAGAGGCGCGAGAAAACTGCCGTCGCTCATGGTGGCAAACCGAGCGATGCCCATGTCGATACCAATCGCGCTCGCTGCCTGCGGTACTGGTTGCTTGACTTCACGTACTGTCTGGATCGAAACGCGCCATTTGCCCGCGTTTTGACACACGGTGACGTGACGCACCTCGCCCAGCACATCCCGACTGTTGCGATAGCGAAGCCAACCGAGTTTGGGCAAGAAAATGCGGTTGTTGCTCTGATCGAGCTTGATTTGCTTCGGGTCGGGATAGCGGAAGCTGCTGCCGAGACTCTTCTTTTTGAAGCGTGGAAAATCAGCGCGCTTAGCGAAGAAGTTTGTGTAAGCCTGTTCCAGATCCTTGAGAGACTGTTGCAGCGGATGAATCGGTGCGTCCTTGAGCCACGGTGTTTCCGTACCGTTGCGCCAATCGGTAAGCAGCTTGCACAGCCCCGCGTAGCTCAGATTTTTCTCGCCTCGATCATAGCGTTCCTTCTGCACGGCCAATGCCTTGTTGAACACGAAGCGGCATGCCCCTGCGAAGCAGCGCATGCTGTGCTGCTGCTCGTCAGTCGGCATCAGTTCGTATTTGAAGGCTTGATAGCGTTGCATGAATGAGTCGTATCAGGACTTCCTCGCTGCCTTTACCCGGCCTGATGGCCGAGGCTTGCCGCGCACCTGGTCAAGCCGTCCGGTCGGTCGGACGCGACAGACCGGAGAGCTCGACTGTCATGCCGGCGACCGCCGCGCGGAGGGTCATCGCATCGCGGTACCGGCGACCAGTGGGGAGGGCGTGCGCGTAGATCGGGGCAGTCAGACGATTTGCAACAGCAGGCCCTTCAGATATTCGCCTTCCGGGAAGGCCGCGAGCAGCGGGTGATCGACGCCCGCGCCGAGCCGCTTCAGGATGCGCGCGTCGACCTTCGCGTCGGCGGCCGCGCCCGCGACGATCTTCTGGAACAGGTCCATGTCGATCGCGCCCGAGCACGAGTACGTGAACAGCAGGCCGCCCGGACGCAGCAGCTTGAAGCCGCTCAGGTTGATGTCCTTGTACGCGCGCGCCGCGCGATCGACGCTGTCGCGCGTCGGCGCGAACTTCGGCGGATCGAGCACGATCAGGTCGAAACGCTCGCCTTCGTCGACGAGGCGGCGCAGCGTCTTGAATGCGTCGGCGTCGAGCCAGGTCGCGCGTTCGGCATCGAAGCCGTTGGCGGCGACGTTCTGCTGCGCGAGCGCGAGCGCATCGCCCGACGAGTCGATCGATACGACACGCTTCGCGCCACCCTTGAGCGCGGCGAGCGAGAAGCCGCCCGTGTAGCAGAAGCAGTTCAGCACATCGCGATCGGTCGCGTACTGCGCCACCAGCGCGCGGTTGTCGCGCTGGTCGACGTAGAAGCCCGTCTTGTGGCCGTTCGGTACGTCGACGTGATAGCGCACGCCGTTTTCGTTCGAGATCAGCGTCGCGGGCGGCGCATCGCCGGCGAGCACGCCGGTCGTCTGTTCGAGCCCTTCCTTATCGCGGATCGATACGTCCGAGCGCTCGTACACGTTCGGGCAGTCCGTCGCGCCGACGAGCGCCTTCACGATCGCGTCCTTCCACGCCTCGACGCCCGCGGCCATGAACTGGCAGACGAGCTGGCCGCGCGGCGCCGCGCCGGCTTCGGCGGTGTCCGCGACGTAGTAGTCGACGATCAGCCCCGGTAGCCCGTCGGCTTCGCCGAACACGAGCCGCACCGCGCCCGTGCCCGACACCATCGTCGTGCGGTGCGCGACCGCGCGCTGCACGCGGCGCTTGAAGAACGCGTGGTCGATCGGCTCGTTCTCGTCGAAGCTCCACACGCGCACGCGGATCTGCGATTGCGGGCTGTACGCGCCGCGCGCGAGGAAGCGGCCGTCGTGTGCGCGCACGATCACGGTCGCGCCGGGCGCGGGCTTGCCGTCGACGCGGTCGATCGCATTGGCGTAGATCCACGGATGGCGGCGCAGCAGCGATTTTTCCTTGGACGGCTTGAGGGTGACGGTTTGCATGGTAAGATCGAAATGGGCCGTGCGCGACGCCGACCGTGGCCGGTCGCCGCGCGCGGCGGGTAACACGGGACGCGCGTCAGTCGCGCTTCTTCGCGCGCGGATGCGCGCTGTCGTAAATCTTCGCGAGATGCTGGAAGTCGAGCGACGTATAGACCTGCGTCGCGGCGACGCTCGCGTGGCCGAGCAGTTCCTGCACCGCGCGCAGGTCGCCGCTCGACTGCAGCACGTGCGTCGCGAACGAGTGGCGCAGCACGTGCGGATGGACGTTGGCGGGGATGCCCGCGGTGAGCGCCGCGCGCTTCACGCGCTCGCGCACGACGCCCGGCGACATCCGGTTGCCGCGCACGGACACGAACAGCGGATGCGGATCGTGCTTCACGAATTCGCCGCGTACCGCGAGCCATGCGTTCAGCGCATCGATCGCCTTGCGGCCGACCGGCACCTTGCGCTCCTTGTTGCCCTTGCCGCGCACGGTGACTTCGGCTTCGGCGAGGTCGAGCCAGCCGGTCGACCGGTAGCCGTCGGCCTGCGTGTACATCACGTCGAGCCCGATCAGCTCGGCAAGGCGCAGCCCCGACGAATAGAACAGCTCGAGGATCGCGTGATCGCGAATGCCTTCGGTCGTGTTGGCGAGCGGCGCGTCCATCAACGCCGATGCGTCGTCGACCGACAGCGCCTTCGGCAAGGTCTTCGCGCGTTTCGGCGCGCGCACCGCGGCGACCGGGTTCGCGGGCATCTCGACGCGCTGCGCGAGCCAGCGGTAGAACGCGCGCCACGCGGACAGCCGGTGCGAGATCGACCGGGCGGACAGCCCGCCCGAATGTGCGCGCGCGACCGCGCCGCGCATGTCGGCGGCCGTCAGCGCTTCGAGCGGCCGGCCGTTCGCGAGCTTCTTCAGCTCGTCGAGTTCGTGCGTGTATCCGCGCAGCGTGTGTTCCGACAGCTGCCTGACGTGCTTCAGGTTCGACAGGTAGGCGGCGATCGGATCGTCTGTCATCGCGTGCGGAGGATCAGTGCGGCAGCAGGCGCGTGAGCGCGGCGCTCGCGAGCGTCGCGATCTGCGCGAGGAAGTCGGTGGCCATCCCGTCGTGGAAGCGGCGCGGGTCGGGCGAGCCGAGCACGAGCAGGCCGAACGCGGGCGCATCGTTACCGGCGAGCGGTGCACGCAGCGCGAGCAGCGCGACCGATGTGGCCGAGCCGTCGCCGGCCGGCGGTGCGGCGTCCGCGCCTTCCGCCGCATTCGCGGCCGGGGCGGCAACTGCGGGCGCGAGCCACTGCGCGGCCTCGAAGCCCGTGTTCGCACCGCAGTACGGCGTCGACAGCCCGTTCGTGAACAGGCGCACTTCCTCGCCGACCTGGCGTGCGAAGTCGGCCTGCGAGTAGGTGTCGGCGACGTCCCATACGCGCAGCGCCGTCTGCGGCACGTCGAAGACTTCAGCGATGCCGTCGGCGATCGTGCGCGGCAGCGCGTACGGATCGCGTTCCGCGATCACGCGCGCGGTCCAGCGGCTGAACTTCGCGGACAGGCTGTCGTTCTCGTGGCCGTAGCGCACGAGTTCGGCAAGCCGGCGCTCGAGATGCTTGTTCTTGTCGCGCAGCATCTCCATCTGCCGCTCCTGCAGCGAGATCGCGGCCTTGCCGTGCGGGTTCGCGAGACGGATCGTCGCAAGCAGTTCGGCGTGCTGCGCGAAGAATTCGGGATTGGCGAGCAGGTAGTCGGCGACTTCGCGATCGTTCATGTGGCTGGAGCGTTCAGTTATCAAGGACGTTGCAGGGTCAGGCAGGCAGATCGATCTCGCCTTCGAACACGGTCGTGGCGGGGCCGGCCATCATCAGCGCGGCGGCTTCGTCGCGCGCGCCGTCCCAGCTGATCGTCAGCGTGCCGCCGTGCGTGTGCACGGTCACCGGCGAATCGAGCAGACCGCGCCGGATGCCGGCCGCGACCGCCGCGCATGCGCCGGTGCCGCACGCGAGCGTCTCGCCCGCCGCGCGTTCGTACACGCGCAGCTTCACTTCGCTGCGCGACACGATCTGCATGAAGCCGGCGTTCACGCGCTCCGGGAAGCGCGCGTGGTGCTCGATCAGCGGGCCCTCTTCCCGCACCGGGTAGGCCTCGACATCGTCGACGACCTGCACCGCGTGCGGGTTGCCCATCGTCACCGTCGAAATCCAGCGCGTCGCACCGCCGACGTCGAGCGGCCACAGCGTGTCGCGACCCTCGGTGCGGCCGTCGAGGCCCGCTGCGTCGAACGGCACCTGCGCCGGCGTGAACACGGGCGCACCCATGTCGACGACGACTTCCCCGTTGTCCTGCATCGTCAGCGTGATCAGGCCCTTCATGACCTGCACGCGCACGCTGCGCTTGTCGGTCAGGCCGCGGTCGCTGACGAACTTCACGAAGCAGCGCGCGCCGTTGCCGCAGTGTTCGACCTCGCCGCCGTCGCAATTGAAGATCCGGTACTTGAAATCGACGCCGTCGACAGTCGGTTTTTCGACGAGCAGCAGCTGGTCGGCGCCGATGCCGAAGTGGCGGTTGGCGAGCGCACGCACCTGCGTTTCGGTGAGCGGCGGCAACGCGCGCGAATAGCCGTCGAGCACGACGAAGTCGTTGCCCGCGCCGTGCATCTTGGTGAACGAGAGTTTCACTGGGTCCGGATTTCCATGGCGAACAAGGCGGTCAGCGCGGCGTGCGCGACGCCGCGCCATGCCGGGCGGCCTCGTTCGTCGTGCTGATCTCAACCGCAAATGATACATGCAGCCGACAGGGGCGTCCTGCGCGGGCGGGGGTGGGCGGCCGCGAAATGGGGCGCGTCTGCCGATCGGTCGACTGGTCGCGTTTGTGGCAGGCGGGCAGATTGAT
Source organism: Burkholderia sp. HI2714 (assembly GCF_002223085.1). Lineage (NCBI taxonomy): Bacteria > Pseudomonadati > Pseudomonadota > Betaproteobacteria > Burkholderiales > Burkholderiaceae > Burkholderia > Burkholderia sp. HI2714. The sequence continues at coordinate 73,742 of NZ_NKFM01000032.1, read as the reverse complement.
GTGGTGTGACGCGCCTGTCGTGGTGCGAGCAGGGTTCGGCGAAAACACGGGATGGCGCGGACGCGTACTTTCGTACAGGTCAAATTGACAAGGCAATCAAGCGATTCGTATAGTGTGGCTATACACGTGGGCCATGCTGACGGCATCGCGACTCGAATGTGGGAGCTCCATGATCAAGTCGTGGCAGCACAAGGGGCTGGAAGCATTTTTCACGAACGGGAACAAGGCGGGCATCCGGCCCGACCATGCTCCAAGATTACGGCGCCAGCTTGCACGTCTCGACGTCGCGAGCCGGCCGCTCGACATGAACGTGCCTGGCTGGCGGTTTCACGGCCTTGCCCGTGGGCTGGACGGCCATTTCGCGGTGAGCGTGAGCAGCAACTGGCGTCTGACGTTCAGTTTCGACGGCGCCGATGCCGTCCTGGTCGATTACCAGGACTACCACTGAGGTGATTCAAGCGATGACTCGCATCTTCAATCCGCCGCATCCGGGCGAAGCGCTGCGTGACGACGTGCTGCCGGCATTCGGCCTGACCGTCACCGAGGCCGCCGCACAACTCGGCGTCACGCGTGCGGCGCTGTCGCGCATTTTGCATGGCCACGCCGGGATTTCGCCGGAAATGGCGTTGCGCATCGAGGCGTGGCTCGGAGAGGAAAACGGCGGTCGCGCGGATCTGTGGCTGGCACAGCAATCCGCTTACGACTTGTGGCAGGCGCGCGCGAAAGGCGTGCCCAAGGTAGCGAGAGCGCAGGCACGTGCGTGACCGTGCGCCCGCGGGTACGGCTCAGTACAGGCTCGGCTCGCCGGCCGGGCGGGTCTTGAAGCGCTTGTGGACCCAATAGTATTGCTCGGGCAGCAGCGGGATCTGTTCCTCGAGGAATTCGTTCATCCGCCGCGCGTCGAGATCGTCGTCCCCGGTCGGGTAGTGATCCCACGGCTTGAATACCTTCAGACGGTAGCCCTTGTAGTTCGGCAGCACCTCGCCGATGAACGGCACGACCTGCGCGCGGCCCGTCTTCGCGAGCCGGCCGACCGCCGTCAGCGTGCAGGCGGGCACGCCGAAGAACGGGACGAACGTCGAATTGCGCAGCCCGTAGTCCATGTCGGCGCCGAGCATCACCGGCTTGCGGTCGCGCAGCCAGCGCAGCACGACGCGCGCGCTGTCCGCGCGGCCGACCATCTCGGCGTCGAAACGCCCGCGCGCCTTCTTCGCCTCTTCCTCGAGCACCGCGTTCGAGAACGGCTGGTAGAGCGACCCGCAACGGCGGTGCAGCGAACGATTCAGCCAGATCGAGCCGGCCTCGATGCCGACGAAATGCAGGCCGAGGAACAGCGTCGGCGGCAGGTCCGGATCGTCGAGGTCGACCGCGCTGTCGACCTGGATCAGCTTCGCGAGCTTTTTCTCCGAACCGAACCACTGCACGCTGCGTTCGACGTAGCTGCGGATCGCATGGCGGAAATGCTGCCCGGCAATTTCCTCGCGGCGTTCGTCGCTCCAGTCAGGGAAGCAGAGTTTCAGATTGGTGTGTACGATGCGTTTTCGCCGGCTGGGGATCTTGTAGAGCAGCCAGCCGAGACCATCGCCGAACCGTGCGGTCAGGCCGTACGGCAACAGGGCGAGCAGTTTCAGCAAGCCAATGGCGAGGTGCGTGGCTAGACGACCTAGCATGCGAAACCTCCGTGGGACCGGCTGGCCGGCGCTTTGCAAACAGGTGGGTGAGACAGCGGAAGATGCAGCACGGGCGGCGCTCTGTGACAATTCAGGAAAGCCGCTATAATACGGGCTTCGCCGAGTTAACTGACAACTTGCGGGGCGAAGCCGGTTAGCGTGACACGCGCTGCCCGGTCCTGGTAATCCGCTAAAGCGTCGCCGCTTCAGGCCCAACGAAGCTGGCTACGTGAAACCAACCGTAACCACACAGGAGCCTGAAAAAGTGGCAAACGATTATCTCTTCACGTCCGAATCCGTCTCTGAAGGCCATCCGGACAAAGTCGCGGACCAAATCTCGGACGCGATCCTCGATGCCATCCTCGAGCAGGACAAGTATTCCCGCGTTGCGGCGGAAACGCTGTGCAACACGGGTCTCGTCGTTCTGGCCGGTGAAATCACCACGACGGCCAACATCGACTACATCCAGATCGCGCGCGACACGATCAAGCGCATCGGTTACGACAACACCGACTACGGCATCGACTACAAGGGTTGCGCGGTGCTCGTCGCGTACGACAAGCAGTCGCCGGACATCGCCCAGGGCGTCGATCGTGCACACGACGACAACCTCGATCAGGGTGCGGGCGACCAGGGTCTGATGTTCGGTTACGCGTGCGATGAAACGCCGGAACTGATGCCGCTGCCGATCTACCTGTCGCACCGCCTCGTCGAGCGCCAGGCCAGCCTGCGCCGCGACGGCCGCCTGCAATGGCTGCGCCCGGACGCGAAGTCGCAGGTGACGGTCCGCTACGTCGACGGCAAGCCCGATTCGATCGACACCGTCGTGCTGTCGACGCAGCACGCACCGGACATCGAGCTGCCGGCGCTGCGCGAAGCCGTGATCGAGGAAATCATCAAGCCGACGCTGCCGGCCGACCTGATCAAGGGCGACATCAAGTTCCTGGTGAACCCGACCGGCCGATTCGTGATCGGTGGCCCGCAGGGCGACTGCGGCCTGACCGGCCGCAAGATCATCGTCGATACCTACGGCGGTGCCGCACCGCACGGCGGCGGCGCGTTCTCGGGCAAGGATCCGTCGAAGGTCGACCGTTCGGCTGCGTACGCAGGCCGCTACGTCGCGAAGAACATCGTCGCCGCCGGCCTCGCGTCGCGCGCGCTGATCCAGGTGTCGTACGCGATCGGCGTGGCCGAGCCGACCTCGGTGATGGTCAACACGTTCGGCACGGGCCGCGTGTCGGATGCGGTGATCACGAAGCTCGTGCGCGAGCATTTCGACCTGCGTCCGAAGGGCATCATCAAGATGCTCGACCTGCTGCGCCCGATCTACGAGAAGACCGCTGCTTACGGCCACTTCGGCCGCGAAGAGCCGGAATTCTCGTGGGAAGCGACCGACAAGGCGCTCGCCCTGGCCGAAGCGGCCGGCGTCGAGCCGACGGCACGCGTCGCGTAAGCGTCGTTCGCCTCAAATGAAAAAACCCCGGCGATGCCGGGGTTTTTTTATGGTGCGCCCGGCAGGGCGCACTCACTAGGAGGTGAAAGTCCTCTACACGCCCGGCAAGGGGAAGTGTTAGCTAGAGGCAAGGGCGTCGTGGGTGACTGCGAGTCTGAAGGAAGCCCGAGGCAAAGCGCTGGCCTGACGAACAGGAAGCGGATAAGAGGCGACGCATCGGGGTAAGGCAGCCATAAAGGCCGAAGCCCGAAACTTGCACGGGACGATGCGGCGTATATCCGACAGGCATAAGCGCGAAGGTGGGTGCGCAATACCCGGGGAGATCTGCACGGCTGCCGAAGTGCTACTGGCGTCGAGAGGCGTCGGGATGGCCATGCAGAAGTCAGCAGAGGGCATAGTAGGCCGCGAGGCTGAAGGCCCGAACATGAAGGACCGCGATTAGGACGGTGGAGACTCGATGCGAGCCGATGAAGCACAAGCCCGTGAGAACGGGGCCATGACGCAGGAGCCGGGGCGGAACCCTGGGGATGGCGCGCGTGGTGCGGAGGTTGGCGCGGCGGCTACCGGGCAAGCGAAAGCGGAGGGGCCATCGCTGATGGAGGCGGTGGTTGAACGCAGCAACCTGTGGCTGGCGTATCGACGGGTGGTCGAGAACCGTGGCGCACCGGGAGTCGATGACTTGCCGGTGGAGCAGTTCAAAGGCTGGCTGAAGGTACATTGGCCGAGCGTGAAGGCGGCGCTGCTGGAAGGGCGATACGTACCGGCGGCGGTGCGCGCGGTGGATATACCGAAGCCTGCGGGCGGGGTAAGGACACTGGGCATCCCGACGGTGCTGGACCGGCTGATCCAGCAAGCGCTGCACCAAGTACTCCAACCGATGTTCGAGCCGGGGTTCTCCGAGTCGAGCTACGGCTTCAGGCCGCGACGCAGCGCGCAGCAGGCGGTGCTGAAGGCACGACAGTACGTGCAGGAAGGCCTTCGCTGGGTGGTGGACATCGATCTGGAGAAGTTCTTCGACCGGGTGAACCACGACATCCTGATGTCGCGGGTGGCCCGGCAGGTAAAGGATGATCGGGTGCTCAAGCTGATCCGGCGGTATCTGGAGGCGGGCCTGATGCGAGGCGGGATGGTGACGGTGCGACGGGAGGGGACGCCGCAAGGCGGGCCGCTCTCGCCGCTGCTGTCGAACATCCTGCTGACGGATTGGGACCGCGAGCTTGAGCGACGCGGCCACGCGTTCTGCCGCTATGCGGACGACTGCAACATCTATGTTCGAAGCAAGGTGGCGGGCGAGCGGCTGTTGATACAGATGAAGGCGTTTCTCGAGAAGCGCCTGAGGCTGCGAATCAACGAGGCGAAGAGCACGTGTGCACGACCGTGGGCGCGCAAGTTCCTGGGCTACAGCGTGACGATGCATCGTCAGGCGAGGCTGCGAATCGCGCCGGAGAGCCTGAAGAGGCTGAAGAGGCTGACGGCGCGGGTCAAGGAGCTGATGCGTCCGGGCCGAGGGCGTAGCGTATCGCAGACGATCGAGGCGCTGAACCCGGTGCTTCGCGGCTGGATAAGCTACTTCCGGCACACGGAGGTCAAAGGCGCGTTGGAGGAACTGGACGGGTGGGTCAGACGGCGAATGCGCAGTCTTCTATGGAGACAGGCGAAACGCCGGGGAGCCCGCGCGATCATGTTGCGTCGAAGGGGCCTCACGGAGGCACGCGCATGGCAATCGTCCCGCAATGGGCGAGGGCCATGGTGGAACGCGGGAGCGAGCCACATGAACGCGGCCTTCCCGAAACGCTACTTCGACGCCTTGGGGTTGGTCTCGCTGCTGGATACTCAGCAGCGCCTCCAGCGTTCTTGATGAACCGCCGTATGCGGAACCGCACGTACGGTGGTGTGGGAGGGCTGAGGGGGTAACCCCTCTCCCTACCCGATGGTTCCGATGCCGCGGCAATCGGGCAACGGCGCGGGCAGCGGCGCGACGGCGATCGTCGCGCGGCGATGCCCGCCTGCGTGCGCTCAGCGCGCGCCGAACCCGAACCAGCCGTTGCTGGCCGCGAGGCGGCGCGGGCGGTTGACGCGGCGCTGCGGGCCGAGCGTGCGGCGCAGCGCGAGCGCGCGCAGCGACGACGGCTTCTGCAGCAGCGAGCGCAGGCCGGAACGGCGCGAGAACGCCTGCGCGCTCATCATCGAGAAAAATGCGTGGAACCACGCACGGATGCCGTCCAGCCGGCTATGTGCGGGCGTACGCTCGGCCAGCGCCTGCGTGCGTGCGCGGTGATGGCGCAGCGAGCGGGCAGGAGCGGGCGGCACGACGCGCTTCGCAGCGCGGCTGAGACGGGAAGTCAGACGGAATGGCATGTGAACGATGCTTCGCTTGTATGGATGGCGCCCTTGGGAGCGCACTGGTATGAACGGCCTCGGATTGCGCAACGGATCTTATCGAAACTCGCTGCGCGCCGCGCCCGCCAGAATTGACAGGCCGCGACAGGCTACAGGGGATTCATGACGGGCAAAAGTCGCGATAAACCCTTGTGCCACAAGGCGTGTGCCGCATACCGCCTGTCGGTGAGGCCGGCACCGCGCCGCACAGTTCCCTTGAGCCGGATCAAATTCGAGATTGGCATGCCCCTGCGCACGACAATGGTGCTGTTCGCGGCATCCGGCGCCGATTTACAATCGTCACATTCACACAATAAACGTCTGGCATCCCATGTCGTCTCCATTGCAGTCGGAATCGATCCGCGCGCAAGTCGCGGAATTGCGCGAGCGCGGCTTCGTCGTCGCGCGTGGCCTCGTCAGCGACGAGCAGTGCGCGGCGCTCAGGCAGATCGCGGAGCGCCAGTTGCGGGAGGCGGCCGAGCCGATCGAGTTCGAGGCAGACCTGCGCTACCCGGGCGCGCCCGAGTCCAAGCATGCGCCGGGCGGGCATACGGTGCGGCGGCTGCTCGATGCGTATTCGCGTGATCCGGCCTTCGCCGAGCGCGCGGTCGCACCGGAAATCGGTGCGTGGATGCGCGAGTATTTCGGCGAAGAACCGGTGCTGTCGCGCGCGCATCACAACTGCATGATGACGAAGCACCCCGCGTACGGCAGCCTGACCGGCTGGCATCGCGATTTCCGCTACTGGTCGTTCGAGCGTCCGGACATGGTGTCGGTATGGCTCGCGCTCGGCCCGGAAACGAACGAGAACGGCGCACTGTGGCTCGTACCGGGGTCGCATACGGCCGAATTCGGACCTGAAGCGTTCGACGATGCGAAGTTCTTCCGCAGCGACCTACCCGCGAACCGGAAGATGATCGACGCGGCCACGTGTCCGTCGCTGCAGACGGGCGACGTCGTGTTCTTCCACAGCAACACGCTGCATTCGGCCGGGCAGAACCGTTCCGACCAGGTGAAGTTTTCGCTCGTGTACACGTATCACGGCGCGAGCAACCGGCCGGTGCCCGGCACGCGCTCGGCATCGAAATCGGAAGTGCCGTTCTAGGCGCGGAGCGGGCGGCCTTCGAGGCCGCGGCGATGACGCGATGCCGCGCATCGCGGGTGCATGGAACAACGGGCGGCCTGGCCGCCCGTTTCGTTGGGTGCGGCCCGAGCGTATGACGCGGGCCGTGCGTGCATCGCGCGACTGCGCGCTCAGCGCTTGCCGCCCGGCATCGCGAGGCCGATCAGGCCGATGAACGATGCGACGGCGCCGCCCACGATCAGCAGGATCGTCTTCGTCGCGGGCGAACCGGTGAAGAAGCGCGACACGTTGTCGTTGATCGAATGGAACGACTGGCCGCCGAAATACAGCAGCACGACGCCGCCGACGAGCAGCGCAACCGAGATGACCCGGGACATACCAACCTCGCTGGAACGGTGATTCGAGACGCCGCAGTGTAGGCGACGACCGCGGCCGCGTCCATCGTCGCGCCGCCGAGCACGTTCCGGCCGCTTTCGCTACCATAGTCGTCGTATGACTCCTTCGCCGCCGCCGCGCCGCAAGCGCGGCCGGCGCGCGTCCCCTCTCCCGATGTCCTGACGGAACCGACTCATGGCCTACGAAGCAGCTTCCGAACGTTATGCCGACATGCAGTACCGCACCTGCGGCAAATCCGGGCTCAAACTGCCCGCGCTGTCGCTCGGCCTGTGGCACAACTTCGGCGACTCGACGCCGATCTCGACGCAGCGCGACATCCTGCGCACCGCATTCGACCTCGGTATCAACCACTTCGATCTCGCGAACAACTACGGGCCGCCGTACGGCAGCGCGGAAACCAACTTCGGCCGGCTGCTGAAGGAAGATTTCCGGCCGTATCGCGACGAGCTGCTGATCTCGACGAAGGCCGGCTGGGACATGTGGCCGGGGCCGTACGGCAGCGGCGGCGGGTCGCGCAAGTACGTGCTCGCGAGCCTCGACCAGAGCCTGCAGCGGATGGGGCTCGACTACGTCGACATCTTCTATTCGCACCGCTTCGACGCGCACACGCCGCTCGAGGAAACGGCGGGCGCGCTTGCGTCGGCCGTGCAGCAGGGCAAGGCGCTCTACATCGGCATTTCGTCGTACTCGGCGGCGAAGACGCGCGAGATGGCCGAGCTGCTCGCGCAGTACAAGGTGCCGCTGCTGATCCACCAGCCGTCGTACAACCTGCTGAACCGCTGGGTCGAAACCGAACTGCTCGGCACGCTCGACGAGATCGGCACGGGCAGCATTGCGTTCACGCCGCTCGCGCAGGGGCTGCTCACGTCGAAGTACCTGAACGGCGTGCCGGCCGACGCGCGCGTGAACAAGCCGGGCGGCGGTTCGCTGAAGCAGGATCACCTGAGCGCGGACAACCTCGATCATGTGCGCAAGCTCAACGCGATCGCCGAACGGCGCGGGCAGAGCCTCGCGCAGATGGCGCTCGCCTGGGTGTTGCGCAACGGCCGCGTGACGTCCGCGCTGATCGGCGCGAGCCGGGCGGAGCAGGTGCGTGAAAACGTGGGCGCGCTGAAGAATCTCGAATTCTCGGCGGAAGAACTCGCGGAGATCGATCGTTACGCGACGGAAGGCGGCATCAATCTGTGGGAAAAGCCGTCCACCGATCAGGCGATCTGACCGGCAGTCGATACGGCATGCGAAACATCGCGTGCCGTATCGATGGCTTGCGCGAAGCACATCGCATCGCTGCAATGCAGCGATGCACGCCACGCACGGGTGGTGCGCCGCTAGATCAGTGCAGGCAGGCCTTCGACGAGCAATACCGCGACGCCGACGCCGAGGATGACGCCCAGCACGCGCAGCAGGTTGTGGCGGAATTCGGTTGCGCACGGCACCGCGCCGAGAAATAGCGCTCCGGCTAGCGCCATCGGAATCAACAGGATGAAGTCGCCGATCGTGAAGTAGGTCGTCATGCGTGTCTCCAGGGTCGACCGGAGTGGGCGCATGCGCGCTTGCTCCGGCCCCATGCCGGGTGTTTCTAGTATGGTCCGGCCCGATTGCGAGCGGGGCGGTCAATTCGAGTATAGGCAACCGTCAGCGCTTTTCGCTATCCGAACCATTAAAAATCAGCGGAAAGCCCGGCGAATCGCGCATTTTTCCCGCAAGTTCGACGAACGCCTTGCGCGTATCTTTCTCGCGCCTTTCGATTTTTGCGGATTCGTCGTATGTGTCCGATGCGTGCCGCCGCACCGCGGGCGCGGCGGCACGCCCGCTCATGCGCGGTCGGGTTGCACGCGGGCGGCCGGTGCGCGGAACACGAGTGCGAGCCCCGCGATGATCGCCCCCATGCCGGCGAGCGCGAGCGGCTCGGGCCGGTTGCCGAGCCATGCGGCATCCATCAGCGTGGTGACGACGGGCACGAGATAGAACAGGCTCGTCACATTGACGAGATCGCCGCGCTGCATCAACCGGTAGAACAGCAGTTGCGCGATCACCGAAATCACGATGCCGAGCCACAGCAGCGGGATCACGAAGGCCCAGCTCATGTCGAACGACACCGGCCGGAACGGCACGATCGCCACGCACAGCGCGAGGCCGATCGCATTCTGCAGCGGCAGCACGTCGGCGGGCGCCGCACGTACGCGCTTTTGCAGCAGCGAGCCGGCGGTCAGCGCGACGAGCGCGGTGAGCGCGTACGCGATGCCGGCGAGCGACAGGCCGCCGTCTCCCGCGCCGCGGAACACGACGAGCGCGAGGCCGGCCAGCGACAGCGCGAGCCCCGCGATGCGTGCGGGCTGCCAGCGCCGCTCGACGATCGCGAGCGTGAGGATCGGCTGCACGCCGAGGACCGTCGCGAGCACGCCCGGTGCGATCCCGCGTTCGAGCGCGAGCAGGTAGAAGATCGAATAGCCGCCCATCATCAGCAGGCCGGTCAGCGCGGCCATGCGCCGCTCGCCGCGCGGCGGCAGCCAGCGCTTGCGCAGGAGGGCCAGCCCGAGCAGCACGAGCGATGCCAGTGCGAAACGTGCAGTGAGAAAGACGAACGCGGACGCGTGACGCAGACCGAGTTCAGCGAAGATTGCGCCGCTGCTCCACAGCAGCACGAAGAGCGACGTCGCGCCATGCGCGGCGAGCGCGCGTTTGAACGAAACCATGTGAATCCACCTGTCGAACGGATCGGGATGTTCCATCCGCGCGCGCAGCAACACGCCGTGCGTCACGACGCACGAATGCGACCTACGGGCGAATGGAAGACGAAACGAAAAGCCGGCTGGTCAGCCGACGCGTGCCGCCGGAGGGGGCGGCGCGGTGCAGACGAGCGGCGGTGCGACAGGAGGAGGAAGGACCGACGGATGCGCGCACGCCTGCGGCCGCGAGTCGAACTGCGGCCGGGATTTTGCAAGGGCGGACGTGAACGGATGCATCGTGTCGGAATGCGCTTGAACGCGAATGAGCGTCAAAGGTACCGCAAGGCCGGCGTCGGATGCAACACCTGTCGGTGGTGCATCGCATGACGAAGGGCGAAGGGCGAAGGGCGAAGGGCGAAGGGCGTTGCGTGCGCAACGGTCGCTGCGCTGGCTGCGTTCGAGGCGGGGGGAAGGTGATGACGGCGTCGCGTGATTCGGCAACCGCCGTCGCGCGAATTTGCGTGACGACCCGGCACCGGACCCATGACGCACGCGGAGCGTCCGTCACGTGCGCGCCGCGGTGATGCCGGGGATTCGGCGGGCGGTCACATTCGACAGGGTATGATGGGGGTAACCGGGCGGGCAAGCGTCTGCTCCGGCGCAGTGGTTGATTGGAGACATTCGACGAATTCGCGGCACTTCGCCTGCTTCTTCTTCTTTTCGTGCTTCGATAAACCGTGAACAATGGGATTACGCGCAACGCTCCGACGAGAGCGCGCGGATCGTGCATTTGCCGGCCCCCAGCGGGCCGGGTTTCAAGATTCAAGAGTGGGGAACCATCATGCATGTCGGGTCGATTGTCTGCACTACCCATATCGCGGTGCCGAAGGGCGCGCGCGGCATCGTCCAGCGCGTCCTGGGCGACATGGCCATGGTGACCTGGTACGCGGGCGTACCGGGCGAGTCCAAGGAACTCAACACCGAGCCGTTCTTTCTCGAGGACCTGATCGACACCGGCGAATCCGTGCTGCCGGCCGGCGCGGCGCTTCACTAAGCGCAACCTCCGCACCGGGCGCTCGTCTTTCAGCCCGACTGGCGGCACAATGCGGGGCATGAAAGACGTCACTTCCGCTCCCGCTTCGCCCGCCGGCCCGCCGTTCGCCGGACTCACGCCCGAGTGCGTGCTCGACGCGCTCGACAGCGTGCTGATACCGGCCGGCCTGCGCACCGACGGGCGCCTGCTCGCGCTCAACAGCTACGAAAACCGCGTCTATCAGGTCGGTATCGAAGACGGCCCGCCGGTCGTCGCGAAGTTCTACCGTCCGGCGCGCTGGTCGGACGAAGCGATCCTCGAAGAGCACGCGTTCGTCGCCGAACTCGCCGCGCGCGAGATTCCGGCGGTGCCCGCGCGCACCTTCGACGGCCGCACGCTGCACGCGTTCGACGGCTTCCGCTTCTCGATCTTCGAGCGGCGCGGCGGCCGTGCGCCCGATCTCGATCGCAGCGACACGCTCGAATGGCTCGGCCGCTTCATCGGCCGGATCCATGCGGTCGGCGCGACGCAGCCGTATGTCGCGCGCCCCGTGCTCGACATCAATACGTTCGGCTATGAGCCGCGCGACTACCTGCTCGCGCACGATTTCATTCCGGACGATGTGCGGCCCGCATACGAGACGGCCGTGACGCTCGCGCTCGAAGGTGTCGAGGCCGCGTTCGAGCGGGCGGGCGAGATCCGTCTGCTGCGCACGCACGGCGACTGTCATCCGAGCAACGTGCTGTGGACCGATGCCGGCCCGCACTTCGTCGACTTCGACGACAGCAGGATGGCGCCCGCGATCCAGGATCTGTGGCTGCTGCTGCCGGGCGATCGCGAAGGCGCATCGCGTGCGCTGGCGGACCTGCTGGCCGGCTACGAGGATTTCTGCGAATTCGAGCCGCGCGAGCTGCATCTCGTCGAAGCGTTGCGCACGCTGCGGCTGATCCACTACGCCGCATGGCTCGCGCGGCGCTGGGACGATCCCGCATTTCCGGCCGCGTTCCCGTGGTTCAACACGCATCGTTACTGGGAAGCGCGCGTGCTCGAGTTGCGCGAGCAGATCGGCGCGATGCAGGAAGGGCCGCTCTGGCCCGTGTGACGGCGCGCGCGGCACCCTCGCCGCGCGGCATGCCTGTGCGGGCCGCGGCGCGACGCGCGCGGCCCGTTCCGCTCAGAACTTCAGCATCAGCTTGATCAGTGCGGCGAAGCGCTTGCCGTACGGCGGCGCGAGCAGGTTGCGCGCGTTCAGGCGCGCCTGCGTGAGCACCGGCTTCATCTTCGAGAACGTCACGAAGCCATCGTAGCCGTGATAGGCGCCCATGCCGCTCGCCCCGACACCACCGAACGGCAAACTGCCGCACGCGATGTGCATCAGCGTTTCGTTGATCGACACGCCGCCCGAAATCGTTTCGCGCATCACGCGGTCGATCGTGCCGCCGTCCTCGTCGAACAGGTAGAGCGCGAGCGGACGCGGGCGTGCATTCACGTACGCGATTGCTTCGTCGAGCCGTTCGTACGGCACGAGCGGCAGCAGCGGCCCGAAGATTTCCTCCTGCATCAGTTGCGACGCGGCCGGCACCTGCGTGACGGCGCACGGCACGAAGCGGCGCGATGCGGGATCGGATTGCGCGTCGGACAGCGGATGCAGCTGCGCGCCGGCCGCCTGCGCGTCGCTCGCGAGCTGCTGCAGCCGCGCGTAGTGGCGCGGCGACACGATCGTCGTGTAGTCGCCGTTGGCCGACAGGTCGGGATACATCTTCGCGAACCGTGCGCGTGCGCGCTCGATGAAGGCGGCTTCCATCCCGCGCGGCAGCAGCACGTAGTCGGGCGCGATGCAGGTCTGGCCCGCATTCAGCGTCTTGCCCGCGACGATCGCGTCGACGGCCGCATCGAAGCGCGCGTTCGGGCCGACGATCGCCGGCGACTTGCCGCCGAGTTCGAGCGTGACGGGCGTGAGGTTGTCGGCGGCCGCGCGCATCACGTGGCGGCCGACGTGCGTCGAGCCGGTGAACAGCAGATGATCGAACGGCAGCCCGCTGAACGCGGCGCCCACTTCCGCATCGCCGTTCACGACCGCGACGTGGTCGCGCGTGAAGGTCTTGGCAATGAGCTGCTCGAACAGCGCCGACGTGCGCGGCGTCAGTTCGGACATCTTGATGATCGCGCGGTTGCCGGCCGCGAGCGCGCAGATCAGCGGGCCGGCCGCGAGCAGTACCGGGTAGTTCCACGGCACGACGATGCCGACCACGCCGAGCGGCTGCGGAATCACTTTCGCGCGCGCCGGGCGCAGCCACTTGTTCATCGGCTTGCGGATCGGCTTCATCCAGCGCTTGCCGTGCTTGAGCGCGTCGTCGATCTCTTCCTTCGCCATCCAGATTTCCGACAGCAGCACTTCCTGCTTCGCGCGATGACCGAAATCGGCGCTGATCGCTTCGGCGAGTGCATCCGCATGGTCGATCAGCATCGTGCGCAGCGCGCGCAGGTGTTGCACGCGCGTTTCCCATGCCGGATACGGCGCGCGCAGGTAGGCCGCGCGCTGGTCGCGCAGCAGCGCCGTCAGCGCATCCACCGACGGCAGGGCTTGCGGGGCCAGTTCGGGCAGCTCGTTCTTCATGTCGTCTCCTCCAGTTGGGCCAGGCGGGTCGGCCGGCCGTCACGCCGCACGCGCACGCTCGGCGAGCGCGGCGACGCGGATCGGGATGGTGCGGGTCGCGCGGCACGGGGCCGATGCGACGTGTGCTCGAAAACCGGTTGAAGCGTGCAGCGGGCGTCGCATCCACGCGACGGTGTGTGCATCCGGGTACCGTGCTGCGGCTCATATGCTTGCAGCGCGATGCGACCATTGCCGGGTGCGCGACGCGGCTGCCCGACCACCCGCCAACGCACCGAAACGGAGCAGCGCGACAGGTCCGTCAAATCATGTCGCGGCGCATCGTGCCGCTGCGGCGGCAAACCGTCCAAACGGTCGGCGACGACACGTGCCGTTCGATTTCGATCGACTGCGCGCATGACGCCGAGCATCCCCGCGCGGGCAGCCGTTTGAAATGAAATGCGGGCTGCGCGCATCGCATCCGGACCACCCGGTCGCCACGCGGCCTGCAGAACCTGGCGCTGCATCGTCGTCACTCCCGTTTCGCGACGGATCGGCTTCTCGTGGCCGGCGCGTCGCTCAAAGCGAATCGATACATCTTAAATTTAGTTCACGCGAGCGTTTAGAGGAATCGCTCTTGAATCGGCGCGCCGCGCGCGGGACGGCCATTCCTACAATGCCCGAACACAAGAGGAGACGCGGTCGCGCGGCGATGCCGGGCGCCTTCCATGACACGACGGAGACGTGACATGCAATACGACTACATCATCGTCGGCGGCGGTTCGGGCGGGTCGAGCCTGGCAGGCCGTCTCGCCGATGCCTGCCCCGATGCGACGATCGCGCTGATCGAGGCCGGCTCGCATACGGAGCGCAACCTGCTCGTCAACATGCCGGTCGGCATCGCGGCGCTGGTGCCGTTCAAGCTCGGCACGAACTACGGCTACGAGACGGTGCCGCAGCCGGGCCTCGGCGGGCGGCGCGGCTACCAGCCACGCGGGCGCGGGATGGGCGGCTCGAGCGCGATCAACGCGATGATCTACACGCGCGGCCACCCGGGCGACTACGACGAATGGGCGCAGCTCGGCGCGACCGGCTGGGGCTGGCAGGACGTGCTGCCGTATTTCCGCCGCGCGGAAGGTAACGCGCGCGGCGCCGATGCGTGGCACGGTGCGGACGGCCCGCTCACGGTGTCGGATCTGCGCTTTCGCAATCCGTTCTCCGAACGATTCATCCAGGCAGCGCAGGCGGCCGGCTATCCGCTGAACGACGACTTCAACGGCGCGACGCAGGAAGGCGTCGGCTTCTACCAGGTCACGCATCGCGACGGCTCGCGCTGCAGCGTCGCCCGCGCGTACATTTATGGCCGCAACCGGCCGAACCTGCACGTGATCACCGATGCGACGGTGCTGCGCGTCACGTTCGACGGCAAGCGCGCGGCCGGCGTCGCGCTCGCGCGCAACGGGCGGGTCGAGACGCTCGACGCGCGTGCGGAAGTGATCGTGTCGGCCGGCGCGTTCAATTCGCCGCAACTGCTCATGTGTTCCGGGATCGGCCCTGCGGAGCAGCTGCGCCGGCACGGGATCGCGGTCGTGCAGGATGCGCCGGACGTCGGCACGAACCTGATCGACCATATCGATTTCATCATCAATACGCGCGTGAATTCATCGGAACTGGTCGGCGTGTGCCTGCGCGGGATCGCGAAGATGACGCCCGCGCTCGCACGCTATTTCTCGAGCCGCACCGGGATGATGACGAGCAACGTCGCGGAGGCCGGCGGCTTCATCAAGAGCGATCCGTCGCTCGAACGTCCCGACCTGCAACTGCATTTCTGCACGGCGCTCGTGGACGACCACAACCGCAAGATGCACTGGGGTTTCGGCTACTCGCTGCACGTGTGCGCGCTGCGGCCGTTCAGCCGCGGCACGGTGGCGCTCGCGAGCGGCGATGCACGCGACGCGCCGCTGATCGACCCGCGCTTCTTCAGCGATTCGCGCGATCTCGACCTGCTCGTGCGCGGCACGCAGGCGATGCGCAAGATCCTGTCGCAGGCGCCGCTCGCGTCGCAGGGCGGCCGCGAGCTGTACACGCGGGCCGACCAGAGCGAAGCGGAACTGCGCAAGACGATCGTCGAGCATGCCGACACGATCTACCACCCGGTCGGCACCTGCCGGATGGGCTCGGACGCGCGCGCGGTCGTCGATCCGCAACTGCGCGTGCGCGGCGTCGAAGGGTTGCGCGTGGTGGATGCGTCGGTGATGCCGACGCTGGTCGGCGGGAATACGAATGCGCCGTCGGTGATGATCGGCGAACGCGCGGCGGATTTCATCGTCGCCACGCGCAAGGGCGCGGCGCCGCGCGGCGAGGCAGCCGCGGCGGTGCACGGCCGCTGAGCGGCGCGCGCACGGCGGCGGCCATGCTCAGGCAAATGTATCGACGAGGCCGGCGCGGCTCACGCTCGCGGCGGCCGGTGCGGATTGCGCAACGCCGACCGGTGCATCGCCGGCTGACGATCCGCCGCTCCCGCGCCGCGACGGCTGGCCGCCGGCGAAGGATTGTTGCGGGTTCTGCTGCTGCGAAGCGAAGCCGCCGTCGCTGACGGTCGCGCTGCCGAGCCCGAGCCCGCCCGCTTCCATGGCCTCGCGCAGCTTCGGCAGCGCGGCTTCGACCGCTTCGCGCACCTGCGCGTGCTGCGACACGAACAGCGCGTGCGCGTTGTTGTCCGCGACGCGCAGCACGACCTGCAGCGGCCCGAGATCGGCCGGATTGAGCGTCAGTTCGGCGCTCTGCTGGTGCGCATTCGACAGGAACACGACCTTCTGGCTCAGCGCGTCCGTCCAGTCCGGCGTGCTGATGTGCGGTGCGAGCACGTGCGCGTTCGCGGTGGCGATCGCCCCCGCGGCCGGCGACAACTGCAGGTTCGCCTGGGCCGCGGCCGCAGCCGTGGCGCCGGCCGCGAGCGTCGCGCTGGCGGCCGGGTCCGTCGCGTTGCTGGCGGCCGCGAGCGCGTGCTGCTCGCCCGACTGCGCGTTCGCGTTGGCCTGCAGCGCCTGCGCGGTGGCTTGCACCGGCGTTTGCTGGGTGGCGAGCGCGCCCTTCGCGTCGGCGAGCGTGCGGTCGAAGGTCGGCACCTTCGGTGTCAGCGGCGCGGCGGTGCCGGTCGCCGCAGTCGCGGCGGGGGCGGCGGGTGCGGACGCCGTCGTGCCGGCCGCGGGCATCGCGATCGCGCCCGAGCCGCCCGTCAGCTTGGCGAGCGCTTCCTGCAGCACATCGCGGCTCGTCGCCGGTGCGGCCTGGGTGGTCGCCGCCGCGTCCTTGGCCGCATGATCCGTCAGCGTGGCCGTGGCATCGGGTTGGCCGGACACGGCCGTCTTTTGCGCAGCGGCCGCGGCGGCAGCCGCATCGGCCGGCATCGCGTTGTCCGTGCGCGCCTGCAGTTGCGCCTGCACGGCCGCCGCCGCCGCGAGCGCGGCCGCGTCGGGGTTGATGGCGGCGGTCGTGGTCGTATCGTCGGTCGTGTCGTCGTCTTCGGTGGCGGACGGCTTCGTGCCGGTGGCCGGCTTCGACGAAGCCTGTTGCGTCGACGCATCCGGCACGCCGGAATTCGACGCATCGCGACGGGTGATGACGCTTTGCTTCAGCGTCTGCGCGAACGGCACGGCGGTCGTTGCGGTCGCGGCATCGTTGCCGGCGGCGCTGGACGAACCCGAGCCGCGGGCGGCCTTGAGTGCGGTGCCGGCGGTGTCGAGCAGCGCGCCGAGCAGGGGCAGGGGAGGCATGTCGGTTCTCTCGTTCGAAGGCGGTGGTCGGTTACGACGAACGGGCCGCGTCGGCCCGCATGCGCAGGATCTTCGCGGCGTGTTCGTCGGCGTCGCGCTGTTCGCGCCGGGCGTCACGCTTCGCTTCCTGCGCGACGCCGCGCGCCTGCAGGATTTCGAACGAGCCGACGGTGCGTTTCTTGTTTTGCCAGTTCGGGCGGGCTTCGTCGATACGGATTTCGGCCGCGGCCAGCACGCTGCGCTGCTGCGCGATCGCGGCGTCGAGCGTATCGATGAACGCCTGGAAATTGCGCCAGTTGCCGGCCGGCATCCCGTGCTGCGCGGATTGCGAGAAGCGCGCGTGGTATTCGTCGCGGTAGCGCAGCAGCGCGTCGAGCTGCTCGGCGGCCGCGGTGCGGTCGCGCTGTGCGGTGCCGAGCTGCTTCGTGGCGGAATCGAGATCCTCCTGCGCGCGGTCGAGCAGCAACTGAAGGGGAAAGCCGTGTGCCATCTGGATCAGCCTCCGTAAGCGTCGAACAGTGCATCGAGCCCGGCGAGGCTCGACGCGAACGGCGCGCATTCGCGAAAGCCCTGCTGCAGGAACGCCTCGATGCGCGGATAGAGCGCGATCGCGCGGTCGAGCTGCGCGTCGCGGCCGGGCGCGTACGCGCCGACCGCGATCAGGTCGCGATTGCGCTGGTAGCGCGACAGCATCTGCTTGAACTGCCGGACGTGGTCGAGATGCGTTTCGTCGATCAGCGCGGTCATCGCGCGGCTGATCGACGCCTCGATGTCGATCGCCGGATAGTGGCCGGCCTCGGCGAGCGCGCGTGACAGCACGACGTGGCCGTCGAGGATCGCGCGCGCCGAATCGGCGATCGGGTCCTGCTGGTCGTCGCCTTCGGTCAGCACCGTGTAGAACGCGGTGATCGAGCCGCCGCCTTCCGGCCCGTTGCCGGTGCGCTCGACGAGCGCGGGCAGCTTCGCGAACACCGACGGCGGGTAGCCCTTCGTCGCGGGCGGCTCGCCGATCGCCAGCGCGATCTCGCGCTGCGCCATCGCGTAGCGCGTGAGCGAATCCATCAGCAGCAGCACGTGCTTGCCCTGGTCGCGGAAATACTCGGCGAGCGACGTCGCGTAGGCCGCGCCCTGCATCCGCAGCAGCGGCGACACGTCGGCCGGCGCCGCGACGACGACCGAGCGCGCGAGCCCGTCCTCGCCGAGGATCTGTTCGATGAATTCCTTCACTTCGCGGCCGCGTTCGCCGATCAGCCCGATCACGA
The DNA here is from genome assembly GCF_002223085.1 of Burkholderia sp. HI2714. Classification (NCBI taxonomy): domain Bacteria; kingdom Pseudomonadati; phylum Pseudomonadota; class Betaproteobacteria; order Burkholderiales; family Burkholderiaceae; genus Burkholderia; species Burkholderia sp. HI2714. Next base: position 55,427 of record NZ_NKFM01000032.1, on the reverse strand, counting down.
TCACTTCCGCGCTCGTATAGCGCGCCATCGTGCCGAGCAGCACCGACTTGCCGACGCCGGAGCCCGCGAACAGGCCCATCCGCTGCCCGCGGCCGACGGTGAGCAGCGCGTTGATCGCGCGCACGCCGACGTCGAGCACGTGGTGGATCGGTTCGCGTTCGAGCGGGTTGATCGACGGCGCCGACAGCGGCGCGTCGACCTTCGACGCGAGCGGGCCGAGGCCGTCGAGCGGGCGGCCCGACGCGTCGACGACGCGCCCGAGCATTTCCCAGCCGACCGGCAGCCGCTTCGCGCCCGCGAGCGGATCGGCGACGGGCGCGCTTTCGCGCGGCCACACGCGCGCGCCGGGCAGCACGCCCGCGACGTCGGTGGTCGGCATCAGGAACAGGCGATCGCCGGCGAAGCCGACGACTTCCGCTTCCGCGTGCGGCAGCGTGCTGCCGGGCGGCAGTTCGATCGTGCATTCGGCGCCGACCGACAGGCGCAGCCCGATCGCTTCCAGCACGAGGCCGGCCGCGCGCGTCAGGCGCCCGCACGGCCGCAGCGGCAGCGCGCGCCGGCTGCGCGCGGCGAGCCCGTTCAGGTGGGTGCGCCAGTGCGCGAGATGCGGGTTGTGCGGGGCGCGCGGCGTGGCGCCGGCGGCCTCGGCCGCCGCAGCGGCGGCGTGCTGGGTGGCGTCTTGGGCGGTGTCCAGCGCGGCGTTGTGCGCGTCCGGGCCGAACGACGCGAGCGCGAGTTCGCGCTCGAGCGGCGTCATGCCGTCGTGCGCGAGCGCCTCGGGCGGCCGCGTCACCACGTGCTCACCTTGCCGATCGCGGCGGCGACGCGCTGCCAGCGCGTGGGCAGCGTCGCGTCGACCTCGCCGGTCGCGGCGTGCGCGCGGCAGCCGCCGCGCTCGATCGACGCATCGGTGCGCACGCTCCAGCCGAGCGTATCGAGATCGTCCTGCAGATAGGCTTCGACGACGGGCAGGTCGGCCGGATTGACCGCGAGATGCGGCGCGCCGGACAGCGCGGGTTCGGCCGCGAGCACGTCGCGCACGGCGGCAACCAGCGCGGCCGGGTCGTGCTTCACGTGCTGCCGGACCACCTGCTGCGCGATGTCGAGCGCGAGCTGCGCGATATCGGCGGCCAGATCGTGCTCGACGGTCGACACGGCCTCGCGGAACGACGCGGCGAGCGCCGCGAGCTGCGCGGCCTGTTCACGCGCGTCGGCCTGGCCGGCTTCGAAACCCTGTTCGCGGCCCTGCTCGAAACCGGCCTGGTAGCCGAGCGCCTGGCCCTCGACGTGGCCGGCCGCATGGCCTTCGGCGTGCGCGGCGTCGCGCACGCGCTGCAGCTCCTCGGCGAGCGCGGCGGCGGCCGCTGCCGCGTCGTCGGGCGGCGGCGGGGGCGGCGGCGGGTCGAACGACGCCATCTCCCACCGCTGGTAGGCGGTGAGGGTGCCCGCGCGATCGCTCGCCGAATCAGACATACGCGTCTTCCGCCTTGCCGCCGATCGCGATCGCGCCGCTTTCGGCCAGGTTGCGCACGATCTGCAGGATGCGGCGCTGCTGCGTCTCGACGTCGGATACGCGTACCGGGCCGCGCGCGTCGAGATCCTCGGCGAGCAGTTCGGCCGCGCGCTGCGACATGTTCGCGAGGAACTTCTGGCGCAGTGCCGGCGGCGCGCCCTTCAGCGCGATGATCAGCGTTTCCGACTCGACTTCCTTGAGCACCATCTGGATCGCGCGATCCTCGAGGTCGAGCAGGTTCTCGAACACGAACATCTGGTCGATGATCTTCTGCGCGAGTTCGGCGTCGTACTGGCGCACGCTTTCGAGCACGCCTTCCTCATGCACGCTCGTCATGAAGTTCAGGATTTCGGCCGCGGTGCGGATGCCGCCCATCGGGCTGCGCTTCAGGTTGTCGCTGCCGGACAGCAGGCCCGTCAGCACGTCGTCGAGCTCACGCAGCGCGGCCGGCTGGATGCCGTCGAGCGTCGCGATCCGCAGGATCACGTCGTTACGCAGCCGCTCGGTGAAGCACGACGCGATTTCCGACGCCTGGTCGCGGTCGAGGTGCACGAGGATCGTCGCGATGATCTGCGGATGCTCGTTCTTGATCAGTTCGGCCACGGCGGCCGAGTCCATCCACTTCAGGCCCTCGATGCCGCTCGTGTCGCTGCCCTGCAGGATGCGGTCGATCAGCACGCCGGCCTTGTCCTCGCCGAGCGCCTTGGTCAGCACCGAGCGGATGTAGTCGCTCGAATCGAGCGACAGCGCGGTGTGCTGCTCCGCTTCCTTCGCGAATTCGTGCAGCACGTCCTCGACCTGCTCGCGCGTGACGTTCTTCAGCGCGGCCATCGCGGCGCCGATCTTCTGGACCTCGCGCGGCGCGAGGAACTTGAATACCTGCGCGGCCTCTTCCTCGCCGATCGACATCAGCAGGAGCGCGCTCTTGGTCAAGCCTTCAGCGTTCATCGGACACCCAGTTCTTCACGACGGTGGCGACGATCTTCGGATCCTGGCGGGCGATCGTGCGCGCGTAGTCGAGGTTGCGTTCGTAACGGTTCTTCTCGCTCTCGAACCCGAGCAGCAGCGAGTCGGGTTCCTCCGCCTTCTCCGGCGCCGGCAGGCCGTCGAGCACAACCGGATCGTCCGGTGCGGCGAGCGCCGGCGCGGCCGGTTCGGGCGGCGGGAATGCGCGGCGCATCGCCGGGCGCACGAACATGAAGTAGAGCGCCGCCGCGGCCGCCGCGATGCCGAGCCACTTCGCCGCTTCCTTCGCCATCGCGATCATGTCCGGCTGGCGCCACCACGGCAGGTCGGCGTACGGGTCGCTCGCGGTGGAGAACGCGCTGTTCACGACGTTCACCGAGTCGCCGCGCTTCTCGTCGTAGCCCATCGCATCCTTCACGAGCTGTTCGACCTGCGCGAGCTTCGCGGGCGGCAGCGGCTGCATCGTCACGTGGCCCTTCGCGTCGGCGACCGGCTGGTAGTTGACGACGACCGCGACCGACAGCCGCTTCACGCTGCCCATCGGCTGTTCGGTGTGGCGGATCGTCTTGTCGAGCTCGTAGTTGGTCGTCTGGTCCTTGCGGTCGCTGACCGGCGTGGTCTGCGGCGCGTTCTGGCCGTTGCCGGCGACGATCGGCGCGGAGGCCGGCTGCGGCGGCGTGTTCGACAGCGCGCCCGGCACGCCCGACGCGCCGCCCTGTGCGAGCTCGGTCGCGCTGCTGGTCTGCTGGCTGCGGATCGCGGATTGCTGCGGGTTGCCGTTCGGGCCGTAGCTTTCCGACGTCTGCTCGATCTTCGAGAAATCGAGATCCGCGCTGACCTGCGAGCGCGCGTTGCCGGCGCCGAAGATCGGCGCGAGGATCGCGTCGATGCGCTTCTGCGTGTTGTGCTCGACCTGCTGCACGTACTTGAGCTGGCTCGCGTCGAGGCCGGATGCCGACGCGGTCTGGGTCAGCAGGTTGCCGTCCTGGTCGACGATCGTCACGTTCTTCGCGGGCATGTCGGGCACGCCGGACGACACCATCCGCGTGATTGCCTGAACCTGCCCCTCGTCGAGCACGCGGCCCGGGTAGAGGTCGACGAACACCGACGCGCTCGGCGCTTCCTTGTCGCGCACGAACACCGACGGCTTCGGGATCGCGAGATGCACGCGCGCGCCGCGCACGGCGTTGATCGATTCGATGGTGCGCTGCAGCTCGCCTTCGAGCGCGCGCTGGTAGTTGATCTGCTCGGCGAACTGGCTGATGCCGAATTTCTGGTTGTCCATCAGCTCGAAGCCGACCGAGCCGCCCTTCGGCAGCCCCATCGCGGCGAGCTTCAGGCGCGTTTCATGCACCTGGCTCGACGGCACGAGGATCGCGCCGCCGGCATCGGCGAACTTGTAGGGAACGTTTGCCTGCTGGAGCGCGGCAATGATCGCACCGCCGTCGCGATCCGACAGGTTGCTGTACAGCACGCGGTAGTCGGGCGCGCGGCTCCACAGCACGAGCGCGGTGATGACGGCGACCGCGAATGCGACGGCGATCAGGAACGGCAGCTTCGGGTTGCCCTTCATCCGCGAGATGCCGGGGATGCGTTCCGCGAAGCCGCCAAGCCCGAAGTCCGCGCCTGCGCCACCCGCGCCCGGCAACGCGGCGGCCGCGGCGGCGCCGGGCGCCGGGCTGGCGAGGCCCCCGCGGGCGTCTGGGTTGATCAGCGAGTTGGCCTGCGAATCCATGCGTCGAGTTTCTCCGGAGCGGGACGACTGAGCTCGCTCGGACGAGCGGGCGGACAATGACACGATGCGATTATCGTGACCCGGGCCCGACTCCGATCGACCGAAAAGAGCGGGGTTTCCCCCGTACTTTCTCGGCTTTGACGCGCGGCGCGCTGCTATCCTTTTTCGGAATCCGGCATGGTGCGCGTGGTGCGGCACCGGCGGATCTCCCGGTGCGTCCGGGTCTCTCTCTCAGTTTTGGGGACAGCATGACTGCGAACGTCAGCGGAATCGGTTCGGTGTTGCAACAGATGCAGTCGATGGCCGCGCAGGCGTCGGGCGGCGTCGCGAGCCCGGCGGCGGCACTGGCCGGCTCGGGCGCGGCGACGGCCAGCACGTTCGCCAGCGCGATGAAGGCGTCGCTCGACAAGATCAGCGGCGACCAGCAGCACGCGCTCGGCGAGGCGCAGGCGTTCGAGGTCGGCGCGCCGAACGTGTCGCTGAACGACGTGATGGTCGACATGCAGAAAGCCAACATCGGCTTCCAGTTCGGGCTCCAGGTCCGCAACAAGCTAGTGAGCGCTTACAACGACATCATGCAGATGGCGGTTTGACACGGCGGCTATTCAGGGAAAGCGATCCGTGGACGGCCATACGGCCTGGTTCGCGGGCCGGCCTGGCTGCGCCAGGCGGCACGCGCCGCTTGCCTAAAGCTTTCCCAATCCCTTCCGATAACTCCGGTGAAGGCCGCGTCGTGCGATGCACGGCGGCGGTTCCCGTATAGCCAAGGCACAACAAGGAGAAGCGCATGTTTTCCCCAGGACACGCTGGAGCCAGTGCATACGCGCGTGTCGGCGTCGAGACCGGGGTGATGGGCGCTTCCCCGCACCGGTTGATCGCGATGCTGTACCAGGGCGCGCGGCAGGCGGTTGCGCTGGCGCGCATGCATTTGCAGCAAGGCAATGTGTCCGCGCGCGGCGAAGCGATCAGTAAGGCGATCCGGATCGTCGACAGCGGGCTGAAGGCGTCGCTGAACCTCGATGCGGGCGGCGAGATCGCGGAGCGGCTGGATGCGCTGTATGCGTATATCGGCCGGCGTCTGCTCGAAGCCAATGCGCAGGCGAGCGACGCGATGCTGGTCGAGGTCGACAGGCTGCTCGCGACGCTCGAGGAAGCATGGACGGGGATCGCCCCGGAAGTCGCGCGGATGGCCGCGCAACAGGCAGTGGAAGCATCGAGATGAATCGCAAGGCCGAATACTTCGAACGTTACGAGGCGCTCGCCGCCGTGTCGGGCCGGATGCTGGGCGCTGCCCGCAGCGCCGACTGGAGCGCGTTGCCGGAGTTGCAGGCCGAATTCATGCAACTGGTCGACGGGCTGAAGGAAGCCGATCCGGGCGTCGTGCTCGACGAATCGGATCTCGGCCGCAAGCTCGACCTGATCCGCCGCATCCTGGCCGACGACGCCGCGATTCGCGATCTCGCGAGCCCGGACCTCGCGCGGCTGTCCGCGCTGTTCGAGGCGCGGCGCTCGACCCAGGTATTGACCGATCTCTACCGCGCGCGCGGGTAGGGCCCGTTTCCGGGGAAACGGGCGCGGGGGCGCACGAGCCCGTTGCGGCAGGCGCGCAGTTCCCGCGGACGGCACCGGCGTGCCGTGCCCGGATTCGCAACGATGTGGCTGAGATGAGCAGGCTCCGATCATGACCGGTATCGACTCCGTTGCGGCCGCGCTGCTGGCGAGCCGCCTCGACAGCTTGCTGACCGGCACCGCGTCGGCGCCCGCCGGCGGCGGCGTGACCTCGCAGGTCGGCACGCCGGGCACCGGCGCGTCGTCCACGCCGTCGGCCGGCACTCCGCCTGCCGCACCGCCTGCTTCCACCCAGACTGCACTGTCCGATGTCGGGCGCGTGCTCGACGCGATCTCGCGCGCCGGCGGCGACGCGACGCCGGCCATCGCCGGGCGCGCACCGCTGCTGGCCGATCCCACCGTGTTGTTGACCGACACGGCTGCGCCGGCCCGCGCGCCGGCCGCCGCCGATCCGGCAGCGTCGTCCACGCCCGCTTCAGCGGCTGCGTCGTCGGCTGCGGCAACACGCGAAGCGGCGGCGACGTTGCCCGTCGCGGCGCTGCGCGCGGCGCTCGCGCAGGCCGTGAGCGAAAGCGGCCTTTTCTACGAATCTCACCTCGCGCAGTGGCTGGCCGGCCAGCGTCCGCTCGCGGCGCTGATGCGCGAGCCGCAGGCGCGCCTCGCGACCGCGCTCGCACCGGCCGATCCGGATGCCGCACGGCACGGCTCGACCGACCTGCTCGACGAACTGCTCGAGCCGCGTCCGCCAATGGCTGCGACCGCGCGCGCAACCGTGCCGCCGGGCACGCCGGCCCAGGGCGGTGCGCCGGCTCGGGACCCCGCACAGGCCTTGCCGGCAGGCGCGCGGCAAGGGGCGTCGTTGCCGCACGATACGGCCGATCTGCTCGGCGATCGGCCCGATGCGCGCTGGACGCCCGCGCGGGCCGAGCTGGCCACTGCGTCGTCCGATTCGCCGGCGCAGACGCTCGCGACCGTGCATCCGGCCACCGTGCCGCTCGTCAGGCAGCAGCTCGACGCGCTCGCGACCGACCAGTTCCGCTGGGCGGGCGAGGCGTGGCCCGGCGCGCGGCTCGACTGGACGATCGAGCCCGACGATCCGGGCAACCGTGCGTCGCGCGGTGACGGCGACACGGGCGACGGCATGGCCTGGCGCACGCGCCTCACACTGACGTTGCCGTCGCTCGGCACGGTCGACGCGGAGCTGGTGCTGAACGGCACGCAGCTCGTCGCGCGGTTGCGTGCGAACCAGACGGGTGCCGACCGCCTCACGCGGCACGAGGCGGCGCTGCGGCAGCGGCTCGAAGTGTCGGGGCTCAAGGTGGGCGGGCTGTCGATCCGCGCGGTCGACGACGGCCCGGACGGCTTCGACCTGTTTGCGGCCCAGGCGGCGGCCGCCGCGTATGCGCGCGGTTCGGCGTCGGCCTCGGCCAGCGGCCCGGCGACGCGCGCGCCGGATAGCGACGACGAGGCGCTGGCATGAGCATGACGTCCCGCAAGCGCGCGGCCGCGCTCGTCTACGATCCGAAGGGCGGCGATGCCGCGCCGCGCGTGGTCGCGAAGGGCTACGGCGCGCTCGCCGAGATGATCGTCGCGCGCGCGCATGACGCCGGGCTGTACGTACATACGGCGCCGGAGATGGTGTCGCTGCTGATGCAGGTCGATCTCGACGACCGGATTCCGCCGCAGCTCTACCAGGCGGTCGCGGATCTGCTCGCGTGGCTGTACTCGCTCGACCGTACCGACCCCGCGCCGGACGCCGCCGCATCGCGCTTTCCGCTGCCGCCGCTGCGCTGAACGGCGCTGCGCCGCGCGATTTCTTACGAAATGCCGCCTTGATCTTGCAAGGTCATTCTGTCGGTATTTTTCGCCTATCGATCGGCATCGTGCTGCAACGGTCGTGCTTCGCCCGAATTTCCTCGCTCGACGGGCTCGCCGCGGCGTACCCGGGCGGATTGAGCCTGTAATAGATTTGTGTAATGATATCCATTCTCATTTTCATGCTGCCCGGGCGGCGCGCACGCTTTGCGCGTCGCCCGTTGTTTTGAACGAATGGAACCTCTCGCGTGAACGCGCCCGAAACGATCAATCCGCCCCGGACGGGGGCTTCCCGCGCGGGCGTCACCGTGCTGCACCCGGCGGCCCGCCCGCTGAGCGACGACGAACGGGCCGCACGCCGCCAGCGTTCGCGCCGCGCGACCTTCATCAAGTGGCTGCGCAAGGTGCATGGCTGGGTTGGGCTGTGGGGCGCGGTGCTCGGGTTGCTGTTCGGCGTGACGGGCGTGCTGCTCAACCACCGCGCGCCGCCGCTGAAGATTTCGACCGGCGAGCCGCAGGTCGAGGAGATGCAGATCGCACTGCCGGACCCGGCGCCGAAGACGCCCGCCGCGATGACGAAGTGGCTGCAGCACGAACTGCATTTCGACGGCAAGCCGGGCCGCATGCGCAAGGAGCCGGCGCAGCCCGTCGCATGGGGCGACAAGCGCGTGATGCAGCCGGAGCACTGGCAGATGGGCCTGTTCGGCCCGCACCAGAACCTGCAGGCCGAATACTGGGTCGGCAACGGCTACGTCGCGGTGAAACGCACGGGCAACACGTTCCTGACGACGCTGAACAACCTGCATCGCGGCGTCGGGATGAATCTCGGCTGGGTGCTGCTGATGGACACGATCGCGGGCTCGCTGATCCTGCTGTCGCTGACCGGCGTGCTGCTGTGGACCGAGCTGAACAAGCACCGCACGGTCGGCGTGGTGCTGGTGGTCGGTTCGGTCGCCGCGGCGCTGGCCGCCGGCCTGACCTGATCGGCGGCCCGCGCCGGCCTGGCGCCGGCGTGGGCGCTTTCGTCGGTTTCGTCCGCTTCGCCGGTCGCGGACGCGTACTCGGCGCGACTGCGCGTCGGAGTCGCGGCGATCAGAGCCCGCAGGCCGCGCCGCTGTTCGCGGCGATCTCGCGCGCGGCCTTCGCGCCCTCGACCTGCAGGATCGTCGGTAGCGACACGTTGTTCTTCGCGGCGGTGATCTCGGCGAGGATCGAGATCGCGATTTCCGGCGGCGTCCGGCTGCCGATATAGATGCCGGCCGGCCCGTGCAGCCGGGCCAGTTCCGCTTCGTTCAGGTCGAATTCGCGCAGCCGCTCGCGCCGTGCCGCATTGTTGCGCCGCGAGCCGAGCGCGCCGACGTAGAACGCGGGCGTCTTCAGCGCCTCCATCAGCGCGAGATCGTCGAGCTTCGGGTCGTGCGTGAGCGCGATCACCGCCGAACGCGCATCGAGGTTCATGTCGAGCACCGTATCGTCGGGCATCGTGTGCACGACGCGCGTACCCGGCACGTCCCACGCATCCGTGTATTCCTCGCGCGGATCGCACACCGTCACCTGGTAGTCGAGCCCGACCGCGATCTGGCACAGATAGCGCGACAACTGGCCGGCGCCGATCACGAGCATCCGGTAGCGCGGCCCGTGGATCGTCACGAGCCGCTCGCCGTCGAACGCGAGCCCGTCGGCCGCCTGCGCGGGCGACAACGATGCGCGGCCGGTCGCGAGCGTCATCGTGCGCGTGACGAGGCGGCCGGCCTCGACTTCCGCGCACAGCGCGGCGATCCCGCTGTCGCGCGTGAGCGGCTCGAGCACGAGCTGGATCGTGCCGCCGCACGGCAGCCCGAAGCGGTGCGCTTCCTCGGCCGTCACGCCGTACTTGAGCGCTTCCGGGCGTGCATCGGCCGCGATCCCGCTTGCGTGCACACGGGCGATCAGGTCGTCCTCGATACACCCGCCGGACACGGAGCCGACCACGAGCCCGTCCTCGCGCACCGCGAGCATCGCGCCTTCGGGGCGGGGCGACGAGCCCCACGTCTTCACGACCGTCACGAGCAGCACGCGGCGCCCTTCTTCGAGCCAGCGCGCGCTGGATTTCAATACATCGAGATCGACGCTTTCCATCATCTTCTTCCTGTTGCCGGGCGACACCGCCGATGCGGGCCGCCGTTCGATGGCGCGATTATGAACCGGCCGCGGCAAGCGTGCAGGCAACGACGGAACGCGCAAAACGGGAAGGGAGAAGCGCAGCAGCGAGGAAGGCGGGCAGGGCGGCCGGAGGCGGGCCGCCGGCAGGTTGCCGGGCGGACGCATCCGCCCGGCGGGTCGCTCCGTCAGAGCGAGCCCAGGTACTGCGTCAGGTTGCGGATGTTGTTGTCATACGCGCTCGGCGAGCCGAGTTCGACGCCGCCGCTGCGCACGTAGTACTCGAACGGCACGGAGCGGGTGCCGAAGAACGGCAGGAAATTGTCCGGTTGCAGCGTCGTGCCGTTCAGGCCGATCGCCCAGTTCCGCGACTTGTACAACTCGAGCTCGCGGATGGTCGCCTGGACCTGGTTCGTCTCCGACGCGCGAATCGCGGCGATGTGCTGCGTCAGCGTCTCGATGTTCGCCTGGTAGGCGCTCGGTTCGCCGACCGAGACACCGCGCGCGCGGACGTAGTAGCTGAACGGCAGGTTGCGCTCGGTGAAGAACGTCAGGAAACCGTCCGGCGCGAGCGTATCCCCGTTCAGCCCGATCGCCCAGTTCTTGCTTTGGTAATCCTTGAGCCCCGCGATCGTCTGGTTGGCCGCGCTGATTTCGACCTTCGCCGTGACGTTGACCAATGTATTGCTCATGACAGACCTCTCTGGTTCTTGTTGAACTTCGGACAGGTACAGCACATGCCTCCGGACGGAGGCAATAAAATACCGTCGACCGGATTATCAGGCCGTGAATTTTTTAATTAAAAATATGCTGAAAATTCGTTTTTGAATGCGCGATGAAGTTGTGCTTATAAAAAGGCGCTTCGAGGAAATCGATCGCATCCCGCCGCGCTCCTGCTGCGGCTCGTGCCCCGTCTAGTCTAGGCGGGACGGGTGTAAGACCGGCCGACCTAAATACTAGGTTGGCGAATGCAAGAGTTCAATGTCGGCGGCCTGATTATTTTCTTCTATTCATATTCAATTCAATCTAATTACACTTTTAATCGATAAATATGTCGATCCGAACCGAATATATCGGCATTCGGAAAATGACCAATGGGAACCGGAATTGACGCGCGGATCGTTGCAGGAAAGGCAACGTGGCGGCGGGACGGGTGGAGGCAGGGCGGGGAGGGGGCGGGGCCGGCGTCCGGCCCCGCGGGGGCGTACCGTGCCGCGAGCGGCACGGCGGCGCTCAGTGCGCGTCGTGGTGACCGTGCGCGAGCTTCGAGTGGTGGCGCGAGTACAGGAAGTAGATCACGAGGCCGATCGCGAGCCAGATGCCGAACGCGGCCCACGTGATGGGCTGCAGGTTCAGCATCAGGAACAGGCACGACGCGACCGCGAGGATCGGCACCACCGGCACGCCGGGGCAGCGGAACGCACGCGGCAGGTCGGGGTGCGTGCGGCGCAGCACGAGCACGGCGATCGACACCATCGAAAACGCGGCGAGCGTGCCGATGTTGATCAGCTCGGCGAGCACGTTGAGCGGCACGAGCGCGGCGATCAGCCCGAAGAACAGGCCGACGAGCCAGGTCGTCAGGAACGGCGTCGCGTAGCGCGGGTGCACGCGCGACAGCGCTGCCGGCAGCAGCCCGTCGCGCGACATCGCGAAGATCACGCGCGTCTGGCCGTAGCTCATCACGAGGATCACGGTCAGCATGCCGAGCACGGCGCCTAGATCGATGAAGCCCGCCACCCACGTTTCACCGGCCTTCTGCAGCGCGTACGAGATCGGGTGCGAGATGTTCGCGTACTGGGCCGACGGCACGATGCCGGTCGCGACCGCGGCGACCGTCACGTACAGCACCGCGCACACCGCGAGCGACGCGATGATGCCGATCGGCAGGTCGCGCTTCGGGTTCTTCACTTCCTCGGCCGCCGACGACACCGCGTCGAAGCCGATGAACGCGAAGAACATCACGGCCGCCGCGCCGAACACGCCGTTCCAGCCGTGCGGCATGAACGGCTTCCAGTTCGCGGGCGTCACGTGGAACACGCCGACCGCGATCACGAGCAGCACGACCGACACTTTGATGAACACCATGATGTTGTTGATGCGGGTCGACTCGCGGATGCCGATCGACAGCAGCGTCGTGATCACGATCATCACCAGGAACGCGGGCAGGTTGAACCACGTGACGACGCCCGGCACCGCACCGGGCGCGGCCGTCAGCACGGTGGGCAGCGTGAGTCCGAAGCCCTGCAGCAGCGACTGCAGGTAGCCCGACCAGCCGACCGATACGGCCGACGACGCGAGGCCGTATTCGAGCATCAGGTCCCAGCCGATGATCCACGCGACGAGCTCGCCGAGGGTGGCGTACGAATACGTGTAGATCGAGCCGGCGACGGGGATCGTCGACGCGAACTCCGCGTACGACAGTGCGGCGAGGCCGCACGCGATCGCGGCGATCACGAACGACAGCATCAGGGCGGGGCCGGCCTGCACGGCGCCGGTACCGGTCAGCACGAAGATGCCGGTGCCGATGATCGCGCCGATGCCGAGGAAGGTGAGGTCGATCGCGCCGAGCGCTTTCTTGAGCCCGGCGGCATGCGCGCCGGCGATCATGCGATCGACGTTTTTCTTGCGGAAGAGAGACATTGCGGATGAATCGCCAGCGCGCGCGGGGCGCGGTAGCGCTGACTGAGTGAAAACCCGCAATTTTAGCCGATTTGGCGTGCAAGACCCGCTGCGGCGCAGCGGTTCGTCACAAAATCGTCCGATAAAACAAGCGCTTGCGCTTCAGGCAGGCGACAGCGGGCGGCGGCGCGGCATGTGCCGCGTCGCTGGCCCGGACGAATCGGGTGAGCCGGGGAAATCAGGCGCCGGCCGTGGGCGCCATGTCGACGAGCCGGTTGCTCATCACGTAGAACGTGAGTTCCGCGTTGTTCGACAGCCGCATCTTCTCGAGCAGCCGCGACCGGTACACGCTCACCGTCTTCACGGACAGCGACAGCGTGTTCGCGATGTCGGTGAGCCGCTTGCCCGACGCGAGCATGCAGAGTGTCTGGTATTCGCGGTCGGACAGCTTCTCGTGCGGCAGCGGTTCGTTCTCGAACGACACGTATTCGGCGAGCGCCTCGGCCATCGCGGGGCTCACGTACTTGCGGCCGGCCGCGACCTGCTGGATCGCGCCGATCATCTGCGCGGCGTTGACCGTCTTCGACAGGTAGCCGGCCGCGCCGGCCTTCAGCGCGCGCACCGCGTACTGATCCTCGCGGTACATCGAGAACATCAGCACCGGCGTGCGCGGCAGCTTGCGCTTGAGGCGCTTGAGCACCTCGATGCCGTTCGTGTCCGGCAACGAGATGTCGAGCAGGATCACGTCGAATTCCTGTTTGTCGACGGCGGCCATCGCGTCGCCGCCGGTTTCGGCCTCGGTGACGTCGCGCGCGACGCCACGATCGATCAGCAACTGGCGGATCCCTTGCCGGACGATCGCATGATCGTCCACGAGCAGGATGTTCAGGCTCATGACGTCCTCACGAAAGCGACGCGCGGCGGGCCGCGACGGGCACCGCGAGCAGCGAATCCCAAGCGAAGCGCGCGGTGACGCGCGTGCCGTGGCCGGTTGCCGGCGTGGCCGTCTCGAAGCTGCCGCCGAACGCCTCGCAGCGGGCGCGCATGCCGGCGAGACCATAGCCGGTGCGGCGGCGCCGGGGGAAACCGGTGCCATCGTCGGAGACAATCAGTGACAGGTGCGTGCCGTCGGTGGCGATCCGCACGTCGACCGACGTCGCGCGTGCGTGCTTCGCGACGTTCGACAACGCTTCCTGCGCGACGCGGAACACCGCGAGCGCGCTGGCCCCGGCGATCTGCGTCAGGCGCGCATCGGCCGCACAGACGAAGCTGGTGCGCAGGCCGGTGCGGGCCGCATGGGTGTCGGCCCACGACGACAACGCGCCGACCAGGCCCGCGTCGAGCGCCGGCGTGTCGCGCTCGTCGATCAGCCGGCGATTCGCGTCGGTCGCGGCGTCGAGCGCCTGCTGCGCCAGTTCCAGCGCACGCAGGCAACCCTCCGGCGCATCGGCCGGCAGCCACGTTTGAACGTTTGCGAGCGCGAATCGCGCAGCGGTGAGTTCGGCGCCGAGCCCGTCGTGCAGTTCGCCGGCCAGATGGCGGCGGGCCGCTTCGTCGGCGGCGAGCAACTGGGCGGACAGCGCTGCGATCCGCGCGGCGGAGGCGCCACGTTTCGACGCGGCGTCGGCAATGGGCGGAGTCGCGACGCAGCCCGGCACGCGCTGTTGCGACGGGAACGGGGCGTGGGCGCCCAAAGGCGCGTTAAGCGACGTATCCATGACTCTCCCTGCTGTCAGAAAGCGGTTCAGACACCGGCTGGCTGCGTGGATCGGCTGCCGTTTCGATGACGGTCGCCGCCAGAGAATCGCCCCCTGCCGAGGTAACAAAAGTTACGTCTTGTAACACTTGCATCCGACCCTTCCACTCTCATCCGAACGGCAACCGCGCGCGGCGAATAATATCTCAAAATTTCTGAAAAGGTCATGTCGGGCGGACATTTAAGGGTAAATGTGAATAATCGGGATGAAGGTGTTGTAGGAAAAACACTGACACCCGAGCACCGGACGATGACGTATCCAAATGTAACTATTTGAGATGAGATGATCCCAATTTGTTACGAATTCGCCAAGTAGGGACGAAAAAAAACCGGAGCTTTTGCTCCGGTTCTTGATGATGCGCAAAATTTGGGGATCGATCAGTCCACGAACGCGCGCTCGATCACATAGTGGCCCGGTGCGCTGTTCTTGCCTTCGACGAGGCCGGCCTGTTTCAGCAGGTCGGTCGTGTCCTTCAGCATCGCGGTGCTGCCGCACAGCATCACGCGGTCGTTTTCCGGCGAGAACGGCGGGACGTCGAGATCGGTGAACAGCTTGCCCGTTGCGATCAGGTCGGTGATCCGGCCTTCGTTGTCGAACGCTTCGCGTGTGACCGTCGGGTAGTAGACGAGCTTTTCCTTGATGATGTCGCCCAGGTACTCGTGGCCCGGCAGGTCGTGCTTGATGTAGTCCATGTACGCGAGCTCACCCTTCAGGCGGCACGTGTGCGTCAGGATCACCTTGTCGAAGCGGTCGTAGATGTCCGGGTCGCGGATGATCGACATGAACGGCGCGAGGCCCGTACCCGTCGACAGCATCCACAGCGTCTTGCCCGGCAGCAGGTTGTCGGCGACCAGCGTGCCCGTCGGCTTCTTGCCGATCAGCACCGTGTCGCCCACCTTCAGGTGCTGCAGGCGCGACGTCAGCGGGCCGTTCTGCACCTTGATGCTGAAGAATTCGAGATGCTCTTCATAGTTCGGGCTGACGATCGAGTAGGCGCGCGCGAGCGGCTTGCCGTCGACCTCGAGGCCGACCATCGTGAATTCGCCGTTGTTGAAGCGCAGGCTCGCCTCACGGGTGCAGGTGAAGCTGAACAGCGTGTCGGTCCAGTGATGGACGGATTGGACGGTGGCGGTGTCGTATTTGCTCATGGCTTTGAAAACGGACGCGCGTAGCGAACGCGAGTAACGGGCCCAAAAACGGGCAAAAAACCGAGTGCGACGGCCCGATCACGGATCGGCCGGCCGGCGCGTCGGACACGCGCCTTCTCGATGACAGACGATTGAGGAACTCGTTATTTTACCCTGTTGACGCCGTTCGCGGGCTTGACCCCCGTGGCCGCGCGGATTTGGCGCAACGAATTATTTCAATTGCCTTTCGGTTTTTCAGCGCTCGGCCGCGAGTTTCGCGCCGAGGCCGACGAGCGCCACGCCGCACAGCGCGTCGAGCGGGCGCCGCACGCGCCGGTAGCCGCGCTGCGCGCGCGGGCTCGCGAACAGGTACGCGACGCACGAATACCAGCCGGCCGACAGCACGCCGATCGTCACCAGCACCGCGCCGTTGAACCACAGCGGCACGTGCGCGGGTAGCATCGCCGCGAACACGCTGGTCCAGAACGCGCACGATTTCGGGTTCGTCAGGCAGGTGAACAGGCCGCTGCGATACGCACGCAGGTAGTCGCGCGCGTGCGGCGCGGCCAGCGGTGCGCGGTCGTCGGGCGCGTCGGCCGGCGCCGTATCGCGGCGCACGCCCGCGCGCAGCAGCTTGAAGCCGAAATACACGAGGTACACGGCGCCGCCGATCCGGATCGCCTCGTACAGCCATTCGACCTGGTGCAGCACGGCGGCGAGGCCGAGCATCGCGAGCGTCGCCCATGCGATCGACGCGGTGCCGACGCCAAGCGCCGACGCGGCACCGAGGCTGCGGCGGCCCGCGAGCGACAGTTGCGAAATCATGAAGAAATTCGGGCCGGGCGTGATCGCCGCGACGAGATAGACGACGGCGATTTGCAGCAGGATCGGCAGGTAGGTCATGGCGGCGCGGCCCGGCGGCGGGGCGGAGCGGAATAGGCAAGTCGTTAATGTAGCGCGCGCCGCGCGGCCGCGCTTTGGCGGCGCGCAATCCGGCTGAGATCGGGCCGAGGTGGGGAGCCCTATTGCGGCTCGAGGCGCAGGCGCGCGATGTACGGCAGGTGGTCCGACAGCCACGCGGCCTCGCCGGACGGCGCGCGCCATTCGAGCGGCGTCAGTCCGCGCACGAACATCTTGTCAAGCGCGAGCGCCGGCGAGAACGCGGGGAACGTGCGGCCCGATTCGCCGAGCAGCGTCGCGACCTCGGACAACCCGATCTCGCCGAACAGCGCGACCGAATCGTTGCGCCAGTCGTTGAAGTCGCCGGCGAGCATCAGCGGGCCGGCGCCAGCGTTGCGCACGATCCAGTGCGCGATCCAGTGCATCTGGCGCAGCCGCGCGGCACGCGTGAGCGCGAGGTGCGCGCACAGCAGTGTGACCGGGCGCGAACCCGCGAGCGTCGCGCGCGCGACCAGCAGGCCGCGCCGCTCGAAGCGGTGCGCCGAGATGTCCCAGCGGCCGCCGAGGTCGAGCGGATGCGGTGACAGGATCGCATTGCCGTGCCGCCACGACGGCTTGAACACGTTCGGACCGAGCGCGATCTGCCAGTCGAGCGCATGCGCGATCTCGGTGGCCTGGCAGTGCCAGATGTCGTCGACCGCGTCGTCCATCGGTGCGCCGAAGCCGGGCGCGAGCACGGGGCGCGGCATGCGGCGCGCCATCGCTTCCTGCAGGAAATACACGTCGGCGTGCGTCGACTGCATCCAGTTGCGCATCGCGTTCCACGCGGTGAAGCCGAGCGGCGAGCGGCCCTTGTGCAGGTTCCAGCTGACGGCGGTGATTTCGTCGGGGGCGGCGTGCGGTTCGGCGAACGGCAGGGACAGGGCGTCGGCGGACATGACGCTCAATCCTTCGCGACGTGCGCACGCACGCGGTACACGAGGTGCGGATGTTGCTCGACGAGCGTCCAGTCGGTCCACGCGTCGGCGCCGACCGTCAGACCGGGGTGGCTCGCGACGATTTGCCGCGGCGACGCGGGCACGCACGGATCGGCCGGCTTCGCGCCTTCGTCGTCGATCGTTTCCTGCACGTCGAGCGCGAGCGACACCGTGTTCGCGCCGACGTCGACGGTGAGCGGCGCGACCGTCACCGAGCGCGAGCGTTCGGTCGGCACGACGCGCGCGGCATTGCCGCAGCCGACCGGCACGGCGGACGGATAGCGATGGGTATCGGTACGGGTCTGACCCACAGTGGTGCGCTGCTGGAACGTGTCGATAGTCTGACCGTCGCGTGCGACCTGGATCTCCCACGCGACGGAGGCCGGTGCGGGGCTCTGCGCATGGGCGGCGAGCGCGATGCTCGCGAGCAGGACGGCCAGGCCGTGTTTCAGCATGAAACGTCTCCGGAAACGCGCAATAGCGGGGAACGGACGCACATCTTACGCCCGATCGATTTCGATCGCGATGTGACAGGACGCGTCGCGGCAGGTTCGGAGCACGATGCGTACCTGTTCGAAAGGTAGGGCCGCGTCATGCGTTTTCAAGCGAAAAAGCGCGTGAACTCGGCGACCGGCGCGCGCTCGGTGACGAGGCGGTTCTCGATCGCGTCGGGGTCCGCATGGCCGAGCGACATCCCGCAGACCAGTTGCTCGTTGGCGGGAATGCCGAGGTGTTCGGTGACGATCCGGTGGAACGGCACGAACGCGGCCTGCGGGCAGGTATCGAGCCCGCGTGCGCGCGCGGCCGTCATCACGCCCTGCAGGAACATCCCGCAGTCGAGCCAGGCGCTTAGGGGCTGTTTGCCTGCGGAACGTGCATGCGTTGCCCCGAGAAGGGCCGCTCGCGAGGCGTGCGACGCCGCGAATACTGGACGTATTCGCAAGGAGCACAACGCGGCGAGCGGCCCTTCTCGGGGCAACCCCAAATTTAAAATTTATTCCACGGGAATGGCCTAAATCGGCCGCATGGCGGCGTCGATCGTTGCTTGTTTGGCGCGGCCAAACGGCGCTCCTCACTCCTTGCCCTGCAGCCGATTCAGGCCATTCGCATGCACGTTCCGCAGGCAAACAGCGCCTAATCATCACACGGTCGAGCGTGAAGAACAGCGCAACCGGCGCATCGAAGAAACGGAAGTTGCGGGCGTGCTGCGCATGCATGCGCGCCTTCTCGTCGCGGCCGATGTTCAACAGGCCGTACAGGTCCCAGCCGACCTTGCGGCGCCGGTCGATGTACGGCGACACCCATTCGCGCGGGTAGTAGTCGTACTCGGCGACGTATTTCTCGTCGCGCGCGGGATCGTCGTACGCCGCGGTCAGCGCGGCGGCGAGCGCATCGCGCGTGGCGCCCGTCGCGACGTACACGCGCCATGGCTGGATGTTGGTGCCTGACGGCGCGCGGCTCGCGGCTTCGAGGATCGCCTCGAGCGTGTCGCGCGGCACCGGCGTCGGCAGGAACGCGCGGACCGCACGGCGTGACGTGAGCGCCGCGTCGACGGCGTCGATCGCATCGGCATCGACGCGCGGGACAGCAGTGGGGACGGACATCGGCATACCTTCGAGGCGGGGGGCGACGCGCCGCGCGGGCGCGGTCGGCCGGGCCGGTGCGGCGGGTGGGTGAACCGACGATCATACGCCGCGGCGCGCCGGCGTGCAGCGCGCGCGGCTGTTAGCAGCAGACGCGCGTGGCTGCTTGCTTGCGCGCGAATGCGGGATCGCTACACTGAAATCGTAAGGGTCTGATGGTCGTGTGACGGCAAGCGGCAGCGAGGTTGGTATGACGACGGCGATGGTGAAACAGGAACTGGCGGTGGCATCCTTCAGCACGGTGTACGACCTCGAGCAGGTCGAGACGGCGCTGAATGACCTGAACGAGAGCGCGAGCGACGCATTGCGCGCCACCTACGAGAGGATGCTCAAGACGGGCAATCTGCGCTTCTGCGTGAAGCCGAACCGGATGCCGTCGTTCGACGCGCTCGGCGAGGCATTGCCCAATTTCGCCGAGCCGCTCGAAGACGTGCGCAAGCAGGTCGCGCTGTGCCTCGAAACGGAGGACCGGCTCGAACTGATGCCGATCCTGCTGCTCGGGCCCCCGGGCATCGGCAAGACGCATTTCGCGAAGGCGCTCGCGCAGTTGCTCGGCACCGCGTACCACTACGTGCCGATGAGTTCGCTGACGGCCGGCTGGATCCTGTCGGGTGCGTCGTCGCAATGGAAGAACGCGAAGCCCGGCAAGGTGTTCGATGCGCTGGTGAACGGCAGCTACGCGAACCCGGTGATCGCGGTCGACGAGATCGACAAGGCCGGCAGCGATGCGCAATACGATCCGCTCGGCGCGCTGTATGCGTTGCTCGAGCACGACACCGCGCGCGCATTCATCGACGAATTCGCGGAAGTGCCGATCGATGCGGGCAACGTGATCTGGATCGCGACCGCGAACGAGGCGCACGCGATTCCGGAGCCGCTGCTCAACCGGATGAACGTGTACGAGATCGAGCCGCCCGATGCAGCCGGCGCGCGCCGGATCGCGCAGACGATCTACGACGAGATCCGCACGTCGCATGCATGGGGGCGGCGCTTCCCGGACACCCTCGGCGACGACGCGCTCGACGTGCTGGCCGCGACTCCGCCGCGCACGATGCGCCGCGCGCTGCTGCACGCGTTCGGCGCCGCGCGGCTCGACGGGCGCGACGCGATCGGGCCGCGCGACATCCGGGCCGACGAAGGCGCCGCG
Source organism: Burkholderia sp. HI2714 (assembly GCF_002223085.1). Lineage (NCBI taxonomy): Bacteria > Pseudomonadati > Pseudomonadota > Betaproteobacteria > Burkholderiales > Burkholderiaceae > Burkholderia > Burkholderia sp. HI2714. Next base: position 35,520 of record NZ_NKFM01000032.1, on the reverse strand, counting down.
AAGCGCCGGCCGATCGGCTTCTGAACGAGCGGCGCGCGCACGGCGGCGTGCGTGCCGCGCCGTGCCGCGCGTCGTGCCGTGCGTCGCGCGTCACGCACGGCGTCGCCGCGAGACGCTGCACGACCTTCGGCAAGCGGATGAACCGGGACGTACAATTCTCTTGTCTCCCCTCGACGCGCTAGCGGCGCGAAACGTCATGGAGCAGATGGATTGTGTCGTGATCGGCGCGGGCGTCGTCGGTCTGGCGATTGCGCGCGAACTGGCCGCGCGCGGGCGTGAAACGCTCGTGCTCGAGGCGGCCGATGCGATCGGCACCGGTACGAGTTCGCGCAACAGCGAAGTGATCCATGCGGGGCTCTACTATCCGCGCGGGTCGCTGAAGGCGACGTCGTGCGTGCACGGGCGCGACCTGCTGTACGAATTCTGCGAGACCCATCACGTGCCGCACCGGCGTGCCGGCAAGCTGCTCGTCGCCACGAGCGCCGCGCAGGTGAAACAGTTGAAGGCGATCGCCGCACGCGCGACCGAAAACGGCGTGCTCGACCTGATGCCGCTCACGCGCGCCGAGGCGCAGACGCTCGAGCCCGCGCTCGAATGCGTCGAGGCGCTGTTCTCGCCGTCCACCGGCATCGTCGACAGCCACCAGCTGATGCTTGCGCTGCTCGGCGACGCGGAGCGCGACGGCGCCGTGTGCGCGCTGAAATCCCCGGTCGAATCGATCGACGTGCTGCGCGGCGGGCGCTTCGTCGTGCGCACGGGCGGCGACGCGCCGACCGAGATCGAGGCCGCCTGCGTGATCAACAGCGCGGGCCTCGGCGCGCAGGCGCTGGCGCGCCGCACGCGCGGCCTCGACCCGCGCTGGGTGCCGCCGCTCTATCTCGCGCGCGGCAACTACTTCAGCCTGTCGGGGCGCGCACCGTTTTCCCACCTGATCTACCCGATGCCCGACCGCGCGGGGCTCGGCGTGCACCTGACGTTCGATCTCGGCGGGCAGGCGCGCTTCGGCCCGGACGTCGAATGGATCGATGCGCTGCGCTACGAAGTCGATCCCGCGCGCGCGACCGCGTTCTACGCGTCGATTCGTGCGTTCTGGCCGGGCCTGCCCGACGACGCGCTGCAGCCGGCATATGCGGGCATCCGGCCCAAGCTCGCGGGCCCCGGCGAGCCGCCGGCGGACTTCATCGTGCAGGGCGCCGCGCAGCATGGCGTGCGGGGGCTCGTGAACCTGTTCGGCATCGAGTCGCCGGGGCTCACCGCGTCGCTCGCGCTCGCGCAGCGGGTGGGCGACATGACGGCTTACCGCTGACGCGGCGCGTGTGTGGCGGGCAGATGGCGAATGCGTATCGGCCGTGTGAAATTCCTTATCTCTGGAATTTCGGCGCGCACATTTATTCGCATGAGCGTTATTCTGTCGAACGGCTGTCGCCAGAACAGCTTTCAAACCGATAACGTTGGAGCGAGTCCCCCATGAAAACATCCCGTCGGAGTTTCCTGATTACGAGCATTGGTGCCGTGTCCGCGCTGGCGCTGTCGCGTGAAGCGCTGGCCGATGCGCCGATGCTCGCGGAAAGCGACCCGACCGCGACGGCACTCGGCTACAAGGCCGATGCGACGAAGGTCGACAAGACGAAGTACCCGAAATACGCAGCAGGCCAGGATTGCGCGGCCTGCATGCTGTACCAGGGCAAGAAGGGGTCGGCCTCGGGCCCGTGCGGCGCCTTCCCCGGCAAGCAGGTGTCGGCGAAGGGCTGGTGCAGCGCCTTCTCGAAGATGGGTTGAGGCCCGTGCGGCATCGTGCGATGCCGCATTGTGGCGAAAACCGCAAAACGCCCGCCGTCGAAGGATGGCGGGCGTTTTTTAATGCTTGAAATCGGTTCCGTCGCTTTCTACACTCGCTGCACACCGGCGCGCCGCGGGCACCCCGCGCGCCGCGCAGCCCGACACGGCGAACTGACGAGGACGAGGCACGCATGGCGACGATTGCGAATTCAACGAAAACGAGCCGGCCCGAGCGTGCGCTGAACCGGCGTGCGGTCGCGGCCGCCGTGATCGGCAACGCGCTCGAGTGGTACGACTTCACGGTGTTCGGCTTCATGACGGTCGTGATCGCCGAACTGTTCTTCCCGACCTCCAGCGAATACTCGTCGCTGCTGCTGACCACCGCGACGTTCGGCGTCGCGTTCTTCATGCGTCCGATCGGCGGCATCGTGTTCGGGCTGTACGCGGATCGCGCGGGCCGTAAGGCCGCGCTGTCGCTCGTGATCCTCCTGATGACGGCCGGCATCTTCCTGCTCGCGGTCGCGCCGCCTTATGCGGCGATCGGCATCGGCGGCCCGATCCTGATCGTGCTCGGCCGCTTGCTGCAGGGCTTCTCCGCGGGCGGCGAATTCGGCAGCGCGACGGCGCTGCTGATCGAGGCCGCGCCATTCTCGAAACGCGGCTTCTACGGCAGCTGGCAGATGGCGAGCCAGGCGGCCGCGCTGCTGATCGGCGCGCTCGTCGGCGCGGCCGTCACGCGCGGGCTGTCGCACGACGCGCTGCGCAGCTGGGGCTGGCGCGTGCCGTTCATCCTCGGGCTCATGATCGGCCCGATCGGCTTCTACATCCGCCGCCATCTCGCCGATTCCGAAGCGTTCCTGCATGCGCAGCAAAGCGCGCGCCGCGCGACGCTCGGCGAAGTGTTCACGCGCCACCCGCGCGAGGTGCTGTGCGGGCTCGGCTCGGTGATCGCGCTGACGGTGACGATCTACGTGCTGATCAGCTATCTGCCGACCTTCGCGGTGAAGCAGCTGAAGCTGCCGTACGCGGAATCGTTCTACGCGGTGATCGTCGGCAACCTGCTGCTGATGGTGCTGTCGCCGATCGCCGGTGCGTGGTCGGATCGCATCGGCCGCAAGGGGCTATCGCTGTGGTCGCTCGTGCTGACGCTCGCGCTGATGTATCCGCTGTTCGCGTGGCTCGACGCGGCGCCGAGCATCGCGCGGCTGATCGCGGTGCAGGCCGTGCTGTCGGTCACGCTCGCGGGCTACTACGGGCCGTTCGGCGCGATGATCGCCGAGCTGTTCCCGGCCAACGTGCGCTCGACCGGGCTGTCGATCGCGTACAACGTCGCGGTGATGCTGTTCGGCGGCTTCGGGCAGTTCATCGTCACGTGGCTGATCAAGGTCACGGGCACGCCGCTCGCGCCGACCTATTACGTGATGGCCGGGATCGCGCTGTCGATCGTCGCGGTCGCGTTCGTGCCAGCGCGCAGCGCCGACCTCGACGCGCCGGTGTGACGACGCGCCGACATGACGAAATGAAGACGATCACTGGATCGTTTCGCAAAACGCAATGATGTGCTGCGGAACACGGGAAAGCGGTGCGCGGGGCCTTCGTGTTCGCGCCCGAATTGTTTAGTCGTCGAACGAAACATGCGCGAGATGAACGAAATGGGCGCTCGCGCGCGTTATCGCATTTTTTTACCCCCACTAAACATCGGCAAAAACCCGGCGGGCATCTAGAAGAGTTTTTTCTCCAGCTTGTTGCCACATCGTTAGCTCAAGTAATATCCGCGTACGCCGGCCCCTGGCGGGTCGGTTCCGATCTGGAGACCTGGAGGAAACATGGAATACAACCGTCTGTTGCACACCCTGCGTGTTACCGCCATTGCAGGCGTGGCAGCGGCATCGCTCGGCGTCGCGGGCTCTGCATTCGCACAGATCCCGAACAAAACGCTCGTCTACTGCTCAGAAGGCAGCCCGGCGGGTTTCGATTCCGCGCAATTTACGACCGGCGTCGATTTCACCGCAGCCACGTTCACCGTCTACAACCGCCTCGTCGAATTCGAGCGCGGCGGCACGAAGGTCGAGCCGGGCCTCGCCGAGAAGTGGGATGTGTCGCCGGACGGCAAGGTGTACACGTTCCATCTGCGCCACGGTGTGAAGTTCCACACGACCGACTTCTTCAAGCCGACGCGTGAATTCAATGCGGACGACGTGCTGTTCACGTTCCAGCGCATGCTCGACCCGAACCAGGCGTTCCGCAAGGCGTACCCGGTGTCGTTCCCGTACTTCACCGACATGGGTCTCGACAAGCTGATCACGAAGGTCGAGAAGGTCGATCCGTACACCGTGAAGTTCACGCTCGCCGAGCCGAACGCGCCGTTCATCCAGAACATGGCGATGGAATTCGCGTCGATCCTGTCGGCCGAATACGGCGACCAGCTGATGAAGGCAGGCAAGGCCGCCGACATCAACCAGAAGCCGGTCGGCACGGGCCCGTTCATCTTCCGCAGCTACACGAAGGACGCTACGATCCGATTCGACGGCAATCCTGATTACTGGAAGAAGGGCGAAGTGAAGATCTCGAAGCTGATCTTCTCGATCACGCCGGATCCGGGCGTGCGCGTGCAGAAGATCAAGCGCAACGAATGCCAGGTGATGAGCTATCCGCGTCCGGCCGACATCGCGACGCTGAAGGCCGATTCGGGCGTCGACATGCCGTCGCAGGCAGGCTTCAACCTCGGCTATCTCGCGTACAACGTCGAGCACAAGCCGGTCGACAAGCTCGAGGTGCGTCAGGCACTCGACATGGCGATCAACAAGAAGGCGATCCTCGAGTCCGTCTACCAGGGCGCAGGCCAGGCAGCTAACGCGCCGATGCCGCCGACCCAATGGTCGTACGACAAGAACCTGAAGATGGCGCCGAACGACACCGCGAAGGCGAAGGCGCTGCTCGCGAAGGCCGGCTTCCCGAACGGTTTCGAGATCACGCTGTGGGCGATGCCGGTGCAGCGCGCGTACAACCCGAACGCCCGCCTGATGGCCGAGATGATCCAGGCCGACTGGGCGAAGATCGGCGTGAAGGCGAAGATCGTCACGTACGAGTGGGGCGAGTACATCAAGCGCGCGCACTCGGGCGAGCAGGACACGATGCTGATCGGCTGGACGGGCGACAACGGCGATCCGGACAACTGGCTCGGCACGCTGCTCGGCTGCGAAGCGATCAAGGGCAACAACTTCTCGCACTGGTGCTACAAGCCGTTCGATGAGCTGGTCCAGAAGGGCCGCACGACGACGGGCCAGGACGCGCGGACGAAGCTCTACATGCAGGCTCAGCAGATCTTCGCGCAACAGCTGCCGTTCTCGCCGATCGCGAACTCGACGGTCTACCAGCCGGTGCGCAAGACCGTGGTCGACATGCGTATCGAGCCGCTCGGCTATGCCCGCTTCGACGGTGTGAGCGTGAAGTAACGCGCCCGGCGTAAGCTGTATACGAAGACCGAGACCGGCTAATTCATCCGGCGGCGGGAGGCCAAAAGCTTCCCGTCGCCGGTCGCACATTTCCCACAAGAAAATACGAGACGCATCATGTTCACATTCGTGTTGCGCCGCGTGGGCATGGTGATCCCGACTTTCATCGGCATCACCATCCTGGCGTTTGCGCTGATTCACCTGATACCGGGCGACCCCATCGAAGTGATGATGGGCGAGCGCGGCGTCGATCCCGCGATGCATGCGGAGGCGATGAAACGCCTCGGGCTCGACCAGCCGCTGCCCATGCAGTACATCCACTACATCGGCCGGGCGCTGCATGGCGACCTCGGCACGTCGATCATCACCAACACGAGCGTCGCGGGCGAGTTCTTCGCGCGCTTCCCGGCGACCGTCGAGCTGTCGCTGTGCGCACTCGTGTTCGCGCTCGCGGTCGGGCTGCCGGCCGGCGTGATCGCGGCGCTGCGGCGCGGCTCGGTCATCGACCACGGCGTGATGGGCACCGCGCTCACCGGCTACTCGATGCCGATCTTCTGGTGGGGGCTGATCCTCATCATGGTGTTTTCGTCGACCCTCGGCTGGACGCCCGTGTCGGGGCGCATCGCGGTCGAATACGATTTCCCGCACCCGACGGGCTTCATGCTGATCGACGCGCTGCTCGCGCCGGATGAAGGCGCGTTCAAGTCGGCGGTCAGCCACCTGATCCTGCCCGCGATCGTGCTCGGCACGATCCCGCTCGCGGTGATCGCGCGGATGACGCGCTCGTCGATGCTCGAAGTGCTGCGCGAGGACTACATCCGCACCGCCCGCGCGAAGGGGCTGTCGCCCGCGCGCGTGGTCGTCGTGCATGCGCTGCGCAATGCGCTGATCCCGGTCGTCACCGTGATCGGCCTGCAGATCGGCACGCTGCTTGCTGGCGCCGTGCTGACCGAGACGCTCTTTTCGTGGCCCGGTGTCGGCAAGTGGCTGATCGATGCGATCGGCCGCCGCGATTATCCGGTCGTCCAGGGCGGCATCCTGCTGATCGCGACGCTCGTGATCGTCGTGAACCTGGTCGTCGACCTGCTGTACGGCGTGCTGAATCCGCGCATCCGCCACACGAGGTAATCCCATGAGCAATCTGCAAAATACCCTGCCGACCGAAACCGCGCCGGCCGGCGGCCGTGCGCTCGCGCTGCGCGAGTTCTGGGCCAACTTCTCGCGCAACCGCGGCGCCGTCGGCGCCGGCATCGTCGTGATCGTGCTGATCCTGGTCGCGCTGCTCGCGCCGCTGCTCGCGCCGCACAGCCCGGTCGAGCAATACCGCGATTTCGTGAAGATCCCGCCCGCATGGCTCGAAGGCGGCAACTGGAAATTCATCCTCGGCACCGACGAAGCGGGCCGCGACATTCTTTCGCGGCTGATGTTCGGCGCGCGGATGTCGTTCTGGATCGGCTTCGTGTCGGTCGTGCTCGCGCTGATCCCCGGCATCGTGCTCGGGCTCGTCGCCGCGTTCTTCCAGAAGTGGGCCGACACGCCCGTGATGCGCATCATGGACGTGCTGCTCGCGCTGCCGTCGCTGCTGCTCGCGGTCGCGGTCGTCGCGATCATCGGCCCGGGCCTCACCAACACGATGTTCGCGATCGCGATCGTCGCGCTGCCGGCCTATGTGCGTCTCACGCGCGCATCGGCGCTCGGCGAGCTGCAGAAGGAGTACGTGACGGCGTCGCGCGTGGCCGGTGCCGGCACGCTGCGCCTGATGTTCTCGCAGGTGCTGCCGAACTGCACGGCGCCGCTGATCGTGCAGGCGACGCTCGGCTTCTCGTCGGCGATCCTCGACGCGGCCGCGCTCGGCTTCCTCGGCCTTGGCGTGCAACCGCCGACCGCCGAGTGGGGCGCGATGCTGGCCTCCGCGCGCGACTACATCGACAACGCGTGGTGGATCGTGACGATGCCGGGCCTGTCGATCCTGATTTCGGTGCTCGCGATCAACCTGCTCGGCGACGGGCTGCGCGACGCGCTCGATCCCAAACTGAAACGGATGGCCTGACATGAGCAACAATCTTCTGACCATCCGCAATCTCGCGGTGAACTTCAACGGCTTGCCCGCGGTCGACCGGATCAACCTGTCGATCGCACCGGGCGAGGTGGTGGGCGTCGTCGGCGAATCGGGCTCGGGCAAGAGCGTGACGATGATGGCGCTGATGGGCCTGATCGACGCGCCGGGCAAGGTGACGGCGGACGAAGTCACGTTCAATGGCGTCGACCTGCTGAAGGCGTCGCCGAAGGCGCGCCGCAAGATCGTCGGCAAGGACATCGCGATGGTGTTCCAGGACGCGCTGACGAGCCTGAACCCGAGCTATACGGTCGGCTACCAGATCAAGGAAGTGCTGAAGCTGCACGAAGGGCTGCGCGGCGACGCGCTGCACCGGCGCGCGCTCGAGCTGCTCGACCAGGTCGGCATTCCCGATGCGAAGAACCGCATCGCGTCGTTCCCGCACCAGATGTCGGGCGGGATGAACCAGCGCGTGATGATCGCGATGGCGGTGGCGTGCAACCCGAAGCTGCTGATCGCCGACGAGCCGACCACCGCGCTCGACGTGACGATCCAGGCGCAGATCATGGATCTGCTCGTGAAGCTGCAGAAGGAGCGCGGGATGGCGCTCGTGCTGATCTCGCACGACCTGGCCGTGGTGTCGGAGGTCGCGCATCGCGTGGCGGTGATGTACGCGGGCGAGGTGATCGAGACCAACCGCGTGCCCGACATCTTCCGCGCGCCGCATCATCCGTACACCGAAGCGCTGCTCGCGGCGATTCCCGAGCACAATCAGGGGGCGCGTCGCCTTGCCGCATTGCCCGGCATGGTGCCGGGCCGCGATGATCGCCCGTCCGGGTGCCTGTTCGCGCCGCGCTGCAAGTACGTCGTCGACGACTGCCGCAAGGCGCGGCCGGCGCTCGACACGCTGGTACCGGCCAACGATGCGATGCGCGCGCGCTGCATCAAGCCGCTGAACGTTTCCAACCTCGACCTGACGGGAGGTGCACGATGAATGCAGTCAATCAAACGCCTCGCGTGTCGCACGACGAGGAAGCCGTGCTGGTGGCCGACGGCCTCGCGAAACACTATTCGGTGAAGCGCGGGATGTTCGGGCAGGGCACGGTGAAGGCGCTGAACGGCGTGTCGTTCTCGCTGAAGCGCGGCAAGACGCTCGCCGTCGTCGGCGAATCGGGCTGCGGGAAGTCGACGCTCGCCCGCCAGCTCACGATGATCGAGACGCCCACCTCGGGCAGCCTGACGATCGACGGCAAGAACGTGGCCGGCGCAAGCCGCGAGACGGTCGCCGACCTGCGCCGCCGCGTGCAGATGGTGTTCCAGAACCCGTTCGCATCGCTCAACCCGCGCAAGACCGTCGAGCAGACGCTTTCCGAGCCGCTCGAGATCAACACGAACCTGACGGCCGCCGAGCGCGCCGCCCGCATCGCGCAGATCATGCGCACGGTCGGCCTGCGGCCCGAGCACGCGAAGCGTTATCCGCACATGTTCTCGGGCGGCCAGCGCCAGCGGGTCGCGATCGCGCGCGCGATGATCCTCGATCCGCGCATCGTCGTGGCCGACGAGCCGGTGTCCGCGCTCGACGTGTCGATCCAGGCGCAGATCCTGAACCTGTTCATGGATCTGCAGGAGCAGTTCAAGACGAGCTACGTGTTCATCTCGCACAACCTGTCGGTGGTCGAGCACGTCGCGGACGACGTGATGGTGATGTACTTCGGCAGCGTCGCGGAGCTGGGCGACAAGGCGACGATCTACGCACGGCCGCGCCATCCGTACACACGCGCGCTGATGTCGGCGACGCCGGCGATCTTCGAGGAAGACCGCCGCGTGCAGATCAAGCTGCAGGGCGAACTGCCGTCGCCGCTCAATCCGCCGTCGGGCTGCGCGTTCCACCAGCGCTGCCCATACGCGGTCGAGCGGTGCCGCGTCGAGGAGCCGCAATTGCGCGAAGTCGACGGCCGGCGCGTGGCCTGCCATCGCGCCGAGGAGGTCGGGGAGGAGAATGCCTGAAGCGTTGGCGGCGCGCGCGTCCGGCGTGCGCCGTGCGGGGGCAAGCAGCGCGCGCGTGATGCGCGCGTACCGCTACGCGCGGCGCTGGAGCGTGCGTACCGTCACGGGCGCGGCGCTGGCCGGCGCGTGCGTGGCGGCCAGCCTCGTGGTTCCCGTCGAATCCGCGCGCGCCGAAGGGCGCGCGCCGGCCACTTCACCAATCCATCCATCGCAAGTTCCGCCGCCCGGCTTGAGCCTGCCGGGCTTCCACGCGCCGGCCGTGTCGAATGGCACGGTGTCGCGCGGCACCGTGCGCGTGCAGCCCGCGCGCATGCCGTTCTACGTCGCGACCAAGGGCAAGGTCACGCTCTACGTGCTCGGCACGCTGCACACCGGCGACCCGTCCGACTACCCGGGCGCGCAGCCGTTCCGGCCGCGCATCCTCGCGGCGCTCGCCGCGTCGCCCACACTGGCGCTCGAACTGTCGCCCGACGATCTGCTCGAATCGCAGGACGACGTGTCGAAGTACGGCGTCTGCCGCTACCCGTGCCTGCAGCGCCTGCTGCCCGAGCCGCTGTGGCAGCGGCTCGCGGCGCGCCTGCGCGGCAACCCGGCCGCGCTCGTCGAGATCCGCAAGATGCGGCCGTGGCTCGCGGCGCTCGTCGTCGAGACCTACGATTCGCTGTCGGCCGGTTTGCAGACCGAGTACGGCACCGAGGCGCAGCTGCAGAACGTGTTCCTGAAGAAAAAGGGCGGCCGCGTGATCGGGCTCGAGACGCTCGCCGAACAGATGCGCGCGTTCACCGGGCTGACGCTTGCCGAGCAGCGCGAGATGCTCGCGCAGGACATGGTGCAGACGCCCGCGCAGAACGCCGACGACATCAAGGCGCTGCACCGACTGTGGCGAATTGGCGACGCCGATGCGATCTCGGCATGGGCGGTCGCGAAGAGCGAACGGCTCGCGCGGTCGAAGGCGTTGTCGGACGCGATCGACAACAAGATCGTGTACGAGCGCAACCGGCGCTTCGTTGCACGGATGACGGCAATCGCCGCACCGAACCGGCCGCTGTTCGTCGCGATCGGCGCGCTGCATCTGGGCGGCCCGCGCGGCGTGCTCGAATTGTTGCGTCAACAAGGTTACAGCGTCGACGCGAACTGATCGCCGTCACCGCACCCGAACCGATCCTCCCCTGTTTGATCGACGCTGTGCGAGCGGCTCAAACGCCTGGTTGGGCACGCGATTCGATAAGGAAAACCCTCGATTCATCAGAAAATAGCGTTTCAAACGATTGACATCCGGATCTGCCAATATCTATTCTTCGATCCACAAGTTGAAAAAATGAAAAGAATAGAAAAAGTTCTACGGGGTAGCAGAAAATAAAGCGCGGGGTTAGCGCGTTGCCGGCACGTGGCGCACGTGCCGGCCGCGGAAGTGTCTGCATGTACGGCGGGGCCAATCATCGTCGGACAACAACAACGCATGCAGGCCGACTTGCGGGATAAGCGACGTTCCGTCGTCCCACCGGGGAAAGGCAGTAATCGGGCGGCGGCGGACGTTTTTTAATCCGGAATATTTTTCCGGTCACCGTCGCAAGACGGTTTCGGGGGGCGAATCGACAGACGGCAAAGCCGCAGCGATTGCGCCAACGGAAAAGCGCCACGAGGGCGCTTTTTTCTTTTGTGCGACGGATCCGTGCGTCTGCTGCGCGATCGGCCCGATCAGGCGCGTTCGTCGGCGTGCAGCATGCCGGGCGCGACCACGTCGACGCCCACCGCCTCGAGCGCGGCGCGAATCCGTTTCGCGAATACGAGCGCGTGCGGCCCGTCACCGTGCAGGCAGACGGTCTGCGCATTGAGCATCACCCATTCGCCGCCGATCGCACGCACCTGCCGGCTGCGCACCATGTCCAGCGTGCGCGCGATCATCGTGTCTTCGTCGTCGATCAGCGCGCCGGGCTGGTTGCGCGGCACGAGCGAGCCATCGGCGAGGTAGCCGCGATCGGCGAACACTTCCTCCACCGCGGCGAGCCCCGCGTGCCGCGCGGCCGCGACGAACACGCTGTTCGCCAGCCCGAACACCGCGAGCGACGGGTCGAAATCGCGGATCGCGGACACCACCGCCTCGGCGATCATCGGGTCGCGCGCGGCCTGGTTGTACAGCGCACCGTGCGGCTTCACGTGCGCGATGCGCCCGCCCTCGGCCTGCGCGATCGCCGACAGCGCGCCGAGCTGGTACAGCACGCCCGCGTAGATATCGCTGGCCGGCAGCTGCATTTCCTTGCGGCCGAAATTCTCCGGATCGTGAAAGCTCGGGTGCGCGCCGATCGCCACGCCTTTCTGCACGGCCCAGCGTACGCAGTCGCGCATCGCGTTCGCCCCGCCCGCATGCCACCCGCATGCGATGTTCGCGGACGTCACGAGGTCGAGCAGCGCCTCGTCCGAACCGCATCCTTCGCCGAGATCGGCATTCAGATCGATTTCCATGGTGTTCCTCGTCCACTGATTGCGTGGCCCGTCCTCTCTACTGCGACTGCCTTCGGTACTGCTACCGCCATTGTCACGCCGCACGCGACTCGGCGCGGCGGCGCGCTTCCTCGCGCAGGTCGATCGCCACGTCGATCTGCCGCAGATAGGCACGTTCCGCGGCCAGCGCGGCGCGCGCGGCGTCGGGTGTCGTGCGCACGAAGCGGATCGGCAGGTTGAGCCGCGCCTGCGCGAGCTTCCACAGGTCCGCACGGATCACCGTGCCGATCTTCGGGTAGCCGCCGGTGGTCTGCGCGTCGTGCATCAGCACGATCGGCTGGCCGTTCGGCGGCACCTGGATCGTGCCGGGCAGCACCGCGTGCGACAGCAGCTCGGCCGGCCGCTCGCGCACGAGTTCGACACCGGCGAGCCGGTAGCCCATGCGGTTGCTGTTCGCCGTGACCAGCCATTCTTCATCCCAGAACGCCTGCTGCGAATCGGCGGCGAACGACGCGTAGTCGGGGCCCGGCAGCACGCGCACGGGCATCGCCCACGGCGCATGCGCGGGGCGGTGACGGCGCGGTGGCTCGTCGACGCGCACGAACGCGCACCACGCCGGCGCCTTGACGCCGAATTCGGGGGCGTCGGCCGCGAGGCAACCCATCCCGGCCGGAAGCACGCCGACCGGGAGGCGATCGCCGTCGCGCAGCGCGCGGCCGCCGAGGCCGCCGAAGCGCGATGCGAGATCGGTGCTGCGCGAGCCGAGCATCGGCAGCACGTCGATGCCGCCGGCGATGCACAGGTAGCCGCGCATCCCGCGTTTCGCGGCGGGCAGCACGAGCGTCTGCCCGGCCTCGACCGGCAGGCTCCACCATGAATATACGCGCTGGCCGTCGAGCGTCGCACCGAACTCGGTGCCGGTGATCGCGATGCGGGTCGCGCGCGTGAAGCGGAAGGCGGCCGGACCGATCGTGATCTCGACGCCCGCCGCATCGGGGCGGTTGCCGACCAGCCGGTTGCCGACTTCGAGCGCGAGGCCGTCGAGCGCGCCGCCCTGCGCGACGCCAAGATGGCGTGCGCCGCGGCGCCCGAGATCCTGCACGGTGGTCAGCGGGCCGGCCCGCACCACCTCGATGGTGCCCGGTACGTTGCTCTGGGTCATCGTGCGTTGACTCCGGCAATGGTGAAGCGCACGCGGTCGCCGGGCAGCAGCAGCGTCGGCTGCGGCCGCGCCGGATCGAACAGCACGAGCGACGTGCGGCCGATCAGTTGCCAGCCGCCGGGCGACGTGGCCGGGTAGATGCCCGTCTGCGCGCCGCCGATGCCGACCGAGCCGGCCGGCACCTCCAGGCGCGGCGCCGCGCGGCGCGGCATGTGCAGCGCGGCGTCGAGCCCGCCGAGATACGCGAAGCCCGGCTGGAAGCCGACGAAGAACACGACGTAGGCGCCGGCCGCGTGGCGCGCGACGACCTCGTCGGCCGACAGGCCGGTATGCGCGGCGACGGCCGGCAGATCGGGGCCGGCGGCGCCGCCGTATTCGACCGGGATCTCGACCTCGCGGCCGTCCGCGTGCTCGACGTCGGCCGTCTCCCACGCGTCGCGCAGCGCCGGCGTGAGCGAATCGGCCGTCGTGGCGAGCGCGTCGAATACGATCGTCAGGTTGTTCATGCCGGGCACGACGTCGATCACGTCGGGCCACGCGCGCGCGGCCTCGGCCACGGCCCAGACGCGGCGCTGGCAATCGAGCGTGGCGGGCGGCGGCACCTCGCAGACGAGGGCGGCATCGCCGAGCGGATAAATGCGGGGTTGCGTCATCGGACTGGCACGGTTCGGACGGCAATGTTAGCGCACATTGTCAATAAAATATCGACAACTTCCCAATAAGCGTTTTCGCCTAGCCCGTATGCCGGGGCTTCTGGCGTACACTCGGCACACCCTGTCATCCGGCTTGCTCCGCCTTTCCATGAAGCGTCCTGCGACCAAGATCGTGTCATCCGAACACCTCGTTTCCGATTCGAGCGCGGAGCTGTCGGAACTCGAATACGGCCTCATCATGGCAGGCAATGCTTTCAACCGGTGGATGGTGCGCTGCATGTCGGCGGCCGGCGCGAAAGACATGACGGCGGTCGAGGTGTCGCTGCTGCATCACGTCAGCCATCGCGAACGCAAGAAGAAGCTCGCCGACATCTGCTTCGTGCTCAATATCGAGGATACGCACGTCGCGACCTATGCGCTGAAAAAACTGATCGCCCGCGGCTATGTGAAGAGCGAGAAGAACGGCAAGGAAGTGTTCTTCTTCGCGACCGACGCGGGCCGCGACCTGTGCCTGAAGTACCGCGAGGTGCGCGAGCACTGCCTGATCGAGACACTGAAGGACAGCGGGCTCACCAACGAGCAGATCGGCGACGCGGCGCAGTTGCTGCGCAACGCATCGGGCCTGTACGACACGGCCGCGCGCGCGGCGGCGTCGCTGTAAACGATTGCGCCGCGGGTGGTGCGCGGCGTTGCGCTGACGGGCGTGCGACGACGGATGCGGCGCCGCCCGCCGCCTCATTCGGCGGCCGGGTACAGCGCGCCGTCGGTCACGATCCAGTGCAGCGCGAGGTCGTGCGCTTCGGCCGGCAGCGCATCGACGCGGCACGCTTCATACGCGATGCCGACCGTCACGGGCAGTTCGCTGCCCGGCCATGCGGCGAGCGTGCGGTCGTAGTAGCCGCCGCCGTAGCCGAGCCGGTAGCGCTGCAGATCGAATCCCACACAGGGAATCAGCAACAGGTCGGGCACGACGACGATTCCCGACGCCGGTTCCGGAATCCGGTGATGACCTTCGCGCATCGGCGTGTGCGTGTCCCATGCATGGAACTCGAGCGGCGTGTGCCGCTCGTCGATCACGGGTAGCGCAGCCTGCCTGCCGGCACCGGCCGCGCACCATGCGAGCACCGCGTCGCGCGCATCGAATTCGCCCGGCAGCGGCCAGTAGAACCCGACCGTGCGCGGCGCGAGCCGTTCGAGCAGCGTGCGCAGCCGCGCGTCGAGCGCGGCGTTCGCGGCGGGTTGCGACGCGGCGTCGCGACGCGCGCCGGACAGCGTTTTGCGTAGCGCAACCTTCGGGTTCGGCACAGGGTTGCGTGCTATGCTTTCGCTCACTTCGTGCTCCATTCAAAACGATGTCGAACAGCCTTTTCCGAGTATATCGCGCGGTCGCGCTCACACTTTCGGCCGCCGCGCTCGTCGCGGGTACGGCTGCGTGCGCCGCACCGAACGACGATACGGTCTCCGGGGACGACCAGACCTTCGTGCAGCTTCGTGAAGCCGCGCGTCGCAACGACGCCGCGAAAGCCGCGCAGCTCGCGTCGATGATCCCGAACTATCCGGTACCGTCCTACGTCGAGTATTTCCAGATCAAGCCGCAGTTGTTCGATTCGACGGGCCGCGCGCGCGTGG
Source organism: Burkholderia sp. HI2714 (assembly GCF_002223085.1). Lineage (NCBI taxonomy): Bacteria > Pseudomonadati > Pseudomonadota > Betaproteobacteria > Burkholderiales > Burkholderiaceae > Burkholderia > Burkholderia sp. HI2714. The sequence goes on along the minus strand of NZ_NKFM01000032.1, from coordinate 20,337 downwards.
ACGCGCCGGACGCGCCCGTGCAGTCGTTCCTGCAGCGCTACGACGGCCAGGCGATCGCCGACCGCCTGCGCAACGACTACCTGCTCGTGCTCGGCGCGCGCCACGACTGGCGCAACTTCGACGAGCAATACAAGCGCTTCGTGCTCGACGACGACACGCAGGTCAAGTGCTATGCGCTCGAATCGCGCGCGGCGCGCGGCGAGAACGTCGCCGAAGCGGCACGTGCGCTGCTCGTCGAGCCGAAGAACTACGGCGACGCGTGCGTCGACCTGATCACCGCGCTCACGGTCAACCAGCAATTCACGAGCGACGACGTGTGGCAGCAGGCGCGCCTCGCGTACGAGCAGAACTACACGACGCTCGGCGGCAAGATCGTCGACGCGCTCGGCGCGCGCCCGGTCGGCTTCGACCAGGCGACGAGCGCGCCGCCGCTGTACCTCGCGCGCGGCGTCGGCCCCGACGCAACCTCGCACCAGCTCGCACTGATCGCGCTCGGCCGCATGGCGCGCAACGATCCGGACGCGGCAGCCGCGATGCTGACCACGGTCGCGCCGTCGCTGACCAAGCAGGAGCAGGCGATCGCGTGGGGCGCGATCGGCTACCAGGGCGCGATCAAGCGCTCGCCGCTCGCGTCGGTCTGGTACGCGAAATCCACGAATGCGCCGCTGTCGAACCCGGGCTACGAATGGCGCACGCGCGCCGCGCTGCTCGCCGGCAACTGGCCGATGGTGCGCTGGTCGATCGAGCAGATGCCGCCGTCGCTGCGCGACGATCCGGCCTGGATCTACTGGCATGCGCGCGCGCTCAAGCAAAGCGGCGACACGCTGCAGGCGAACCAGGAATTCGAGCAGGTCGCGGGCCAGTTCAACTTCTACGGGCAGCTCGCCGGCGAAGAGCTCGGCCAGCGCACGTCGATCCCGCCGCGCACGAAGGTGAGCGACGCCGAGATCGACGCGATGAGCAAGATTCCGGGTTTCGCGCTCGCGCAGCGTTTCTACGCGCTGAACCTGCGCCTCGAAGGCAACCGCGAATGGAACTGGCCGCTGCGCGGGATGACCGATCGCCAGCTGCTGGCCGCGGCCGAATACGGCAAGCGCGTCGAGCTGCTCGACCGCACGGTCAACACGGCCGACCGCACGAAGGCCGAGCACGACTTCACGCTGCGCTACCCGTCGCCGTACCGGAACATCGTCGAGCGCTACGCGCAATCGACGGGCCTCGACACCGAATGGGCGTACGGGCTGATCCGCCAGGAATCGCGCTTCATCATCAGCGCGCGTTCGTCGGTGGGCGCGGGCGGCCTGATGCAGCTGATGCCGGCCACCGCGCAGATGGTCGCGAAGAAGCTCGGCATGGGCACGATCTCGCGCGCGCAGATGCACGACATCGACACCAACATCCAGCTCGGTACCTGGTATCTGGCGGACATCTACAACAACTTCGACAGCTCGCCGGTGCTCGCCACGGCCGGCTACAACGCGGGCCCGGGCCGGCCGCGCCAGTGGCGCCAGGTGTTGACGCAGCCGGTCGAAGGCGCGATCTTCGCAGAAACGATTCCGTTCAACGAGACGCGTGACTACGTGAAGAACGTGCTGTCGAACACCGTCTACTACGCGGCGCTCTTCGAGGGCAAACCGCAGTCGTTGAAGAAACGTCTAGGCATGATCTCGCCCTGATACGCAATCTTCATACTGCCGCGCGAGACGCGGCAGTGTTCTTTTGAGGCTCACGACATGGATAGCCAGACCGTTGCGCTGCTGGGCGGCACCGGCTTCATCGGCAGCCGGCTCGTCAATGCGCTGATCGAATCCGGCAAGCAGGTACGGATCGGCACACGCCGGCGCGACCACGCGCGCCACCTGCAGATGCTGCCCGTCGAAATCGTCGAGCTCGAAGCGCTCGACACGCGCACGCTCGCGCGCTTCGTCGCCGGTGCGCACGCGGCGATCAACCTCGTCGGTGTGCTGCACGGCGGCCGCGGCACGCCGTACGGGCCCGGTTTCGAGCGCGCGCACGTCACGCTGCCGGCCGCGCTCGCGACCGCCTGCACGGAAGTGGGCGTGCAGCGCGTGCTGCACATGAGCGCGCTCGGCGCCGATTCGCACGGCGCGAGCATGTACCAGCGCTCGAAGGGCGACGGCGAGGCCGCGCTGCATGCGATCGCGGCGACCGATTCGCTCGCGCTGACGATCTTCCGCCCGTCGGTCGTATTCGGCCCCGGCGATGCGTTCCTCAACACGTTCGCGAACCTGCAGCGCTCGGTGCCCGTGCTGCCGCTCGCGATGCCCGACGCACGCTTCCAGCCGGTGTTCGTCGGCGATGTCGTGCGCGCGTTCGTCAACACGCTCGATCTCGCGGCCGCACACGGCAAGACCTACGAACTCGGCGGCCCGACCGTCTACACGCTCGAGGAGCTGGTGCGCTATTGCGGCACGCTGGTCGGCCGGCAGGCCCGCATCGTGCGGCTGCCCGACGCGCTCGCGCGGCTGCAGGCGACCGTGTTCGAATGTCTGCCCGGCGAGCCCGTGCTGACGCGCGACAATCTCGCGACGATGTCGGTGCCGAACGTGCTGTCGGGGCCGCTCGCGCCGGAGCTCGGGATCTCGCCCGCGAGTCTCGAAAGCATCGCGCCCGCGTATCTCGGCCATGCCGCGCAGCGCTCCCGGTTCGACTGGTTCCGCTCGCGCCGCTAGGCCGGCAGCGTCATCCTTTCCACCTTCGCGTTTTCCGGAACACCGTCATGAAACTCGTCATTGGAGACAAGAACTACTCGTCGTGGTCGATGCGCCCGTGGCTGCTGCTCGCGCATTTCGGCATCCCGTTCGACGAGATCGCGATCGAGCTGCGCCGCGACGACACGGCCGCGCGCATCCGCGAGTATTCGCCGTCCGGCAAGGTCCCGTGCCTGGTCGACGACCAAGGTGTCGCGATCTGGGATTCGCTCGCGATCGCCGAGACGCTCGCCGAACGCTATCCGCAGTTTCCGATGTGGCCGGCCGATCCGCTCGAGCGTGCGCATGCGCGCTGCGTCGCGGCCGAGATGCATTCGGGCTTCGCGGCGCTGCGCACGCAGATGGGCATGAACGTGCGCGCGTCGATGCCGGGGCGCGGCGCGACCCCCGACGCGCTCGCCGATGTCGCGCGCATCGATGCGCTGTGGAATGAGTGTCTCGAGGCGTCGGGCGGGCCGTTCCTGTTCGGCGAATTCGGCATTGCCGATGCGATGTACGCGCCCGTCGTGATGCGCTTCAACACGTATGCGCCGGGCCTGTCGCCGGAAGCGGCCGGCTATGCGGCCCGCGTGACGGCGCTGCCGGCCGTCCAGCGCTGGATCGACGCCGCGCGCCGCGAAACGAACGTGATCGCCGAATACGAGCCTCAGCCATGAACATCTACGCAGTAGGCGGCGCCATCCGCGACGAACTGCTCGGCGTGCCCGTGCAGGACCGCGACTACGTGGTGGTGGGCGCGACCCCCGAGCAGATGGCCGCGCAGGGCTTCCGGCCGGTCGGCAAGGATTTCCCGGTATTCCTGCATCCGCGCACGCAGGAGGAGTACGCGCTGGCGCGCACCGAGCGCAAGACGGCGGCCGGCTATCACGGCTTCCAGTTCCATTACGCGCCGGACGTGACGCTCGACGAGGATCTCGCGCGGCGCGACCTGACGATCAACGCGATGGCGCGCGAGGTGAGCCCGGAGGGCGACCTGGTCGGGCCGGTGATCGATCCGTTCGACGGGCAGGCCGACCTGCGCGCGCGCGTGTTCCGGCACGTGAGCGACGCGTTCGTCGAGGATCCGGTGCGGACCCTGCGCATCGCGCGCTTCGCCGCGCGGTTCGCGGATTTCACGGTCGCGGACGAAACGCTCGCGCTGATGCGGCGGATGGTCGACGCGGGCGAGGTCGACGCGCTCGTGCCCGAACGCGTGTGGCAGGAAATCGCGCGCGGGCTGATGGAAGCGAAGCCGTCGCGGATGTTCGCGGTGCTGCGCGAGTGCGGCGCGCTCGCGCGCATCCTGCCCGAAGTCGAGGCGTTGTGGGGCGTGCCGCAGCGTGCCGACTACCACCCGGAAGTCGACACGGGCGTGCACGTGATGATGGTCGTCGACTATGCGGCGAAGCAGGGTTATTCGCTGCCGGTGCGCTTCGCGGCGCTCACGCACGATCTCGGCAAGGCGACGACACCGGCCGACGTGCTGCCGCGCCACGTCGGCCACGAGGGGCGCAGCGTCGACCTGCTCAAGCCGTTGTGCGAGCGGCTGCGCGTGCCGAACGAATGCCGCGATCTCGCGCTGGTCGTCGCGCGCGAGCACGGCAACCTGCATCGCGTGATGGAGATGGGCGCGGCCGCGCTGGTGCGGCTGTTCGAGCGCAGCGACGCGCTGCGCAAGCCGGCGCGTTTCGCCGAGATGCTGCAGGCGTGCGAATCGGATGCGCGCGGGCGGCTCGGGCTCGACGCGCAGCCGTATCCGCAGGCCGAGCGGCTGCGCGTCGCGCTCGCGGCCGCGCGCAGCGTCGATGCCGGCGCAATCGCGCGCGGCATCGGCAACGATACGGAGAAGATCAAGGACGCCGTGCATCGCGCACGGATCGAGGCCGTCGCGCAGGCGCTCGAGATCGGGGAATAGGGCCGGCGGGAAGGGCGTGCGTCGCCCTCCCGGCAATCGTTACGACTTCTTCTTGCGCGCCGGCTTCGCGGCCGCCGGGCGTTTGCCGGCGGATGCGCGCGGCTTGGCCGCGGCCTTCTTTTCCTTTCCCGCCGCGCCGGCGTCGCGATCGCGCTCCGCCCGCTTGGGCGACGGCCCGCGGCGGCTCACGCGCGGCTTGCCCGGCGTCACACGCGCGGCGGGGCCCGGTTTCCCGACGTCCATCGTCGCCGACACGAACCCGGCGCCACGGTCGTCGAACAGCGGCAGCGTGCCGACCGTGATCACCTCGGCCGGCCCGTCGCCCACGTTGGCGACCCGATGCCGCTTGCGCGCGTCGAAGTGCAGCGAGTCGCCGGGCGACAGCGGGTAATCCTTCTTGCCGACCGTGTAGCAGATCCGGCCGGCCAGCACGTACACGAATTCGTCGCCGCCGTGCGCGACCCATTCCGAGCGGTAGCCTTCCATCATCTGCACCTTGAGCGCGTTGATCTGGCTGCCGTCGAACGTGGTGGAGAGGCGTTCGTACCACTGCGACCTGGCGTCGAGCGCGTACGGCTTGCGGCGGCCCTCGTACGAATCGGGCTGGGTCTGGCGCGGCTGGTCGATCAGCGCGCCGAGCGGCACGCCGAGTGCCTTCGCGACGTTGACGAGCGACGACAGCGAGATGCCCGTGAGGTGGCGCTCGACCTGGGACAGGAACCCGACCGACAGTTTCGCTTCGGTCGCGACTTCCAGCAGCGTCTTCTTCGCGTCCCGGCGCAGGCGGCGAATGCGCTGGCCGATACGCATGATGTCTGAATCCATGAATCTCTTTCGTGACAACGAGTCGGGAGGCGAGCGGACGGGCGGTGCAGTCGCCGGACGGTGATTTCCGCGCACCGCACGAAGCACGGCCGTCGGGACGGCGATGCCGGCGAATTGTACCGCGCAGCGTTGCCGGACGAATGCTCGTTGTGCCGGGCTGCGCAGGCGCCGTGCCGATTTTAGCCCTACGAAAATTTCAGCTTGACCTCAATTTCGGTGTGCTCTAGATTCTGTCGCTCGTATCAAAAAAAGTTAAGTGAGACGAAAATTTTTTCAAGGACTGCTGCCGGAACGGCACGGCGGTCCGGCGCCGTGCCGCGCCGGGCCGAACGTCCACCTGCAGCGGCGCCGTGCCGCATCAGGCCTGCCTCGGGCCTGCACCCCGCCGCGTCACCGCCGGCCGCCGACAACAATGCATAACGGGCTTCCGATGATCGATCGACTGAAATACAGCTTCTCCGGCCTTCCCCCGTACGACGCATCCGTCGTCGACACGCAGGCGGGCCTGTCGCGCCTGCTCGATGCCGCGCGGCTCGACGCGGTGCTGGTCACGTCGCAGGACGAATACGTGACCGAGTACCTGCCGCTCGCCAACAATCCGCGCTACGCGGTGTCGGGTTTCGACGGCTCGGCCGGCTGCGGGATCTTCCTGAGCGCGGCGACCGCGCAGGCGCTCGATCTGCCCCCGTTCGTGCTGTTCGTCGACGGCCGCTATCACCTGCAGGCCGAGCAGCAGTGCGATCCGGCGCGCGTGCGCATCGAGAAGCTCGGGATGACCGTGACGATCTGGCAGGCGATGGCCGACTGGCTGGTCGCGCACGGCAGCCAGCTCGCACGGGTCGGCTACGACGCGCGGCGGATCAGCGTCGCGCAGCGCGATCGACTGTTCGAACGGACGCAGGCCGCGTCGCTCGACTGGACGAGCCTCGTCGACCGGGAGATCGATCGCGCGATCGACTTGCCGGGCTGGGTCGTCGAGCGGCCGATCTTCGAAGTGCCGGAATCGGCGACCGGCCTGAGCGTCGCGCAAAACCTCGACACGCTGAACCGCCAGCTCGCCGCGCATACCGGCGCGCCGGACGGCAAGACCGCGTTCTTCACCTGCGCGTCGGATGACCTCGCGTACCTGCTGAACAGCCGCGGCTATCACATCCCGAATGCGTCGTCGCACCTCGGCTTCCTGTTCGCGGTCGGCGGCCAGGTGGCGTTGTTCCTGCCGGAAGGCTGCGACCGCTGCGAGGTCACGCTCGCGTCGTATCCGGCGCTGCACGTGATCCGGCGCGATGTCGCGGCGCTCGAGCGCTTTCTCGCGCAGTTCGACGTCGAGCACGTGTGCTACGGCTTCGAATCGGTGAACTGCGCGCTCGTCGACGCGGTGAAGCGGGTGTGGCCGCACGCGCGGCAGGCCGACTTCAACCCGGTCGAGGCGATGCGGGCCGGCAAGACGCCGGCGGTGCTCGACCGGTTCCGCGACGCGTTCGCGCGCAGCTCCGCGGCGATCGCCGAGACGATGCGCTGGGCGAAGGCCGGCGAGCCGGGCACGCGCCACACCGAATACGACCTGGCGCGCACGATCAACGACGCGTACGGCGCACGCTCGGCGGTGGCGCTGACGTTTCCGTCGATCGCGGCGAACGGCGCGAACAGCGCGTTCGCGCATTACACGGCGGCGAGCGCCGACGTCGAGCTGACGGAAGGCGAACTCGTGCTGCTCGACAGCGGCGCGTACTACGAAGCGGGCTTCGCGACGGACTGCACCCGCGTGGTGCTGCGCCGGACCCGGCCGGAAACGGTCGCGCAGCCGTGGCAGCGCGAGATCTACACGGTCGCGCTGAAGGCCTGCATCAAGGGGCTCGTCACGCGCTTCCCGAGCGACGCAAAGGGCGGCGACGTCGATGCGCTCGTGCGACAGGTGTGCCGCGACCACGGCTACGATTTCGGCCACGGCACCGGGCACGGCGTCGGGATTCACGTGCACGAGGGCGGCGTGCGGTTCGCGCCGGGCGCGCAGTACGGGCTCGTGCCGAATGCGGTGATTTCGGTCGAGCCGGGCATCTACGTGCCGGGCAAGGGCGGCGTGCGGATCGAGAACATCGTGATCATCCACCGGGACGACGCGCAGCCGGACACCGTCACGTTCGAGAACATCGTGACGGTCGGCTACGACTGGGACCTGATCGATCTCGACCTGCTGGACGACGACGAGCGCGCGTACCTGCGCGACTACGAACGGCTGTGCGTGCAGCGCGGCACGCAGGTCACCGCGTGTCCGCTGCTGTAGGCGCCGCCGCCCGCGCCGCTCAGTTCAGCAGGCGTGCGCGCACGAACGGCGCGATCCGCTCGGCGAGCCATGCGTGCGTGCGCGTGGTCGGGTGCAGCGTGTCCCAGAACACGAAGCGCGCCGGATCGCGGCAGTCCGTACGCGGCGTCTGCGCGGCCATGTAGGTGAGCGACGACGGTTTCGGGATGTCGAGACATGAACGCTTCGCGTCGTCGAAGCCGTACTGGGCCGGGTGGCTCAGCAGGTCGTCGAACAGCGCGTACGCATCGAATACCTCGAGCCGCAGCGTCGCGCCGTAGCGGGCGCGCAGCGCGGCGGCCGCGTCCGCGAGGCGCTGGTTGTAGTCCTTCACCTGCGCGGCGACGCTCGCAGTGTCGGTGCGGGTCGCGAACACCGGCGCGCGCGACACGTCCGGCAGCGTGACGAGCATGATCCGCGTCGCGCCGGCCGCGGCGAGCCGCTCGAGGCTGTCGCGCACCGCATTCGCCGCCTGCTCGGGCGAGCGCCCGTAGTTCACCAGATCGTTGCCGCCCGCGAACACCGCGAACAGCGTGTTGGCGGGCCGGTAGTCCGGCGCGCGATCCATGTATTCGCGCCACGAGTCGATCTGCTGCACGAGGCCCGGCACGACGAGGTACTGGTCGGTCGCCGCGCCGCCGATCGCCCAGTTGTAGAACGGCAGCCGCAGCGCGTTCGCGAGATATTCGGCCCACACCGGGCCGTTGCTGAAGCGGCCCGCCTGCCAGCTCGTGCCGTTCGGCAGCTTCCACTGGCTTGCATTGAACATGTTCTGCGTGTCGGACAGGCTGTCGCCGAACACGATCAGCTTGTTGACGCGCGCGTCCTGCTGCGCGGCGTCGATGGTCCACACCGTGTAGTTGAACGACAGCGCGTTGTTCGCCGCAACCGCCTGCACGAGGTCGGTCCTGATGCCTTTCGCGGCCAGCGTCTTGCGGCACACGTCGGCGAGCGTGTCCTGCGTCGTCGTGCTGTAGAACATGTTCTTCCACTGCGTGATGCCGTCCGCCCACCAGTAGCCGGACACGCGATACCAGTCGCCGCCGGCGGGGTTGAGTGCCCATTCGTAGGTCGCGGCCGGCTTCAGCGGGTCCGCGTCGATCCGGTACCAGCAGCGCAGGTACGTGTAGGTGTCGGACCCGCGGCGGGACGCGCGCGGCGTGGCGCCCGGCGCACTCGATGCGGCCGGCGGCACGATGTCGGGGCCGGCCGGCGACAGCGCCATGTCGCCCGTCGGCGTGGGCAGCGGCGCGGGGCCGGCGGCCTGCGCGGCGGGGAGCGTCAAGGCGGCGCCCAGCGTGGCGACAGCGGAAACGGCAGCGACGCGGGATGAAAACGGAATGCGGAAATATGGCATGCGGCCCTCTTCTGATTGTTGTGACGGGACGGCGCGCGGCTGCGCGACCGTGTATCGGAAGGGACCGTGGGTGCCGGGCTCGGGCCCGGTCTGTCGAAACGTGACGTGCCGCGAACGGCGGGGGAAGTACGGTGGCGGCGCTGCCGCCGGTCAGTCAGTGCTTCAGCGCGTGAGGGCCGACACGCGCCCGTCGGGGCCGTAGACGCCGGCCGGCGCGGGCGCCGAGCGCAGTACCGCGAGCGCGCGCTCGTTGTAGTCCATCCGGATCCGGATCAGCATCCCGTTGTTCGCATTGGCCTGGCGCGCGCGTTCGGCGGACTGCTGCAGCAACTGCCAGCGGCCGGCGAGGCGGGCATCGCGCTCGGCGGCCTGGTCCATCCCCTTCTTGCCGGCCGGAAAGCCGAGTGCGGAAAGCTGCGTATCGCGCGTGCGTTCGAGCTGCGCGAGCCGGTCGATCAGCTCGCTTTTCTTCTCGACGATCCCCGGCAGCATCTCGAGCGGCTGCGCCATCGTCAGCGCCTTTTCCTCGTACGCGAGCAGGGACGCGAACGCCTCGACCGTCGCGTGTTCGTCGTTGACCGTGGCCAGCAGCTCTTCTCTCATCGCGTCATGCTCGTCGCGCCGGCGCGGGTAGCGCCGGCAAACCGGGGGGCGGGCCTCGCGAGGCCCGCTTCAGTTGCCCGGGCGCTGCTGCTGCAGCAGCTCTCGGGCGGTATTCAATACGCCGTCGGCGATCTTGTTCGCGTCGATCGTCAGCGTGCCGTTGTTCAGCGCGTCCTTGATCGACTGGACCAGACCCGTGTCGATATCGCCGTTGCCGGACGCGGATACCGAGCGCAACCGGCCGGACAGACCCGACAGGTTCACGCTCATGTCACCGCCGGTCGACCCCGCATCGGCCGCCTGCGCGGACGAAGACGAGGCCGTGCCGGATTGCGCACGGGTCGCGCCGTTGCCGGTCGGCGCCAGGGGGCTCGGGTTCGGAGTGGAATCGATCTTCACGATGGGTTTCCTGTTCGGTTTGACCCAGATAACGGCCGGGTCGGCCCGAACTTTAGCATCGCGAGCCCGAAATGGCCCGAATAAACAATTCTTTACATTCTTGCCGCGAGATCCGTCCCTATAGCGGAATTTCCACGGTACCGGCGTCCTTGACGATCGCCGTGACGATCTGGCCCGCCGCCATCCGCACCCGTACCGACTGGCCGGGCGCCGCATTCGCCAGTGCGCTGCCCTCGGCCGAAATCGTGAAACCGGGCCCGGCCGCGACGACCCGCACCGTCTGGCCGGCCGACACCGACGCCGCGCTCTTCAGCAGGTCCTGCCGCAGCGGCAGCCCGGCCGAGATGCGCGCGAGCGCGGTCGCGCCGATCGCCTGCGCCGGATCGGTGATCACCGCGAGCGGCAGCACCGTCAGGTCGCCGTCGCGGGCGACCAGGTCGGCCGCGGAAAGCGGCTCGCCGGGCGCGATCTGGCGCGCGGCGACGTAGTAGGTGGCCTGCACGGTGACTTTCGCCTGCAGGTAGACGGTCCACGGCCGCTCGCCCGCGCAGCGCACGCCGACCGTCGTGCGGCCCCACAGGCGCGCGCCGGTCGGCATGAACGGTTCGAGCGTCGTGCACGCGGCGAGCCCGCGCGGAAACGCGGTCGTGACCGTCGTGGTGGTCTTGCCGGGCAGGCCCGCGACCTGCTGCTGCAGGAACGTGAGGGCCGTGCGGCGGATCGACTCGGGATCCTGCTGGCCGGGCGGCGTCGCGGGTTGGGCCGCGTTGGCGGCATTGGCCGCCGGGGCCGGGTTCGCGGAAACCGGGACGGCGCGCGGCGCCGGCGCGGCGGATGCGGCACGGGCCGCCGCCAGGCGTGCGGCCATGGCCGGCTGCGGGGCCGGCCGTGCGGAATTCGATGTGGGTTCTGCCGTCCCGGCGACGACCGTCGCGATCGCGTTCGGATCGGCGGCGCGCGCCGCGCCATATCCGGTTCCGGCGTTCGCGCGGGCGGCTGCATAGGCAGGGCGCAGCGCTGAGGCTGGCGCAGGCGCAGGCGCCGGGACGGTCGTCACGACCATCGTGCCAGCCGGTTGCGCCGCGTAGCCGGTGCCGGACGCGCCGGCGGCGGTACCCGCGCCGCTCGCGGCACGACCCGTGTCCGGCGCCAGGCCCGAAGCCGGCACCATCGCCGCATTCCCGCCGAACTGCCCGCCGCTCGCCGCATTGGCGTGCGCGAGCGCGGTTTCGGCCGTCTCGCCGCGCCCCGGAATCACGATCATCGCGTCGTCCGCGTGCGCGGCCGGGGCGGCGATCCACAGCGCCGACAGCGCCGCGGCGAGCGCAAACGCACGCCGGACGTGCGTGAGCCGCCCGTTCCTTCCGCGAAGTGCGCTGCCAGTCATCGCCGTATCCCCGATCCGTTGCTCCGCTTCGCATTCTAGGGAGCGGGGCGGTCGCGCAAACGATGAATAGAGGGGGCCTTTGCCGCGTTATTCGCCCGATTGCCGGTTGCGTCCGGCGCCTACCATCGCTGTCATGGAAAAAAGCCTCTCGCGTCGCCATCCGGCGCGAGGGGCGTGCAGCGCTTCATACGGAGAGACGCACACATGCTGGACAAACTCGATGCGGAATTCGCGTTCGGCCGACAGGCGCTGGACGTGCGCGCCTACCGGCAGGAACTGCTGTCGTCGAACATCGCGAACTCCGACACGCCCGGCTACCAGGCCCGCGACGTCGATTTCGCGTCGACGCTCGCGCGCTCGCTGAAGCAGGCAGGCGGCGGCCTCGCGCCGAGCAACGCGGCGCAACTGCCGATGGCACAGCCGGCCGGCGTGACGAACGGGATGTCGATGGTGTCGACGGCGGCGGGCCACATGGCCGGCACCGCGAAGCTGATCCCGACGGGCGGCCCGTCGGACGACTACGGCCGTGCGCAATACCGGATGCCGCTGCAGCCGTCGCTCGACGGCAACACGGTCGATCTCGACGTCGAGCGCGTGCAGTTCGCGAACAACGCGCTGCACTACCAGACCGGGATGACCGTGATGACCCAGCAGATCAAGGCGATGATCGCCGCGATCACGTCGAACCAGTAACGGCGCGTACCGCCTCCGAATCCGAGCAAAAGGAGCTTCCATGCCCTCGTTGATGAACATCTTCGGCGTCGCCGGCTCGGCGCTGTCCGCGCAGTCGCAGCGCCTGAACGTCACCGCGTCGAACCTCGCGAACGCCGACAGCGCGACCGGCCCCGACGGCAAGCCGTACAAGGCCAAGCAGGTCGTGTTCGCGACCGACCCGATCGGCGGCGCGCGCACCGCGTCCGGCCAGGGCGTGGGCGGCGTGCGCGTGACGAAGGTGATGGACGACCCGTCGCCGATGAAGTCGACCTACGACCCGTCGAACCCGGCCGCCGATTCGAACGGCTACGTGCAGATGCCGAACGTCGATCCGGTGCAGGAGATGGTGAACATGATCTCGGCATCGCGCTCGTACCAGGCCAACGTCGAGACGCTGAACACCGCGAAGACGCTGATGCTCAAGACGCTGACGATCGGCTCGTAAGCCGCGCCGACCGACCTTACCGACCCGACAGTTCCGACAGAAGGCCACCCAGGATGACTTCCTCCAGCACGACGATCGGCAGCAACGGCACCAACGTGTCGAACCTGCCGACCGACACGATGAACACCAACAAAGTGTCGTCGACCAACGGCACGTCGGCGAGCGACCTGCAGGCGACGTTCCTGAAGCTGCTCGTCACGCAGCTGCAGAACCAGGACCCGACCAGCCCGGTCGACAGCTCGCAGATGACGTCGCAGCTCGCGCAGATCAACACGGTGAGCGGCATCGCGCAGCTGAACACGTCGCTCACGTCGCTGTCTTCGCAGCTCACGGCCGGCCAGCAGACGCAGGCCGCGCTGCTGATCGGCACGAACGTGCTCGCGCCGGGCAATGCGGTCGCGGTGAAGAGCGGCGCGGCGTCGCCGTTCGGCGTGTCGCTCGCGAGTTCGGTGTCGAACCTGACGATCACCGTGAAGAACGCGGCGGGCACCGTGGTGAACACGATCAACGCGGGCGCGCAGTCGGCCGGCACCGTGCCGTTCAACTGGACGCCGACCGACGCGGCGGGCAACGCACTGCCGGACGGCAAGTACACCGTCAGCGCGTCGTACACCGACAGCAACGGCACGCCGCAGCCGGCCACGACGCTCGCGGCGTCGACCGTGCAGAGCGTGATCAAGCAGGCGGACGGCACGGCGGGGCTCGTGCTGTCGAACGGCACGACCGTGGGGCTGACCCAGGTCGCCTCGATTTTCCCGAACGCCGCGTCGTCGCCCGGCGGCGGCACCACCTCCAACTGATACTGACCGAGCAATCTCGAAACGGAGACCGAAATGGGTTATCAACAGGGTCTGAGCGGCCTCGCGGGTGCATCGAACGCGCTCGACGTGATCGGCAACAACATCGCGAACGCGAACACGGTCGGCTTCAAGTCGAGCACCGCGCAGTTCGCCGACATGTACGCGAACTCGGTCGCGACGTCGACCAACACGCAGATCGGTATCGGCACGTCGCTGAACGCGGTGCAGCAGAACTTCGGCCAGGGCACGATCAACACGACGAGCTCGTCGCTCGACGTCGCGATCAACGGCAACGGCTTCTTCCAGATGTCGAACAACGGCGTGACGACCTACTCGCGCGACGGCACGTTCCAGCGCGACAAGAACGGCTTCATCGTCGATTCGCAAGGCCGTAACCTGATGGGCTACGCAGCCAACGGCGGCGGCGTGATCAACACCGCGCAGACCGTGCCGCTGCAGGCGCCGACGACCAACATCGCGCCGACCGCGACGACCAAGATCGCCGCGCAGTTCAACCTGAACTCGCAGGACGCGGTGCCGACCAAGACGCCGTTCAGCGCGACCGACAACACGACCTACAACTACTCGACGTCGATCCAGGTGTACGACTCGCTCGGCGGTTCGCAGGCGGTCAACATGTACTTCGTGAAGTCCGCGGCCGGCACGTGGGAAGCGTACGCGGGCGTGCAGGGCGGCGCCACCACGGATCTCGGCACGGTCACGTTCGACTCGTCGGGCGCGATCAAGAGCACGACGACGGGCACGCCGGCCACGCCGACCACGTCGGTCGGCCAGTTCCAGTTCACGGTGCCGAACACCGACGGCTCGGCGACGCCGCAGAGCCTCACGCTCGACCTGACCGGCACGACGCAGTACGGCGGCAAGAACGGCGTGAACAACCTCGCGCAGGACGGCTACGCGAGCGGCACGCTGACGACCTATACGATCGGCACCGACGGCAAGCTGACCGGCAACTACTCGAACGGCCAGACCGCCGTGCTTGGCCAGATCGCGCTCGCGAACTTCAACAACCCGAACGGGCTGGTGAACCTCGGCGGCAACCAGTACGCGGAAAGCTCCGCGTCGGGCGTGCCGCAGATCTCGGCGCCGGGCAGCACGAACCACGGCAAGCTGCAGGGCAGCGCGCTGGAAAACTCGAACGTCGACCTCACGTCGCAGCTCGTCAACCTGATCACCGCGCAGCGCAACTACCAGGCGAACGCGCAGACGATCAAGACGCAGCAGACCGTCGACCAGACGCTCATCAACCTGTAAGCGCGGATAACGGGCAGCCATGGACCGACTGATCTACACGGCGATGACGGGTGCGTCGCAGTCGCTCGACCAGCAGGCGGTGGTCGCGAACAACCTCGCGAACGCGTCGACGACGGGCTTTCGCGCGCAACTCGCGACGTATCGCGCGGTGCCGATGAATTTCGGCGACGGCAGCAACATCGACCCGACGACGACGCGCACCTACGTGCTCGCGTCGACGCCCGGCGCCGACTACGCGCCGGGTCCGATCACGCGCACCGGCAACCCGCTCGACGTCGCCGTGCAGGGCGCGGGCTGGCTGGCGGTGCAGGCGGCCGACGGCAGCGAGGGCTACACGCGCGCCGGCAACCTGCATGTCGACGAGAACGGCCAGCTCGTCACCGCGAGCAACCTGCCGGTGGTCGGCAACGGCGGCCCGATCTCGGTGCCGCCGAACGCGGAAGTGACGATCGGCAAGGACGGCACGATTTCCGCGCTGATGCCGGGCGACCCGCCGACGGCGGTCGCGATCGTCGACCAGATGAAGCTCGTGAACCCCGATCCGGCCACGCTCACGCGCGGCAACGACGGGCTGTTCCGTACCGCCGACGGCAATCCGGCCGACGCCGACCCGAACGTGGTCGTCACGCCGAATTCGCTCGAAGGCAGCAACGTCAACCCGGTGACCGCGATGGTCGCGATGATCGACAACGCGCGCGCGTTCCAGCTGCAGTCGAAGCTGATCCAGACGGCCGACCAGAACGAGCAGACGGCGAACCAGCTGCTCAATTTCAGCTGAGCGCCCGCGCCAGCCCACGCAGGAGAACTGACAAGTGAACCGTTCGCTCTACATCGCCGCCACCGGCATGAACGCGCAGCAAGCGCAGATGGACGTGATTTCGAACAACCTCGCGAACACCAGCACGAACGGCTTCAAGGCGTCGCGCGCGGTGTTCGAGGATCTGCTGTACCAGACCATCCGCCAGCCGGGCGCGAACTCGACGCAGCAGACGGAACTGCCGTCGGGCCTGCAGCTCGGCACCGGCGTGCAGCAGGTCGCGACCGAGCGCCGGTACACGCAGGGCGGCCTCACGCAGACCGGCAACGCGAAGGACGTCGCGATCAACGGCGCCGGCTTCTTCCAGGTGCTGATGCCGGACGGCACGAACGCCTACACGCGCGACGGCGCGTTCCAGACCAACGCGCAGGGCCAGCTCGTCACGTCGAGCGGCTACCAGGTCCTGCCGGCGATCACGATCCCGCAGAACGCGACGTCGCTGACCATCGGCAAGGACGGCGTCGTGACGGTCACGCAGGCGGGCTCGACCAATTCGGTGCAGATCGGCTCGCTGCAGGTCGCGACCTTCATCAACCCGGCCGGCCTCGAAGCGCGCGGCGAGAACCTGTTCTCCGAGACGACGTCGTCGGGCGCGCCGAACGTGTCGCAGCCGGGCCTGAACGGCGCGGGCACGCTCAACCAGAACTACGTCGAAGCGTCGAACGTGAACGTCGTGCAGGAGCTCGTCAACATGATCCAGACGCAGCGTGCCTACGAGATCAACAGCAAGGCCGTGACGACGTCCGACCAGATGCTGCAGACCGTCACGCAGATGAAGAGCTAACCGGAACACCCGTCGTCGCCATGAAGCAGGTTCGCCTCCTCCCGTCAGCCACCGTCCGCGCCGCATGCGCGGTCGCGGTGGCGGCGTTCGCCGCCGGTTGCGCGCAGATTCCACGCGATCCGATCATCCAGCAGCCGATGACGGCGCAGCCGCCGACGCCGATGTCGATGCAGGCGCCCGGCTCGATCTACAACCCCGGCTACGCGGGGCGGCCGCTCTTCGAGGATCAGCGTCCGCGCAACGTCGGCGACATCCTGACGATCATGATCGCGGAGAACATCAACGCGACCAAGTCGTCGGGGGCGAACACGAACCGGCAGGGCAACACCGACTTCAACGTGCCGACGGCCGGCTTCCTCGGCGGGCTGTTCGCGAAGGCGAACCTGTCGGCCGCCGGCAACAACAAGTTCGCGGCGACCGGCGGTGCCAGCGCGGCGAACACGTTCAACGGCACGATCACGGTGACCGTCACCAACGTGCTGCCGAACGGCAACCTCGTGGTCAGCGGCGAGAAGCAGATGCTGATCAACCAGGGCAACGAATTCGTGCGCTTCTCGGGGGTCGTGAACCCGAACACGATCTCGGGCGCGAACTCCGTCTACTCGACGCAGGTCGCCGACGCGAAGATCGAATACTCGTCGAAGGGCTACATCAACGAAGCCGAGACGATGGGCTGGCTGCAGCGCTTCTTCCTCAACATCGCGCCGTGGTGATGACGATGCAGAAGACGCTTCTCGCCCGCTTCCCGGCCCGCGCGCATGCCGCCGCGCGGCTCGCCGTCGCGTTCGCGGCCGTGGCCGCGGCGTGCGTATTCGGCGCGGCGCCCGCGCACGCGGAACGCCTGAAGGATCTCGCACAGATCCAGGGCGTGCGCGACAACCCGCTGATCGGCTACGGCCTCGTCGTCGGCCTCGACGGCACGGGCGACCAGACGATGCAGACGCCGTTCACGACGCAGACGCTCGCGAACATGCTCGCGAACCTCGGCATCTCGATCAACAACGGGTCGGCCAACGGCGGCGCGTCGCAGCTGAGCAACATGCAGCTGAAGAACGTCGCGGCCGTGATGGTGACCGCCACGCTGCCGCCGTTCGCGCGGCCGGGCGAGGCGCTCGACGTCACCGTGTCGTCGCTCGGCAACGCGAAGAGCCTGCGCGGCGGCACGCTGCTGCTGACGCCGCTGAAAGGCGCGGACGGCCAGGTCTATGCGCTCGCGCAGGGCAACATGGCGGTCGGCGGCGCCGGCGCCAGCGCGAACGGCAGCCGCGTGCAGGTGAACCAGCTCGCGGCCGGCCGGATCGTCGGCGGCGCGATCGTCGAGCGTTCGGTGCCGAACGCGATCGCGCAGATGAACGGCGTGCTGCAGCTGCAACTGAACGACATGGACTACGGCACCGCGCAGCGGATCGTGTCCGCGGTCAACTCGAGCTTCGGCCCGGGCACCGCGACGGCGCTCGACGGCCGCACGATCCAGCTCGCCGCGCCGGCCGATTCGGCGCAGCAGGTCGCGTTCATGGCGCGGCTGCAGAACCTCGACGTGAGCCCGGACAAGGCCGCGGCGAAGGTGATCCTGAACGCGCGCACCGGCTCGATCGTGATGAACCAGATGGTCACGCTGCAGAGCTGCGCGGTCGCGCACGGCAACCTGTCGGTCGTCGTCAACACGCAGCCGGTGGTGTCGCAGCCGGGGCCGTTCTCGAACGGGCAGACGGTGGTGGCGCAGCAGTCGCAGATCCAGCTGAAGCAGGACAACGGCGCGCTGAAAATGGTGACGGCCGGCGCGAATCTCGCCGACGTCGTGAAGGCGCTGAACACGCTCGGCGCGACGCCCGCGGACCTGATGTCGATCCTGCAGGCGATGAAGGCCGCCGGCGCGCTGCGCGCCGACCTGGAGATCATCTAAATGGCAGCCAGTCTCCCGAACGCGAACGACCTCACGCAGCGCTTTGCGCTCGACGTGCAGGGTTTCGACGCCCTGCGCGAGCAGGCGAAGCAATCGCCGCGGGCCGGCGCGAAGGCGGTCGCCGGCCAGTTCGACGCGATGTTCACGCAGATGATGCTCAAGAGCATGCGCGACGCGTCGCCCGACGGCGGGCTGTTCGATTCGCATACGTCGAAGATGTACACGTCGATGCTCGACCAGCAGCTCGCGCAGCAGATGTCGACGCGCGGGATCGGCGTGGCCGATGCGCTGATGAAGCAGCTGCTGCGCAATGCGGGGCAGGGCGCGGGCAGCGAAACGGCGGCCGACGTCGGCGCGGCCGGGCTGGGCGCGGACGGCTTCGGCGCGTCCGGCAACGAAGGCGGTCTCGCCGCGATGAACGCGATGGCGAAGGCCTACGCGAACGCGGCCAACAACGGCGGGCTCGCCGGCACGCGCGGCTACTCGGCCGGCAGCGCGCTGACGCCGCCGCTGAAGGGCGCGAGCGGCGTGCAGGACGCCGACGCGTTCGTCGACCGGCTCGCGGGCCCCGCGCAGGCGGCCAGCGCGTCGACCGGCATCCCGGCGCGCTTCATCGTCGGCCAGGCCGCGCTCGAATCGGGCTGGGGCAAGCGCGAGATCCGCGCGACCGATGGCTCGACGAGCTACAACGTGTTCGGCATCAAGGCGACCAAGGGCTGGACCGGCCGCACGGTGTCGGCGCTGACCACGGAATACGTGAACGGCACGCCGCGCCGCGTGGTCGCGAAATTCCGCGCGTACGACTCGTACGAGCACGCGATGACCGATTACGCGAACCTGCTGAAGAACAATCCGCGCTACTCGGGCGTGCTGAGCGCGAGCCGCAGCGTCGAAGGCTTCGCGCACGGCATGCAGAAGGCCGGCTACGCGACCGACCCGAATTACGCGAAAAAGCTGATCTCGATCATGCAGCAGATCGGCTGACGGCCCCGTCGGCGACTGCCTGTTGCACCCCTCTGGACCGCGCCCGGCAGCCCGCCGCGCGCGGTTTCAACGTTTGCGCGAAAAAAATCCCCAATTCGATCTAAACTTTCGGTCAGCACTGCCGCTAAGTGTGAGAGACCTGCGACCGGGCCCACGTTCTGGCCCGGTTTTATTGCGCACCGGTTGCCCCGGGCGCCCATGACAAGAATGACCGGCTAGCCATGAATATCGAAACGTCGACGGACCCCAGCCTGGATGCAGGCCACTCCGGGCCCGACTATGCCCGCCGCAATCCACTGGAAATCGGCGTGCAGCTGCGCAACCTCGTCAATCGCGGCGATTTCCTGACCGTCCAGTACCCGGGCGGCCAGCTCGTCACGCGCCTGCTCGAGGTGGATGTCGGCGCGCGGACGTTTACGTTCGACTGGGGTGCGCTGTCGGAGCAGAACGCCGGCATCCTCGGCGCGTCGCACTGCACGTTCGCGGCCGCGCCGGAGGGCGTGCGCGTCGAATTCTCCACGGGCACGCCGCGCGAGACGCGCTACGAGGGGCTGCCCGCGTTCGTCGCCGATTTCCCCGACGTGCTGATGTGCATCCAGCGCCGCGAATATTTCCGCGTCGATGCGCCGATCGTCGATCCGTTCCTGTGCCGCGGCAAGCTGCCGGACGGCGAAAGCTTCGTGTTCGAGGTGCACAACCTGTCGCTCGGCGGCGTGGGGCTGCGCACGGCCGACGAACGCGTCGAGGCGCTCGAGGTCGGCACGCTGCTGCCCGACGTCGAGCTCACGCTGACCGGCCACGGCAAGCTGTCGCTCGACCTGCAGCTCGTGTCGCAGCGTTCGACGCAGATGCCGAACGGGTCGCGGCGCTACCAGCTCGGCTTCCGCTACATGTCGCTGCCGGGCAGCGCGGAGAACACGCTGCAGCGGCTGATCACGCAGCTCGAGATGAAGCGCCGCTCGCTCGCGCGGGCCTGACGCGCAAGCGGCCGGCCCCGTTACTATCTTCACGCCCCGATAATCGGGGCTTTGGCCAGCCAGACCCGGCATGATTCCCGCCCCCAGTCGCAGTCATGATCCGGGGGGTGTTGTCACCGGGTCTGGTGGGTGGCTGGTGATC